>JAQAJI010000048.1 GCA_028278665.1 Candidatus Rariloculus versatilis
GGCGCCAGATTTCTAACACAGGACAAGGGATTACGCTATTGACTTCACGTGCTGCGGCCGGTGGTCGACGTCCCGGGGCGGGGCAGAGTCAACAGGCGCCGTCTCAGGAAGTCATCGCCGGGCTCGTCGAGCGGGTCACTTTCCACAACCTCCAGAGCGGCTTCTGCGTGCTGCGCGTCAAGGCCCGCGGGCACCGCGATCTCGTGCCTGTGGTCGGCCACGCCGCCATGATCGCGGCCGGGGAGTGGCTTACGGCATCCGGGGAATGGGTCAACGACCGCACTCACGGGCAGCAGTTCAAGGCGACCTTCCTCAGGACCTCGGCGCCTTCATCGCTCGAAGGCATCGAGAAGTACCTCGGTTCGGGCATGATCCGGGGCATCGGACCGGTCTACGCGCGCAAGCTCGTGCGGGCGTTCGGCGAGGACGTCTTCGACGTCATCGAGGCCGAAGCGGAGCGTCTGCGCGATGTGCCGGGCATCGGACCGGTGCGCGCAGGGCGCATCACCGACGCGTGGGCGGAACAGAAGGTCGTCCGCGAGATCATGGTGTTCCTGCACAGCCATGGGGTCGGCACGGCTCGTGCCGTGAGGATCTTCAAGACCTATGGCGCGGATGCGGTCGAGGTCATGAGCGAGGATCCCTACCGCCTGGCGAGGGACATCCGCGGCATCGGCTTCAGGACCGCCGACACCATCGCAATGAAGCTCGGCGTCGAGGCGACGGCCATGATCCGCGTGCGGGCCGGCATCGCGTATGCCCTGGCCTCGGCGATGGATGAAGGTCATTGCGGCCTGCCGACCGTCGAACTGCTACCGCTGGCCGCCGAGCTGCTCGACGTACCCGGGGATCTGCTTCAAACAGCGCTCGAACTCGAACTCGAGAGCGGCGCAGTCGTCGCGGACAGCGTCGCGGCGACCCCGTGCATCTTTCTCGAGGGTCTGTACCGCGCCGAGCAGTCGATCGCCGAGCGCCTGACGAAGATCGCGAAGGGTCCGCTGCCGTGGCCTGAGATCGATGCGGACAAGGCGATCCCCTGGGTCGAGGGCAGGACGGACCTCGTGCTCGCGCCGAGTCAGGCCGACGCCGTGCGCGTGTCGCTGGCTTCCACCGCGACGGTCATTACCGGCGGGCCAGGCGTCGGCAAGACGACGATTCTCAATGCCATTGTTCGCATCCTTGCCGCGAAACGCGTCGTGATGTTGCTCTGTGCGCCGACAGGGCGCGCCGCGCGCAGGCTTGGTGAGGCCACAGGACTTCAGGCGCGCACGATCCACCGCCTGCTCGAGGTGGATCCGGGGCACGGCGGCTTCAAGCGCAATGCCGACAATCCGCTCGACTGCGGCCTGCTCGTCGTGGACGAGGCTTCGATGGTCGATGTTCCGATCATGCGGGCGCTGCTAGCGGCCGTTCCGGATGGAGCGGCCGTGCTGATCGTGGGCGATGTCGATCAGCTTCCGTCCGTGGGCCCGGGGCAGGTGCTCGCCGACATCATCGCGTCGGGAGCGGTTGCGGTCGTGCGCCTGACCGAGGTTTTTCGGCAGGCGGCGCAGAGCCGGATCGTCACGGTGGCGCACGGGATCAACGAGGGCGACATCCCGGACCTCGCACGACCCGAAGGCGACAGCGACTTCTATTTCGTGCCGGTCGAGGACGTCGAGACCGCGGTTGCGCGGATAGAGGAACTGGTCACGACGCGGATTCCCCAGCGCTTCGGCTTCGACCCGATCGACGATATCCAGGTGCTGTGTCCGATGAACCGGGGAGGGGCGGGCGTTCGTTCGCTCAATGTCGAACTGCAGGCGGCGCTCAATCCCTCGGCGGAACGGAAGGTCGAGCGTTTCGGCTGGACCTTCGCGCCCGGCGACAAGGTCATGCAGATCGAGAATGACTACGAAAAGGATGTCTACAACGGCGATATCGGCCGAATCGCCGATGTGTCCCCCGACACGGGAGAACTGACGGTGACCTTCGACGGTCTCGAGGTCGACTACGGCTTCGGGGAACTCGACGCCCTCGTGCCGGCTTACGCCGCAACGATCCACAAGAGTCAGGGTTCGGAATATCCCGCTGTCGTGATCCCCGTGCTGACCCAGCACTACGCGATGCTGCGGCGGAACCTGCTTTACACCGGCGTGACGCGCGGCAAGCGGCTTGTCGTGCTCGTCGGGCAAAAAAAGGCGGTGGCAATCGCGGTGCGCAACGTTACCGGAAGGCGCCGCTGGTCGAAGCTGCGCGAGTGGCTTGCGGGAGCTTGACCTGGCAGTGGAAAAGCGTCAGTCCGGAGCCCCGGTTTCCCGTGTATCGCGGTTCGCGTTCGCGCCAGGCGGTTCGGCGCTTTCGGGTTGGGGAGGGGCGGCAGTATTCGTGACTACGGACCGTCGCCGTCGGTCCCGAGTCCTTCGACCGACTCCAACACCATGCGCGTGTTGAGTTCGCCGTCGCGATATTGCTCGATGGCCGCAGGCAGATAGCGCAACTCCGGGACGACCCAGACGAGAGTGCTACGAGACGAACCGTCGCGCTGCTGCAGGAAACGCTGCGTGGTGAACGTCCCTGCCGGCGTCGTGATTTCGGCGTCGTCCCGCCTGACGAAATCGTACGTCGAAAGATCCTCTTCGCCTATGACCGTGTACGGCCCCGGCCGACCGTTCGTCTCGATGTCGCGCATGAGCGCGACCTGCATCGCGCCGCGGTCGAGCACACCTGGCGACAAATCAAACTCGATAACACCTCGGGCACTGTCTACGGTAACGACGCTTGTGCCCCAGTCGAAGACCATGTGGAGCCTGCTATCGTCCTTGCGGAGTCCGTCCTCGAAGCGGTACTCGAGCGGCCGGATGCGCCCATCCTCCACGATGAAATCGCTGCGCTCCAGGGCAATTCGTCGATCGAACAGCCGCAGCAAACCTCGAGCCCGCGAGCGTGAGCTGAAAGTGTAGACATCACGCCGTTCGTCGTGGCTTACCTCGAATTCGGTCATGCCCACGATCCGGCCCCGGTTCTCGATCTGATAGCGGGCCGAATAGCTTGGAACCTGTGCCTTCGCTGTCTGCGTTGCGGCGCCAAATGCGAGCAGCAGCAGCCACACAGCCTGCAGAATCCGTGCAGGCAGTCTCGCGTTTCGATTCGCGCGCCGCTCAAACAATCGTGACTCCTCCGCGATTGTCCTCGACGATGGATCCGACGAACCAGGCTTGTTCGCCAGAATGCTCAAGACTCGCGATTGCCGCGTCCGCGGAATCCCTCGCGACGACAATGATCATGCCGAGGCCGCAATTGAAGGTGCGGTAGAGTTCGCGGTCAGCCACGCCCTCGTCGGAGAGCCACTGGAAAACACCGGGCCGGGGCCAGGCTCCGCGATCGAGTCGTGCGCCGAGGCTGTCTGGCAGCACGCGTGGGATGTTGTCGGTCAGGCCGCCGCCCGTAATGTGTGCGAGACCTTTCACCTGCACACTTTCGAACAATGCGAGCAACGACCGCACGTAGATGCGGGTCGGTTCCAGCAGCCGCTCGATCAGCGGCTTGCCGTCGATGAGTTCCTCGCGCGCTCCCGGGCGCTGCTCGAGGATCTTCCTGATCAGCGAGAAGCCGTTCGAATGGGTGCCTGAGGAAGCGAGTCCGATCACGGTGTCGCCGGCGGCGATGCCGCTGCCGTCGATGATCTCGGCTTCCTCGACGACGCCTACGCAGAAGCCTGCAAGGTCATAGTCGTCGGTTTCATGTGCCCCGGGATGCTCGGCCGTTTCGCCGCCGATGAGGGCCGCGCCCGCGAGTTCGCAGCCGCGCGCGATGCCGGCGATGACCCGTGCGGCGACTTCCACGTCGAGCCTGGGCGTGACGTAGTAGTCGAGGAAAAACAATGGCTCCGCGCCCTGCACGATCACGTCGTTCGCGCACATCGCGACGAGGTCGATGCCTACGCCGTCGTGGCCATCGTGCTCGATCGCGAGCTTGAGCTTGGTGCCTACGCCGTCGGTGCCGGCCACGAGCACCGGTGAGCGGTAACCTTCGGGAATGCGGCACAGACCGCCGAATCCGCCCAGACCGCCGAGAACTTCCGGCCGCAGCGTGCGTCGGACCGGCGCCTTGATGCGCTCGACGAGCGCTTCGCCCGCGTCGATGTCGACACCGGCATCCTTGTAGGTCAGCGAGTTCGTTGAGCTCATGGCTGGTCGTCGGCAGGGACGCGGGCGTTTGCGGGATGATCGCTATAATAGTCGATGGCGCTGAAACAGGGACACAAGGGTCTGTGAATGCCGTGCAAAACAAGGAACTCGGCAGAGCTGTCTCGCACGGCGTTCACAGGCCCTGAGCGGATGGTGCGGCGAGGCTTCGAGGCCCGCGGGCCGAGTCTCCGGACGCTGCTGTTGCTCGTCGCGTGCACGGTGCTCGGCGGGATGCAGACCCGTGCTGCAGTCTTCCCGGAGCTCTACACGGTTACGGTAACTCCGGCCCCGGACGCGCTCGACCGGCGCGCCGAAGCGATTCGACTGGGCATGAGTCAGTTGCTCACGCGCGTCACGGGCAGGCTCGACGCGCGATTCCATCCCGCTCTCTTGCCGCTGATCGATTCGGCCGAAACGCACATGAGATCGTACAACCCGCTCGATAGGGAACGCGTACGCGTCGAGTTCATCCCGAGCCGCGTGGATCAGTGGCTGGAAACGCTCGGTTGGCCCGTCTGGGGCGCCGAGCGGCCCATGACGCTGCTGTGGGTGGCCGTCGATGGCGGCTGGGGCGAGCGGGCGATCCTGACGGCCCGTCTCGCCGATCCTGCGACGGTGCCCGATGAACGAACGAGCCCCGAGATGCTGGAATTGATGCAGGCGGTGGGAGAGGAGCTTCGCCTGGCGGCCGACGAGCGGGGCTTGCCGCTCACGCTGCCGACGATGGACGCGCTCGACGTTCAATCCATCAGTTTCGTCGATCTCTGGGGCGGTTTCGACGAGCGGATCGCGCGTGCCTCGAGTCGCTATCGGGTCGACGCTCACCTCGTCGTCCGCGTCCGCGTCAGCGATGTCGGCTACGAAGTGCGCTCGACGCTCGTGCACGAGGAGGCCATTCGCGTCGTCACGAGCCGCGGTCTGCGCGACGGTCTCGATTGGCTCGCCGACGATTTCGCCGCGGAATTCAGCATGGCCGGCGGGCGTCGCTCCTTCCCGTTGACTGTGCTCGACGTAGGGAGCCTCACGGACTACGGCGCGGTCATGACCTATCTCGAAGCGCTCAGTGTGCTCGACAGCGTCGAAGTCGAGACACTGGGCGGCAGAGTGCTCGACGTCAGGCTCACCACACGCAGCGAGGAGGATGTGCTTCGCCGCCTGCTCGCGCTCGACGGCGTGCTGCTGCCGGCTGATGCCGTCGATGGCGGGGATGGTGATGCGGACTCGGGGTCCGATTCAGGCGCGCTGCCGTCGCCGGGGGAGTTGCCTCAACTGCCACAGTCAGACAGCCTGACTTACCGGCTTGCGCGCCCCGGGATCGGGCCATGAAGCAAGACCGGACATCGATGAGTGGGGCCGTACTCGAGTTTGCCGGCTACCGCCGGTAGCGCAAACAGGCGTGCGCGTGAACGATCGGCAATCTTCAATGGTGCCCCGGGGCAGGGGAATCGAACCCCCGGGACAGTTGCCGCTTCCGCTCAAGCTCGATCGGTTTGCCGCGTTCGAGACCTTCGTCGCCGACAGTAACGAGACGCTCGTCAGACACCTTCAGACTGTGGCGCACGGCGAGCGCAGCGACGTCGTCTGGATCTGCGGAGCGAAGGGCCGCGGCAAGTCGCACCTGCTGCAGGCCACCTGCCGGGCCGCCGACCGGGCGGGAATACGTCCCATGTACCTCCCGCTCGGTACGGACGGGGAACTCGATCCCGATTGTCTGCTGGGTCTCGACAGCATCGGGTTGCTCGCGCTCGATCAGGTTGACGCGGTTGCGGGCCGACCCGCATGGGAGGCACGGCTGTTCGCCGTTCTCGAGGGCATGCAGTCGAGCGGCCGCCCCTTGCTGCTCGCTGCCGACACCGTGCCGTCAGCCGCGCGGTTTGCGCTCGCCGATCTCGCTTCACGCGCCGCGGCCGCGACGGTCTACCGCCTCAATCCGCTCAGCGACGACGGTCAGCGGCAGGCGCTCGAGGAGCACGCGCGCGGCCTCGGCCTCGAACTCGACGAGGCGACGGCGCGCTACCTGCTCACGCGCGTCGAGCGCGAGGTTGGCGAGCTGTGTCGGTGGCTCGACCGCCTCGATCGCGCATCGCTGGTCGAGCAGCGCCGGCTCACCGTGCCGTTCGTTCGCAAGGCGCTCAAGTCCGGGGCGTCGTTCTAGCCTGCAGCGCAAGTATTGGCGAGCGTGAGAATTCGAAAGCCGATTTGCTGGCGAGGATTCCTGCGGCGCAGGCTCGTACGCCTACACGAGCAGATCCAGCGCGCGCTCCGGCGGACGACCCACAACGGCATGATCGCCGACCTCGATGACGGGTCGCTGGATGATTTTCGGGTGCGCGAGCATGAGATCGAGCAACTCGTCGTCGGACGTTTCGTCGCTGACACCGGCCGATTTGAATTCCGCTTCGAACCTGCGGATGAGGTCTCGCGGTCCGAATCCGAGCTTGCGCAGCAGTTCCTGCAACTCGGCCCTGGACAGCGGCGACTTAATGTATTCGACGACATCGACATCGATATCGTGCTCCTGAATCAACGCAAGCGCCTGTCTGGACTTGGAGCAGCGAGGGTTGTGGTAGATCTTCGGTTTCATCTGTGACGTGCCTGTTGCTGAAGCCGGATTCGTTGATCGCGCCCATGTGCGGGCGGCAGCAGCGCAGAGTATAGTCCGCACCGGGCTATTGCCGAAGGCGCTTTCGCGAGATGGTCGGTGTAACGAAATCCGTCGGCTGCGACCGGCAACGTTCACGATGGTCTGCGGCGTTCGGTGCAGGTGTTCCGCTTGACGCTGCGGAGACCTCCCTGCTACTTTTTTGCCTGGATTGACGGTGTCAAGTCATTGAAAACAACACGGATGTCCCAGTCCTCGCGAACCGCCTGGAGCCTGTTCCCCATGGGCGTGCTCGCGTGCGTCGTGCTTGGCGGCTGCGTGACATCGCCTCCGGTCCAGGAGATGAGCGATGCCCGTCAGGCCATCGCAGCGGCCGAGCAGGCCGCGGCGGCCGAGCACGCGCCCGCAGTGCTCGGCGAGGCGCGGCGCTACCTGGCCGAGGCCGAGCAGCAGTTGCGAGAGGAAGCCTACGGTCCGGCGCGCGCGAACGCGGTCCGGGCGAAGAATCGTGCCGTGGAGGCGCTGTCGACGGCGCAAGCCTCCGCAAGTGACTGATCGCGAGAAGACGGTTCGCTGCATCGTCTCCGGTCGGGTGCAGGACGTGTTCTATCGTGCAACCACGGCAGATCGCGCCCGGGGACTTGGCCTTCGGGGCTGGGCCAGCAATCTCGCCGACGGGACCGTCGAAGTCGTCGTCTGCGGCGCGGAAGCATCCGTAGCGGCGCTTTGCGCCTGGCTCTGGGAAGGGCCGCCGGCCGCGCGCGTCACAGGTGTGCGCGTGGAGGAGTGGTCGGGCTCGCCGGGCGAGGGATTCAGCGTGCGCCAGGGGTTTTCGCCCCGGTAAACGGCGCGCTGACGCTTAGGGAAGAAAGCACCTCCACGCCCGCCCACGGCGCCGGCTCCCCGAAACTCCTCAGGCGCGCGATCGCAGAAAGTCGACGATCGACTCGACCGGCACGAGGGTGACGTCGCTCTCGCTGCGTCCCTTGTATTCGACTTGTCCCGCCTTCAGTCCGCGCTCGGCGATCACGATGCGATGCGGAATTCCGATCAGGTCGGCGTCGGCGAACTTGAATCCCGGCCGTTGCGCCCGGTCGTCGACCAGGACCTCGAGGCCGGCTTCGCTCAGGCGATCGTGCAGTTCGGCCATCGTCTCGCGAACGACTTCCGATCGGTCCGGATTGATCGGCACGACGATCACCTGAAACGGTGCGATCGCTGCGGGCCAGATGATGCCGTGCTCGTCATGGTTCTGCTCGATAGCCGCGGCAACGACGCGCGTCACGCCGATGCCGTAGCAGCCCATGTGCATCGAGCGCTTGTTGCCGTCGGCATCGAGCACGGTTGCGTCCATCGCATCGCTGTACTTCGTGCCGAGCTGGAAGATGTGTCCGACCTCTATGCCCCGGGCGACCGACAACGGTCCGCCGCCAAGCGGACTCGGATCGCCTGCCACGGCGGTGCGCAGGTCCGCCACGCCCGGCAGATCGACGTCGCGCTCCCAGTTGACGCCGGTGTAGTGGTAGTCCGGCCGGTTCGCACCGCAGACGAAGTCCGAAAGTTCCGCGGCGGCGTGGTCGACGTGCATCGGTACAGGCAGTTCCACGGGCCCCAGGAACCCCGGTTCGCAGCCGGTTGCGGCCTCGACTTCGGCGCCTCGCAACATTGTGAGCGGCGCAGCAACGCCGTGGAGATTCTGCGCCTTGATGGCATTGAGTTCGTGGTCGCCGCGCAGCAGCAGCGCGACGGCCGGGGTCTCGTTGCCCTTCACGAGCAGCGTTTTCAGACAACGGTCGGCGCCGGTACCGAGAAACCTCGCAAGCTCCGCGATCGTGCCGACGCCGGGCGTCGCAACGAGTTCGCGCTCATGGGACGGATCCGGCGCCGCGTTCCCGGATGCCGCGATCGATACGACCTCGACATTGGCGGCGAAGCCGTCGGCGTCGCACCAGGCGATGGCATCCTCGCCGGTCGCGGCCAGTACCAGGAATTCCTCGGAGCGGCTGCCGCCGATGGCTCCGCTGTCCGCCTGCACGATCCGGTATTCGAGTCCGAGGCGGTCGAAGACCCGCCTGTAGGCATCGCGCATCAGCTCGTAGCCCTCGAGCAGCGACTGCTCGTCGAGGTGGAACGAGTACGCGTCCTTCATGATGAATTCGCGCGCGCGCATGACGCCGAAGCGCGGCCGGATCTCGTCGCGGAACTTGGTCTGGACCTGGTAATAGTTGACCGGCAACTGGCGGTGGCTCATGAGCTCGTGACGCGCGATGTCAGTGATGACCTCCTCGTGCGTCGGGCCGAGGCAGAAGTCGCGCTCGTGGCGGTCCTTCATGCGCAGGAGTTCCGGGCCGTAGTCCTCCCAGCGGCCGGACTCGCGCCACAGCTCTGCAGGCTGCACGCTCGGCATGACGAGTTCGAGCGCACCGGCGCGGTCCATCTCCTCGCGGACGATCGTCTGGACCTTGTGCAGCACGCGCATTCCGAGCGGCATCCAGTTGTAGAGCCCGGACGCGAGGCGGCGGATCAGGCCCGCGCGCAGCATGAGTCGATGGCTGACGGTTTCCGCGTCAGCCGGCGTTTCCTTTAAGGTCGTTAGCGGTAGCCGCGACAGATACATGGCCAGGCCCCGAGATGACTCCGGGGCGCAATTCTAGCCATACGGCGGCAACAAGTCCGCGCGAGCGCGATTCCGCCGCAATTCGTGCCGACGACATGCCGTCGTTCCGCATCGCGGCGCCTGTGGTTCGACGGGCGCGGGCCTGCGATGCCGTTGCGCGCGCGCTTCGATTGTCGCAGCATGGGCGCCGGTCGAGGTTGAAGTTTTCGGGTATCCCAGTTGGCCAGCGAACAAGGCGGAGCGCGCCGCAAGGGTATTTATCTGCTGCCCAATCTGCTGACGACGGGCGGCCTGTTTGCCGGTTTCTATTCGATCGTCGCGGCGATCGACGGGAACTTCGAGGCCGCCGCATGGGCAGTTTTCATCGCGATGGTCCTTGACGGCACCGACGGCCGCGTGGCCCGCATGACCAGTACGGAAAGCGAGTTCGGCAAGGAGTTCGACAGTCTCGCGGACATGGTGTCCTTCGGCCTTGCGCCGGCCATCGTGACCTACCAGTGGGGCGTCGAGAGGCTCTCCGAGTACGGTGCGATCTGGGGACGCGTCGGCTGGCTTGCGGCGTTCCTCTATGCCGCGGCCGCGGCATTCCGACTCGCCCGGTTCAACACGAACGCAGCGAGCCAGGACAAGCGCTACTTCCAGGGCCTGGCGAGTCCGCCGGCTGCCGCCGCCGTGGCCTCCACCGTCTGGATCAGCACCGGCTACGGCATAGAGGGGCTCACCGCTCTCGTGGCGGGCGTGACGATCACCGCCGTGGCGGGACTGCTCATGATGTCGCGGTTCCGCTATCCGAGCTTCAAGGACATCAACCTGACGGGCCGCCTCAAATTTGCCCAGCTCCTGCTGATTCCGCTCGTGATCATCGTCATCTCGATCGAGCCGCCGCTCGTCGTCTTCGTGCTGTTCATGGGCTACGCCTGCTTCGGTCCCGCGGACTGGCTGTGGCGCCGGCAACGCAAGCGGCGGGGGAGCATTGAACAGTGACCGCGCCCGGGCATCGCGGCGGCAGCGACAGGGCAGCGCGGCACCGCCGGAGCGCAGAACAGTGAACGCGCTCAAGCGGCGTTACCTGGCCGAGATGGGGATCCCTGTCTGGCGGCTCAGAGCCAACGATTCGGCCGATCCGCCGTCGGTCGAGGCGGATCTGAACGCGTTGGCCGGTAACGAAGCGAACCCGGCCGCCGCTCGACTGGCGCCTGCCGGACAAGCGCCAGCCGGGCCGCCATTGGCCGGGCAAGCACGTGACGTCGGTCGCGAAATTGCAGCCGCGCCATCAGGCGGCCTCGACTGGGAACAGCTCGCTCTCGCCGTGCGCGACTGCACGCGCTGCGGCCTGCATCGCGACCGGACCCAGACTGTGTTCGGGGTCGGCCGCCGCGACGCCGATCTGTTGATTATCGGCGAAGCGCCGGGCGCCGAGGAGGACCGGCAGGGTGAACCGTTCGTGGGTCGCGCCGGACAATTGCTGAACGCCATGCTCAAGGCGATCGGTTTCGCGCGCGAGGAGGTCTACATCGCGAACATTCTCAAATGCCGGCCACCGAACAACCGGGACCCGCAACCGTCCGAGCAGCAGACATGCACGCCGTATCTCGACCGGCAGATCGAATTGATCGAGCCGAAAGCGATCCTGGCTGTGGGGCGGATCGCCGCCCAGTGGTTATTGCAGACCGATGTGCCCATCGGTAGGCTCAGGGGGCAGGTGCGTCAATACGGAGCGGCGGGCATACCGCTCGTTGTGACCTATCATCCGGCGTACCTGTTGCGCAGTCCGCTGGCCAAGGCGAAGTCCTGGCGGGACCTGTGCATGGTCAGGGACATAATCGACCAGGTTCAATGAACGCGGCAGTATCTCCCCTCTCGGAGGTTCGAACCATGATGCCGGCCCACCTCAAGGCGGTGGCATCCATCGAGCGGGCGGCCTACAACTACCCCTGGAGTCAGGCGGTATTCCGCGATTGCCTGCTGGCCGGTTATCACTGCGTGGTGGTCGAAGTCGGCGGCGTCGTGACCGGTTACGGCATCATTTCGATTGCCGCGGGTGAAGCGCACGTCCTGAACCTGTGCGTGCATCCGGCTTCGCAGCAACTGGGCTACGGGCGGATGTTGCTGAACGCACTGCTCGCCAGGTGCGAAGTCTCAGACGCGGAGCGTGTCTATCTGGAAGTGCGGCCGTCGAACGCGGCGGCGCTCGCGCTCTACGAATCGGCCGGGTTCACGCGCATCGGCATTCGCCCGGCCTACTACCAGGCGCCGCACGGCCGTGAGGACGCCGTCGTGCTCGCGGTCACGCTACGCGCTTCGCGCTGACGACCGCAGTCTCATGACCCGCATCGGCTTGGGGTTGCGGGCAGTGCAACTCCCCTTGTGCTCGCAGCAGGCTCGCGGTGCGGTCGTGTACCAATCGACCGCACCCGAATCCCGCATCAGGCGAGATTCGCCAGGCGCTGAAGCTGCTGCTCGAGCTGCTCGGCGCGCGTTGCGAATTCCTCGACCCTGCTGCGCTCTTTCGCAACGATCTCCGCCGGAGCGTTGTTGACGAAGTTGTCGTTCGCGAGTTTGCGCCGGGCCTTGTCGAGGTCGGCGCGGACCCGGTCGAGCTGCTTGCCGAGCCGTTCGCGTTCCTGGCCGATGTCGATCAGTCCTGCGAGCGGGACCAGAATGCGCATCTCACCGAGCAGCGCCGTGGCGGCTCCGGGGACGTCCTCGTCTTCATTCACAAACTCGACGCTGCCGATCCCGGCCAGCCTCTTGAGATACGCTTCGTGCTCGGCGAGCCTCCGCCGATCGTCGCCGGCGGCGCCCGCAAGCTTGACGGGCAGCGTGCGCGATCTGCCGATGTTCATCTCACCGCGAATCTGCCGCACGCCGACGATGAAGCCCTGAATCCAGACCATTTCGGCTTCGGCGTCGGCGTCCGCCGCAAAGCTCTCCGAATCCGGCATTCGTTCGAGCATGACGGTGTCGCTCTCGGTGCCGGTCTTCGCTGAGAGCCTGAGCCAGATCTCTTCGGTGATGAACGGGATCAGCGGATGCAGCAGCTTGCAGAGCCCGCCGAGCACCAGGGCGAGCGTGGCGCGTGCCGCGCGCTGCTCCGCGGCACCGGCATCGTCACCGGTAAGAACGGGTTTCGTGAGTTCGACATACCAGTCGCAGAACTCGTGCCAGGTGAAGTCGTAGAGCGCCTGCGCCATGAGGTCGAGCCGGTAGCCCGCGTAGGCCTTGTGGACTTCCTCGACCGTGCTGTTCAGACGCGACACGATCCAGCGGTCAGCGACGCTGGGCCTGCGGTCCCCGTCGGCGGGTTCCGGCACCTGCGCTGCCAGTTGGTTCGCGTCGACGGGCTCCGGCGACCGCGTGACTCCACGTGCCTCGTCGGCGGGTTCCGGCAACTGGTTGAAGACGTACGCCGCGGCGTTCCAGAGCTTGTTGCAGAAGCGGTGGTAGCCCTCGATCCGGCCGAGGTCGAAGCGCACGTCCTGGCCCATGGTCGCAAGTGACGCGAAGGTGTAGCGCAGCGCGTCGGTCCCGTAGGCACGTATGCCGTCCGGGAATTCCTTGCGCGTGACACGCTCGACGCGCGACTTCAGATGTGTCTGCATCATGCCGGATGTGCGCTTGTCGAGCAGCGTCTGGAGGTCCACGCCGTCGACGAGGTCGATCGGGTCGAGAATGTTGCCCTTGGACTTGGACATCTTCTGACCTTCCTGGTCGCGTACGAGCGGGTGGATGTAGACGTGGCGGAACGGTACGTCGCCCATGAACCTGAGCCCCATCATGATCATGCGGGCGACCCAGAAGAAGATGATGTCGAAGCCCGTAACGAGAACGGACGTCGGATAGAAAGTCGCCAGCGCGTCGGTCTTCTCAGGCCAGCCCATTGTCGAGAACGGCCATAGCGCCGAGGAGAACCACGTGTCGAGCACGTCGTCGTCCTGCCTGAGCGCGACACCGTCGCCGAGGCCGTGCTTGCGGCGCACTTCGGACTCGGTGCGCGCGACGTAGATGTTGCCGTCGTCGTCGTACCAGGCGGGAATCCGGTGTCCCCACCACAACTGCCGCGAGATGCACCAGTCGTGGATGTTGCGCATCCACACGAAATAGATCTTCGACCAGTTCTCCGGGACGAACCGGACGCGGCCCTGCTCGACGGCCTCGATCGCGGGTCCGGCCAGAGTTTCGGCGCGCACGTACCACTGGTCGGTGAGCAGCGGTTCGACGATCACGCCGCTGCGGTCGCCGCGCGGGATCATGGCCGAGTGTTCGCCGACCCCGTCGAGCAACCCCGCGGCCTCGAGATCCTCGAGCACGCGCTTGCGGGCCTCGAACCGGTCAAGGGCCCGATAGCGCTCGGGCACGTTCGAGTTCAGCGCCGCGTCCCGATCGAAGATGTTGATCATCGGCAGCTCGTGGCGCAGCGCCATCTCGTAGTCGTTGAAGTCGTGCGCCGGCGTGATCTTCACGCAGCCGGTGCCGAACTCGGGGTCGACGTAGCTGTCCGCGATCACCGGTATCGAACGTTCCGCGAGCGGCAGGCGAACACTCTTGCCGACGAGGTGGCCGTAACGGTCGTCGTCGGGGTGAACGGCTACGGCCGTGTCGCCGAGCATCGTTTCCGGCCGCGTCGTCGCGACGATCAGCGCGCCGCCGCCGTCCTCGAGCGGATAGCGAAAGCGCCAGAGCTTGCCTCGTTCCTCGGTGCTCAGCACCTCGAGGTCGGAGAGCGCGGTGTGAAGCTTCGGATCCCAGTTGGTGAGGCGCGTGCCGCGGTAGATGACGCCTTCGTCATAGAGACGCACGAAGACCTCGATCACCGCGCGCGACAGCTCCGGGTCCATCGTGAAGCAGTCTCTCGACCAGTCGACCGAAGCCCCGAGCCGTGCGAGCTGCGTGTTGATCGTGTTGCCCGAGGTCGCCTTCCACTGCCAAACGCGCTGCTCGAAGGCGTCGCGGCCGAGCGCCTGGCGCGTCGTGCCCTCGGCGTCGATCTGCCGTTCGACGACCATCTGCGTTGCGATGCCCGCGTGATCCGTGCCGGGCTGCCAGAGCGTTGTGTGGCCGCACATGCGGTGGTAACGCGTCAGCGCATCCATGATCGTGACCTGAAACGCGTGCCCCATGTGCAGCGTTCCGGTCACGTTCGGCGGTGGGATGACGATGCTGAACGGCTCGCCCTCGCCGGACGGTGCGAACCACCCGGAGTCCGTCCAGCGGCGGTAGTGGCGCGATTCGATCGCCGCCGGCTGGTAAGCCGTGCTCACCGGTTGCGCTCCGCTTGTCGTCGTGCCTCGATCATGGCGGTCACATCCGGTGGGTGTTGAGTTCGCAACTGCAGCCCTGATAGAAGCGGTAGCGCTCGCGCCCCTGTTTGCGGCGAAGCAGTTGTGCGTCGACGAGTTCGACGACGCGTTCGTAGCGGCTGAAGAACTCCGGAACCTCCGGCGCGAGATTGATCAGCACGTTCCAGCGGTCGCCGCGGGGCTCCTGACCGGTGCCGATCACCACCGGTTCCCGCACGGGCTCGGCCTCGTGCGCTGTGACGATCCTGTGCGGCACGAAACTGCCTTGCGAAAACGTCCACAAGAGGTCGTCGAGCTGCTTCGTCTCTCGATCGGAGGGCGAGTTGATGAAGGTCTGTCGGCCGCTGCGCATGGCCTTGTCGGCAATCCGGCAGGTGAAGTGAAGCCGCGCAGCATCCGAATCCGTGGAGAGAATGTAGAAGTCGACGCGGGTCACTGGGTCTTGGGGCATGCGTAAGCGGGTACCGGAAAACGTATGGTTGCGGAGAACGGGGCTAGCGGCTGCGTGGGCCTCAGAGATTCAGCAGAAAATCCACGAGCAAGGGCACGGGGCGTCCCGTCGCGCCTTTCCTTTCGCCTTCAAGCCAGGCCGTGCCCGCGATGTCGAGGTGCGCCCAGCCCTTGCGGTCAGCGAACCGCGACAGGAAGTGCGCGGCGCTGCTCGCGCCCGCGTAACGCGCGCCGAGGTTCGCAAAGTCGGCAAAGTTGCTCTTCATGCTCTCGCCGTATTCGTCGTCGGCCGGCAGGCGCCAGGCCGGATCGAGCGATCGGCGCCCCGCATCGAGCAACCGGACCGCGAGTTCCTCGTCGTTCGTGAACAGGCCCGTATATACCTTGCCGAGCGCCATGACACAGGCGCCCGTGAGCGTCGCGATGTCGATGATGTGGCTCGGTTCGAACCGTTTGGCATAGGTCAGGGCGTCGGCGAGGATCAGCCGGCCCTCGGCGTCGGTGTTGAGGATCTCGATCGTTTGCCCGGACATGCTCCGCACGATGTCGCCCGGACGCGTCGCGCGGCCGCCGGGCATGTTCTCGCAGGCCGGGACCAGGGCGATGACATTGACGGGCGCGTTGAGTTCCCCAAGGGCTTTCATGGTGCCGAGCACACTGGCCGCACCGCACATGTCGAATTTCATCTCGTCCATTTTTGCGCCGGGCTTGATCGAGATGCCTCCCGTGTCGAAGGTGATGCCCTTGCCGCAGAGCGCGACGGGCTGAGCACCGTTCGGCGCACCCCGGTAATTGAGCACGATGAGCTGCGCCGGCTCTTCGGCGCCATGCGTAACGGAGAGCAGCGAGCCCATGCCGAGCTTCTGCATTTCCAGCTCGTCAATGACTTCGATCTCGAAGTCCTCGTAGTTGTTGGCGATCTCCCGAGCGACACCCGCAAGGTGTGCCGGCGTGCAAATGTTGGCAGGCCGGTTTCCAAGGTCGCGTGCGAGTTCGACACCGGCCGCAATTGCGGCGCCGTCGGCCGCGCCGCGCCGCAGCTTGCGTGCTGCATCGCTGTCGGGCGCCGACAGGCCAAGCCGCGAGAATTTGGGTCTCGGCCCGGGCTTGCTCTTCAGTTCATCGAACCGGTAGAGCTTCGAGCTGAACGTCTCCACGCTCAGGCGGGCACTGTAATAGGCATCGACGCCTGCTAGCCGTTCGTGCGCGAAATAGGCGATCGCATTGCCGATGCCGGTCTTGCCGAGCGCAACGGCGGCGGCGCCCAGAGCCGTGCGCAATTGCTTCGCGCCGAATTCGTCGCGCTCTGCGCAGCCGACGAGCAGTGCGCAGTCCGCATCCGTTCCGTTGAGGTCGTGAATGAATGCCGTGCGTCCGAGCGTGCCGGACGCATTTCCGGACTTCACGAACTGTGCGATACGACCGGCTGTCGCCGTGTCGAAATCCAGGGTCACGCCCTGCAACGGGCCACCGTCGAACAACGGCAAGATCGCGCACGCGGACTTCTGGCTTACCGGTGCTCCCCGCTTGACGGGAAACTGCATGGACACTCTCCTGAGGCTGGATCCAATCGGGTATCGGCGAGATGGCGGTTCGACAGCCGCAACCGGCGTTGTAGTGGCTGTTGACCGGCATCAAAAGCGCGGGCTGATATGGATTGACCCGTCAATAGTACGACGACGTATCCGAATGCGTCTTCCCGACTTCCGAAGTCAACTCAAT
>JAQAJI010000049.1:0-24763 GCA_028278665.1 Candidatus Rariloculus versatilis
GGTGATGTCGTGATTGTGGAGGATCGAGGGAGCGAGATCGTTCTCAAACCCGCCCTGGTCATCGAGATTCAGCATTACAGCGACGATCAGATCGCGCAATGGGATGCCGACGACAAGCTTGAAGAGCGGGAGCATCGGCGCATCCTCGATGCCGTGCCTCCGTCGAAGTGAAGCTGTTTCTTGACACCAATGCGATAAATTGTTTTCTGTGATCGTAACCTATAGATTCTATTCACTTTAATTTTCTCCCCCGAACTTCCGTAAGCATTGCGAAGTCGTATTGAAGTGAACTTCAGCGCCTTGGGGCGTAGTTCTGTCGAGGAGTTGGCTGTGCTTTTTGATCCGCTCGAAGTGCGACGCGATCACGAAGATAATTCGCGCTGTCGACCGAACCGACCGCGAGATCGAGTTCCTTCGCGAATACCGAACGCGCCTGATTGCCGATGTCGTCACTGGCAAGTGCGATGTGCGCGAAGCTGCCAGCGAATTGCCGGAGAAACCACGATCGCAATGCACTGCCTTGGATGAGGTCGAGGGCGGTGATGCGAACCAAGCGGAGGCAACAAACATGACAAACTGGGAAACCTGCCCGGCGGTGGAACGAAAGCCGGGGAAAGTCAGCGGCGCCTGGGTTTTTGCGGGCCCCCGGATTCCCCTGTGGGCCCGGTACGAAAACCTTGCCGGCGGTGCCACGGTCGATGACTTCGTCGAGTGGTTTCCGGGCGTTGATGCGCAGCAGGGCCGCACGGTGCTCGAACACGAGGCCCGGACGCTGAGAGCGGAACTGGCGCGTTGAAGCTGCTATTCGACCAAGGCACGCCCGCTCCTCTGCGAAACCACCTGCCAGCGCATTCCGTCGATACCCTGGCGGAGAAAGGTTGGTCGGAAAAGGACAACGGTGAGTTGCTCGATCTGGCCGAGCGGGAGGGATACGAGGTTCTCGTGACGACCGATCAAAACCTGAGGCACCAACAGAATCTGGCGGGCAGGCGATTCGGGATCGTCGTGCTGCTTTCGGCAAACAGGCCAGAAGTACGACTTCGGGTGTTGGAGGTTGAGGAAGCGATTGCCGCCGTCCATCCAGGAACGGTCATCGAGATTCCGATTCGGACCGGCTGACGTGCCAACCGACACTTCCGAACGAGGGCTCGAACGCCTGATCTGCACCGCGCTTGCGGGCCATCCCTGCGAACCGCCGGACACAGCGACCGTCCGCGAACCGGCGACCGGCTACGGCGGTGTGGGCTGGAGCGGAGGAATCTGGCAGGACTACGACCGCGAGTATTGTGTCGACCTTGCCCAGTTGAAAGCGTTTCTGCGCGCTACGCAACCGGATGCCGCCGAAACCCTGGCACTGGACGAAGACGGCCCAACCCGGCGCAAGTTCCTTGCCCGCCTCCAGGGCCAGATTGCCAGGCGGGGCACAATCGACGTGCTGCGCAACGGCATCCGGCACGGCGCCCTCGACCGGCAACGAACTGGCGCGGGAACGCTTCGCGCAAAACCGCTTCACGGTCACCCGGCAGCTCCGCTACAGCCGCGACGAGACCCAGCGGGCGCTGGATATCGGGCTCTTCATCAACGGCCTGCCGATTATCACCTTCGAGCTGAAGAACAACCTCACCAAGCAGACCGTGGGCGACGCGGTCGAGCAATACAGGAAGGACCGCAACCCGCGAGAGAAGCTGTTCGAGTTTGGACGCTGCGTCGCGCACTTCGCCGTGGACGAATCCGATGTGCGCTTCTGCACCCACTTGCAGGGCAAGGCCTCCTGGTTCCTGCCGTTCAACCGGGGCTGGAACGATGGCGCCGGGAATCCTCCCAATCCGAACGGGCTGAAGGCCGACTACCTGTGGCGCGAGGTGCTGACACGCGAGAGCCTGACCGACATCATAGAAAACTACGCCCAGGTGGTGGAATCGCGCGAGGAGAAGCCCCGGGACAAGCGGTCCCGCGGCAAGATCCGCAAGCAGATCTGGCCCCGCTATCACCAACTCGACGCGGTGCGGCGCTTGCTGTCGGATGTCGCCGAACACGGGGCGGGCCGACGCTATCTGATTCAGCACTCGGCCGGCAGCGGCAAGAGCAACTCCATCGCCTGGCTGGCCCACCAGTCGATCGGGCTAAAGCGCAACGGCGCCGCCGTGTTCGACTCCATCGTCGTGGTCACCGACCGGCGCATCCTGGATAGACAGATCAACGACACCATCCGGCAATACACCCAGATCGGCAGCACTGTCGGCCATGCCGAGCGTTCCGGCGACCTGCGCCGCTCCATCGAGGACGGCAAGAAGATCACCGGCGCCGCCAAAATTCCGCCCGCGATGTTGAACCGTGCCAAGGGTCACTTCCGCAGAATGCCCGCGACCTTGTTTTCGACTAAAGACTGAATTTGCAAACGGCAGTTTGTATCAGCGCTATCTGCCCAGCCGCGTCGAGCCTCCTTGATTTTGCCAAAATTCTCTCGACTCGATCGCGCGATCCGGCATCACGAAACACGAAGAAGCCCGCCACTTCGTTGCAGTCTCCCATCGTCGACCATCTGACTGAGCGTGTCTCGCAATCGGCTTGTTATGTTCGCGCCGGTACGCTGAAAACCGAATAGCCGGCACGCCTCGCTGATTGCCTCTCCCTCATCGATTCCGAAGCTGTCGTTGACCGCATGGTGTAGCGCCTGACCGATCTCCTCAGGGGCGATCATCTCAATTTTTCTGAGCCCCTTCGCAGAGTCGGCCCAGTCCCCGTCCCGACTTCGAACCTCGGGGATACCATGTCCAGGCCGCCAGAGAAATTGACCGCGCCGCTCGAACTATCCCGATCTTGCGCCGTGTCGCATCGCCTGCTCCATGTGTTGAACAATTCGGGCGCCTGCGCGACCCACCCCGGCGACGGTTCTGATGCGGGTAACCACTTCCAGCAGGTGAACCGGGCTCTCGACCCGAACTACCTCGCTCATCCATTCGGCAATTTCGAAGAGATCCACCTCGTGAAGCGCCCTGCCCAACAAATCGATGCGGGGCTTCGCGACGATGTAAGGCTTCGACCGATTCCCGCCCGTCTGGTCCGGCAAGGTGCTTCGCTGCAGCGGTTCGGCGTTGCGCGTCCCACCGGGCGAAGGTGTTCCGCCATTGCCTGAGGAGGCACTCCGGATCGCCTTCTCGATCCGGCTTAGTTCGCGCTCACGATTGCGAAACCAGTCCGTGCTCCAGACGCGGTGAATGGACCAACCGAGGCCCTCAAGCACCTGCTGTCGAAGCCGGTCCCTGTCCCGGGCAGATCGCGCACTGTGGTATTTCGCCCCATCACACTCGATGCCAAGCATGTAGCGTCCAGGCCGATTTGGATCCACGACCGCCAAGTCAATGAAGAACCCCGCCGAACCTACCTGTTCCTCGATCTGATGCCCTCGCGCCCGCAGTACTCTCGCCACGGCCGCCTCGAACGGCGAATCCGCCTCCCGCCCGCTCGCATGCGGCACGTTTAGGATGCCCTTGTCCGCGTACTCCAGAAACGTCTTGAGCGCCTCCACGCCTCGCGCCTTCGAGCGCCGGAGATCCAAGTCTGCGGCAAGAAAGTTCGAATACACAACGCACCTGCGTCGGGCCCTCGTAATGAGAACGTTGAGCCTCCGCTCGCCTCCGTCCTTGTTAAGCGGCCCGAAGTTCATGCGAAGAATACCCCCCCCGAGCTTGCCGTAGCCCACACTGATCAATATAACGTCGCGTTCGTCGCCCTGAACGTTCTCCAGGTTCTTGACGAAGAAGGGTTCGTTCGTGTGCCGGGTAAAGAACGTCGCGTCGAACGACGGATTGCGCCGCCGTAGAATCTCCAGTTCATCCTCGACGCGGCGAGCCTGCTTGAGATTGAAGGCGACCGCGCCAAGCGTGAGGTCCGCATCCTTGCGGGCGTGCTCCATGACCGCGGCGGCGATTTTCCTGGCTTCTTCGACATTCACCCCATCTTTTTCGTAGAGGTTTGCGGGATCGTGTTGAAAGCTCAGACCGCTCTCCCGTTTTCCACCGTCCGGGCTCGGAAAGACGATCAGCCGGTTGTCATAGAACTCGTGGTTGGACACGGTGATCAGGGACTCGTGCCGGCTTCGGTAGTGCCGCCGCAGCCACCGTTCGGGTGCGCCCTGCGCGCAGAACAAACCGAGGATGCTTTCTAGATCCGCGGTCTCTGACTGTTCCCCGTCCAGGTCGCCCCCCGCCCTGTCGAAGAAACTGGTCGGCGGCAACTGTCGGCTGTCCCCGACGACGACCGACTGGCTTGCCCTGAGGATCGCGCCCATCGCCTCGACCGGTCTCACCTGGCTGGCTTCGTCGAAAACGACGATGTCGAAAGACAGCGAGTCCGGCGGCACGTACTTGGCGATCGATAGCGGGCTCATCATAAAGACGGGCTTGATGCTCTGGATCGCGTTCCCTGCCTTGTCCATTAGCTTTCGCACCGGGAGGTGCCGGCTCTTCTTCTGAAACTCCCGGCGCAGAACACCCAACTGTCCGCCACCGTGATGCCGGGGCAACGCCTCCCAATGCAGTTGTGCGATGTGAACCCGATTGGACTCAAGCTGCGTCTCGTCCAGCCTGCGAAACTTCTCGGCGATCCCCTCTTGCGTGTCCCCATCGAATTGGGCCAGCGCCGGACGCTCTCTGAGCGCCCCTTCAAGCCAGACGCTGTAGCAACCTTGTTCGAACAGGGCGACGAGCTGTTGTCCGGCCTCTTTGCGCGTCGCGGCCGCCACGGCCACTTCCGGAATTCCTGCGTCCAATGTCTTGCGTTCGAACTGGTTGAAACGCACGATTTCGCTCACTGATAGTGATTGCGCGGCTGCCGACTCCAGCCAGGCACCGAGCTCCGCGTAGGATCGTTCCCACGGCCTGTTGCCCGGCCCGACGTGGTCGGGCTTCAAATCGATTGCTTCGGCTGCCTCCTCAAGCGCCTGCCGAAGCCGCTGCATCGCGTCACGGCAGGCCTCGGTTTGGCTCTGTACATCGATTCTCGCAGGCGCATTGTCGAACATATCGTGAACGGACCCGTCAACCGTTCCCGCCGCCTTCTCGGCATGCAGATCCACGTACCACGCCGTCGCTTCGGCGAACGCTCGGTACGCGTCCACGCGATCGTCAAGGACCAGCCCCGGCAACAGCGCCGCCGTCAGCTCTCGCGACTCTTCAATGCTGCGCCAAAGCCTGCCCGCCTCAAGTATGCCGTCCAGCAGTTCCTTGCACGCCGTCGCATCGCGGGGCGCATCGCCTCTGCACAGTCCGCGCAATTCCGCCATGGCCCTGCGCCAGGCTCCCGAACCGAAGCGCCACCACTTTTCTCCGTAGGCGGCCACCGCCTGTCGAATGCCCAATACATTCGCGTCCCAAGCTTCCGGAATCAGGACGGATTCATATTGCGCTCGCAGATCGGCGTAGCGCGCCGCGTTTCTGCCCAATTCGCCCACGGTCGCCGCCTGCGCGACCCAGTTGGGATTGCGATGATCGACGGCAACCAGTTCCGACGCCTCGACCACCATGCCGGCCATGTGCAGGCAACGCTCCGCATCCGCCGCACTCGCAACTTCGGTGTCGTGACCGGGAAGGATAAGCGTGCGGAGCCGACTCAATTGCCAGCGAACCTGCCGGAGCTCTACCGAAGCACGCTCAAGAGCCTTTTCGATCCGCCGAACCTCGGCGGGAAGGGGTATCTGGAGGAGCCCGCAGCCCCAGAACACATGGTCCCCCGGGCGGCCGATCCTCCGCACCAAGCTCTGTATGTCTTCGACCAGCGCCTGATGCCGGGTGAATTCCGCCCTGCTCCAGGACGCGCAGTCCGGGCACCGAATTTTCGGATCGTTGGCGGACACACCGCTTGCCCTAAGCTCTTCCAGCTTGCCGACTAGGTTATGGGGTGTCAGCCCGCTTACACCGAACGGCGTGTTGGCTGCAACCGCGTACTCGTTGAGTTGCCGGCGACGCAGCTTGAGGACCTCGTCGTCCACCCCGGTGCGCATTACGGGCTTGCCCAGATCCAACGTGCGCTTCAGTTCATTCAGCACCGCGCGTTTGTTGGTGTTGTGGCTGTGCAGTTCAAGGCAAGTGTCGCCAAGGTGAATCGCGTCCAGACGCCGCTTTACGCCTTCAAGCGCAGCCATTTTCTCGGCCACGAAGAGGATCTTCTTTCCCCGGGCCAGCGCCTCGGCCAACAGATTCGTGATCGTCTGCGACTTTCCGGTGCCCGGCGGGCCCTGGATCACCAGGTTCCGCCCATCGGCGGCATCGATTACGGCCAAAGTCTGCGAACTGTCCGCGTCCACGACCTGAAACAACCCGACCGCGCTCGGGTGGTCGTCAATGTGTTCGCCCTCGCCGATCGCCGTCGGCTCGCCCCGGAAACCATCGGAATGGTAGAGCGCCCGCACCACCGGATGGTCGCCCGGCTGCGCCTCTTCCGGCCACTGAGCGGGATCCAGATCCTTGTATATGAGGAACTTGCTGAACGAAAAGAAACCCAGGTGAATCGCATCGCCGTCCACGGACCAGCGTTTCATGCGGCTCACCGCGCCTGTCACTTGCTTGAGGTACCCGGTGACGTCCAGGTCATCCTCTCCGGCGACCTCGGGCAAACGCACGCCCAAGTCGTTACTCAGCTTCGCCTCAAGCGAAAGGTTCGCCTCGATCTCGTCCTCCGTCCAAGACAGCTTGAAACTGTGGCGTACGTCCGTCCGTTCAAGGCGTACGGGAACCAGGATCAGCGGCGCCGCGCGTTCCTGTTCGCTGCTGTCGGACTCGAACCATCGCAACATGCCCAGCGCCAGATACAGGGTGTTTACGCCCTGTTCTTCGATCGACGAACGCGCTTGCCGAAATGTCTCGCGAAGGCGGCGATTGAGCGTCGCCCTATCCAGCAACGTCTGCAGCTTGTTATCGACGTGGCGACCCGCGGGTTCACCGGAGTCCACTGCCGGTTCCGCCAGCAGCGTCAGCAACTCCGACGGAATATCAGCGTCTTCGTCCTCGGCATTTGCTGCCAATGCTTCCTCAGGGGCCGGAATGAAGTACATGACCCGCCGACTCTCGATGAGAATGCGGAAAGTCTCCGCGGACAATTCGTCTGTGACTTCGATTCCCCACCGATTGGACGGCCGAAAATTCAGCAACGAGTTCCGCAACGACAGGTCGAGCACATCGCGCCGCGACTGCTCCAGACTTCGGGCAATGCTTGATCCGACCGTTAAGTGAATTCCATTTCCGTTTCCAAGCTCCATCTTCGCTCGTCCTGTAGTTCTATGGCGGCGGTCTGCGCGACGATACTAGCCCACTCGCCTTGCCGACTTCGCATACCGTCGGCGGACAAACCCGCGACAACAACTGCCGCTGCCCCTATACGCCGTTGCACTCACTTGCGTGCACCACTCATCGCCGTCAATACCCTCGCGACCTCCGACAGTACGGCGTCGTTTCCAGCCGCTTTCGCCCTCCGTCCGCCCCAACCCCGCCAAAAGCGGAGACGGCCCGTGACCGGGACAGCGGCCGGTGTCCGGGGAGGCGGGCTGCCGGACTTCCCATCCGTGGCACGAAGGAGGCAGCATCGATGAGCAAACACACCGACCGGCGCGCCCCAGCGGCGAGTAGGGTCGGACCGAGGCGCCCTGTCGGCTTGCACCGATGGGTTTCCCCGGCCCGCCCTGCGAACCGGACGTGCACCTTTCGTTGTGCATCCGGCTCTCCAAAGGCTTTCGCAAAATCAGGAGCCTTCATCCATTTGAGGCTATACCGGCCGACCGAGACATAGGCCATGCAGTGTTGTTCCGCACGGCCATGTGCCCAGACCCGTCTGCCGGGATGATCCCGGCTGCCCTCCCTGAGCGCGCGCGGTTTCCGAACGGGAATTCAGCGTAGTTCACGCCTGACGATCGACGCGCCCGCGGCGAGCGCGTTGAGCTTGCCGCAGGCGGTTTCTCTCCGCAGATACTTCATGCCGCAATCGGGCGTAACGATGAGCCGCTCGGGCGGCACGACATCGAGGGCCCGGCGTATCCGCGCGGCGACGGTCTCGGGGGGCTCGACATCGGGACTGTTCAGGTCGAGCACACCGACCATCAGGGTCTTCGACGGCAAGGCCTTCAGGACATCCAGGTCGAGCCTGGGCTGCGCGGCTTCGATCGAAATCTGGTCCGCGCGCGAATCCTCAAGTTCGGCAAGAAAAGAGTAACCCGCGGCAGGTTTGATTCTGACGAGTGCGGCGTAACCGAAGCAAAGATGAATCGCCGTCGTGCCTGAAGCGTCCGCGAGCGCGCGGTTGATCGCCGCGACGCCGTAGCGCCGGGCTTGCTCGGCACGCGACTGCAGCCAGGGCTCGTCGAGCTGAACCACGTCGGCGCCGGCGGCGAAGAGCGCGTGAACTTCCTCGTTGACGGCATCGGCGTACGCGAACGCCAGTGCTTCGTCGTTCCCGTAATACTCGTCGACGGCCTGCTGCGCCATCGTGAATGGACCGGGCAGCGTGACCTTGGTCCTGCGGTCCGTTCGTGCGCGCAGGAACTCAAGATCGCGCAGTTCGACATTCCGTTTACGCTGGATCGGACCGGAAACGAGCGGCACGGGGACCCTGACGCCGGTACGGCCGACGATCTCGCCGTGCCGATCCGGGTCGATACCGCTGAGCGCATTGGCGAACCGGTTCGAGTAGCTCTCGCGCCGAATCTCGCCGTCGGTGATGATGTCGATGCCGGCTCGCTCCTGGTCCCGGATCGCGTCGACTGTGGCATCGTCCTGCGCCTGCGCGAGTTCGGGCTCGGGCACGCGCCAGATCTCCTCGACACGGATGCGCGGCGCCATGAACTTGCGCAGCAACTCGCGGTCGACGAGCCAATCCGGCTGCGGATAGCTGCCGACGACGGCGGTCAGGAGCTGTTCTGCCATGGGCCGTTCGAGTTCGGATCGTGGGCCGAGTTTACATGGCTTGCAGGCGTGACTATCGTTGCATTGATCGATCCATCGGAGGAGCATGGATGACCGGCATCACGAGACGTTCCTTTCTCGGGCGAAGCGGCGCGGGCATCGCGGCTACGGCAACCTTGCCGGCGCTGACGACCGGCCCGCAACAAGAAGCCGCTGCCCAGCAACCAGGGCCCGCTCCGCGAACGCGCATCGCACTCACAGTCAACGGCGAAACGCATTCGCTGGAGGTCGAGGACCGCTGGACGCTCGTGGAGGTCCTGCGCGACCACCTTGAGCTCACCGGCACGCGCGTCGGTTGCGACCGCGGCGAGTGCGGTGCCTGCACGGTGTTGCTTGACGGCAAGAACATCTTCGCCTGCAGCTACCTCGCCGTCTGGGCCGACGGCAAGACCGTCGAGACGGTCGAAGGCCTTGCGAGGAACGGCGTTCTCGATCCGCTCCAGGAGGCCTTCATCGAGCACGACGCCCCGCAGTGCGGGTTCTGCACGTCGGGCCAACTCATGTCCGCAAAGGCTTTGCTCAACGAAGGCACCGAGGTGACCGAAGCAAGCGTCCGCGAAGCGCTTGCCGGCAACATCTGCCGCTGTTCGAACTTCCTCAACTACCAGGCCGCGGTCGCTCGCAGCGAGCCGGGACATCCAGCCACGGCCGATCCGCTCAGAGTCGTCGGCCGACCGACCCCGAGGCTCGACGCGCTCGAGCGCGTGACCGGGCAGGCACGCTACTCGCCCGACATCCGGCTCCCCGGAATGCTCTACGCGCGGATACTCAGAAGTCCGCATCCGCACGCGCTGATCCGCGCCATTGACGCGCAGGCCGCACTCGCGCTCGACGGCGTCGCGGCCGTGCTGACGCACGAGAACTGCGAAATCGACTGGGCATCGGGCGACCTCGCCAACCGGCGGATGCTCTTCAACAACCCCGTGCGCTACTACGGTGATGCCGTCGCCGCAGTTGCCGCCACTGACCGGCATACGGCCGAGGCCGCTGCGCAACTCATCGAAGTCGACTACGACACGCTGCCGTTCGTGCTGGACGCCGAAGAGGCGCTCGAGCCCGATGCCGTGCCGATACAGCCCGGCGGCAACCTCGCTCCTCCATTCGGCGCACTCAGGGGCGGCGGCGCAGCCGTGCCGGGGCCTGCCGTCTACGAGCGCGGCGACATCGAGACGGGTCTCGCCGAATCGGATGTCGTCATCGAAGACCACTACGTCTCCAAGCACCACAACAACGCGCAGATGGAACCGCGCACCGCAGTTGCGCAGTGGGAGTCGGGCAAGCTCACGGTCTGGACGCCGACCCAGGGCATCACGAACTGCCGCGACGACATCGCCGCAGCGTTCGGCCTCCCGAACGAGCAGGTCCGGGTGATCTGCGAGTACATGGGCGGCGGTTTCGGCAACAAGAACCAGTGTCAGGACACGGATCTCATCGCCGCGGAACTGGCCAGGCGCACGGAACGTCCCGTCAAGCTCGAGTTGACCCGCAAGGAGGACTTCCTCTCGATCCACGGCCGCTGGCCGACGAGCCAGTACTACCGGGTTGGCGCGAAGCGCGACGGCACGCTGCACGCGATCGAACTACGCGGCTACAGCGGCATGGGTCCGCACATCAAGAGCAGCGGCGACATCGCCGGCATCGACTTCTACCAGTGCCCGAACGTAAGCAAGACCGTCCATACGGTGCACACGAACATGACGACGAGCGCCAACTATCGCGCGCCGTCGTATCCGCAGGGCGTGTTCGGCATCGCCTCCGTTCTCGACCGGATCTGTCACGAGATCGACATGGATCCGCTCGATTTTCACCTGAAGAACGCGACCCGCCGGTACCGCGACGCGACGCCGTACACGAGCTACGGGCTCATCGACTGCATCGAGCAGGGCGCGGAGGCCTTCGACTGGCGCAATCGCCGCCGGCCGGTGGAGGCCGACGCCGGGCCGATCAGGCGCGGCACGGGCATGGCAATCGGCGCATTCACGGCGCGGCTCGGTTTGAGCAACGCCGTGCTCAGGCTCGACGACGCCGGCACGCTCTGGCTGCACGCCGGAGTGACCGATATCGGCACGGGCGCGAAGACGACGCTCGCCATGATCGCGGCCGAAGCGATGCAGATGGATCTCGACCAGGTCGAAGTCGTCTGGGGCGACACGGACCGCTCGCCGTATTCCGTCGGCGAGTCGGGCTCGCGCACGACGAGCCACACGGGGTATGCGATCGTCGAGGCCGCCGAGGATCTCAAGCGACAGCTCGCCGAGCGCGGTCCGCCTGGCCCGGGCGAGGAACTCGTCGTCGAAGCGAGCCCCAACCCGAGTCTCGACGGCGAGCAGCGCTACTCGTTCGCCGCGCATTTCGTCGAGCTCGAGGTCGACACGGAGCTTGGCGGCGTACAGCTCACGAAGTACGTCGCAGCACACGACAGCGGCCGCATCGTCAACCCGCTGACCGCAACGAGCCAGGTCAAGGGCGGCGTCATACAGGGTATCGGCATGGCCCTGCACGAGGAGTTACTCTACGATCGGAACACCGGCATCCCGGTCAATCCCGGGTACTACGGGGCGCGCGTCATGACGCACCTCGACACGGTACCGATCGATGTCGTGTTCGTGGAATCGGAAGACGCCTACGGACCCATGGGTGCGAAGAGCATCGGCGAGTCGACGATCATTCCGGTCGTCGGCGCGATCGCGAACGCGATATTCAATGCGACCGGCAAACGTATCAAGGAGTTGCCGATCAGCCGCGACCGCGTCATCGGAGCGATGTCATGAAGGCTTTCGAGAACCTGAGCCCGGCCACGTTCGACGAGGCAGTCGAGTTGCTCGGCACTGCCAGAGCGAACGGCGAGATCGCCTACCCCGCAGGCGGCGGCAGTGACCTGCTCGGCATGGTCAAGGACGAGCTCGTCCCGGCGCCCGACAAGATCGTCGATCTCAAGCGCATCCCCAGGCTTGACCGGATTCACTTCTCCGAAGCCAGTACCGAAATCGACGGGCTCGTCACCGTCGATGCAATCGCGAGCGACGAGGGCGTCCGCTCGCGCTACCCGGTGCTCGCCGAGGCGGCTGCCGCAGTCGGCACTGCGCAGATCAGGAACACCGGCACGCTCACCGGCAACATCTGCCAGCGGCCCTGGTGCTGGTACTTCCGCCAGGGGTTCTCATGTCTCAAGCGCGGCGGCGACCGATGCTATTCCGTGACCGGCGAAAACCAGCAGCATGCGATTTTCGGCGGAGGCCCAAGTTTCATCGTGCATCCGTCCGACACGGCGAATGCGCTCGTCGCGCTTGAAGCACAGTTTTATCTCCAGGGACCGAACGGCCACCGTACTGTCCCGGCCGCGGAATTCTTCGTCCTGCCGAGCGACAGCCTCGAGCGCGAAAATGTCCTCGACGCCGACGAGCTTCTGATTGGAATCTCGCTGCCTTCCGCGAACGCGGACCGGCCGGGCGCCTACCGCAAGGTCATGGACCGCGAAGCCTGGACTCACGCCGTCGTCAGCGTCGCACTGACGCTCGACATGGACGGCGCGCTCTGCCGCGATGCTCGCATCGTGCTGGGCGGCGTCGCGCCGATCCCGTGGCGCGTACCCGCGGCCGAAGACGTGCTGCGCGGTCGGCAGATCACCGCCGAGCTCGCGCAACAGGCCGCCGATGCCGCGCTCGAAGGCGCCCAGCCGCTGGCAAAGAACGGCTACAAGGTCACGATGGCGCGCGCGCTCGTCCGGCGCAGCGTGCTTGAGCTGTCCGGCGCCGCCTGAGTCGCCGGCGCCGCGGCGGGCGGTTCGCGAAGCCGCAGCGAACCGGGCGTGGCGCGCTTGGGTCCGGCGGCGTCTCGACCCGGATCACCGCGTCGGTGTCATCTCTCCCTTGCGCAAGCGGCCGAAGTAGTCGTGGTGAGCGCGCATCGACATCCGCGCGAAGATCAGCATGATCGGCACGTTGACCCACAACATCAGGCCCGTGCCGAAGGTCGAGAACAGGTCGAGTTCGTCCTGCGTGCGGATGAACTGCACGGACAGCAGGATCAGCAGGCAATACACCACGCGGTAAGGCATTACAGCCCGCTGACCCTGATCGTATCGACGGAACAGATACACGATGCCCTGCTCACCGTAGTAGCCCCACGAGATGATCGTCGAGAACGCGAAGAGCCAGGCGACGACCGGGACCAACCAGGCGCCGAGCCCCGGTACAGCGCGGTCAAACGCCTTTGCGGTCAGGGACGCGCCCTTGAAGTCGAAGAAGACGCCGTCGATGGAGAGCGCCGGGATAACGCCTGGCGGTGCGCTGAATTGGTCGAATTCGACGCTCCAGCCGGCGTCTTCACTGCCCGTCAGCGTGCCGAATACACGCGAGCGATCGAGTCCTGTCTCGGCGTTCGTGCCCGACTCGACAACGACGAACACGATCGCCCCTTCCCGCATCTGCGCTTGCGCGATGAGTTCATCGCTGACCGTGACGCCCACGGGATCGACCCGCCAGTCGATGTCCCCAGCGGCAGCCGCCGCTTCGCCATTGACGGCAACAGGCGAGATCGCAGGCGCCGCGTCGTAGACAAGCGCCGGGTCGCGATTCCAGACGCCGCTCGTAAGAATCACGAGACCGGTCACGGTGCAGACCACAATCGTGTCGATGAACGGCTCAAGCCCGGAAACGATACCTTCGCGCACGGGCTCCTCGGTTTTCGCCGCCGAATGCGCGATGGGTGCCGAGCCCTGGCCTGCCTCGCTCGAGAAGAACGCGCGCTGCAAACCCTTGAGAAATCCGTAACCGGCGGTTCCGCCGATGAACGCACCCACCCCTTCGCTCGGCGAGAACGCCTCGGAGAAGATCAGCGCAAACATGGCCGGGACGTCAGCGATGTTGACCGCGATCACGAAGAAGCCCGCGAGCAGATACGCCGCGCACATGAACGGCACGATCCGTCCGGCGATTTCGCCGATGCGCCTGATGCCGCCGACGATGACGACACCCACCGCGAGCGTGAGTATCACGCCTGCGATCCAGTGCGGCAGCCCGAAATAGGTGAACGAGATATCCGCGACGTTCCACGCCTGGAACATGTTGCCGCCCGTCGCCGTGGAGACGAGCAGGGTCAGGCTGAAGATTACGCCGACCGTGGTACCGACGGGTGCAAGTGCAGGCGAAAGGCGCCTGAAGCCGCGGTGGGCAACCCACATCGGCCCGCCGTGCGGATTGCCGGGGTCTGAGGTGTCCCGGAACATCATCGACTGCGTGACCTCGGTCATCTTCAGGCACATGCCGACGACACCGACCATCCACATCCAGAACAGCGCCCCCGGTCCGCCCAGGGAAATCGCGATCGCAACGCCCGCGATGTTGCCGAGCCCGACCGTTGCAGAGAGCGCGGTCGACAGCGCCTGGAAATGGTTGATCGCGCCGGGATCGCCCTTTTCGTCGTACTTGCCCGTGACGACGGCGACGCCGTGCGTCAGTGCCCGGTACTGGCCGAAACCGTTCCAGAACGTGAAAAGCACGCCGGCGCCGAGCACGGCAAGCAGCGCGTAGTCATGCCAGATCACGCTGTTGATTGTCGAAGTGACCGAGACGATTGCGTCCATGATTCCCCTTCGGATAGACCTGCCAATATACGGCGGCGATTACGACCGTCGCACGGCCGCGTTGGCGCTGTTCATGCGTCCCGTTTCAAATGACCGACGCGGTGCGCTCGAACACCCAGAACGCGGCGACGCTGCCGATCACGTAGGCCGACAGCCGTGCCGAGAAGCGCGGAATAGGCACTGCAAGATACCGCAGCCCCCAACCAAGCACGAGCACGGCCGCGATGAACATCAGTTGACCGAGCTCGACGCCGACGTTGAAGAACAACAACGCGAGCGGTATCGCGCTTTCCGGCAGGCCCACCGCGCTCAGGGCTCCGGCGAAGCCGAAACCGTGCAGAAGCCCGAAGGTGAATGCCACGATCCATGGAAACCGTGTGGTCAGGCTGGCGCCCGTGCCGGAGCCGGGAGCCGGGTGGGCGCCAGGGCGCGCGGCCGCGTCGCTCGTCTGGTCAGTAGTCGCGTCGGCGCCAGGGCCCGCAGCCGCAGTCGCGCTGCCGCCGGTATCAGCCCCGCCTCCGCGCGCGAGTTCCATCGCCACGAACAGGATGCTGAGCGCGATCGTCGCTTCGACGGGCGCGATCGGTACGTTCACGAACCCGAGGGTGGCCGCGCCGAGCGTGATGCTGTGCGCGACGGTGAACGCCGTCACCGTGACGATGAGGCGGCCGAGGCCGCGCACGAGCAGCAGCAGCGCAAGCACGAACAGCAGATGGTCGATGCCGAGCAGGATGTGCTCGACGCCGAGCACGAGGTAGGTCGCGGCGACATCGAGCGCACCGGCCTCCTCGGGAATGACGACGTTCGGGCTTTCGGGCACGAGCCGGTGCGTGAACGAACTGCCGTCGAGGTAGTCGACGCGCAGCAGCACGTCGGTCTGGGTCGCCGCGAGCCCGTTGACCTCGACGAGCTTGCCGGGCAGCGGTTCGTCGCAGCTTATGCGGCCGTGATCGATCCGGGCATCTTCGACCGCATACGTGCGCACCGCACCGACGACCTCGCAATCGGCCGGCACCTGCGGCTGCATCGCATCGGCGAGACCGCCGGAGATCGACACTTTCCACCGCACCTGGAAGGTGTTCGGTTCAATCTCGCTCAGACCGAAGAATGCCGGACTCAGGCGATGGGCGGTGGCGCTGCCGGCCACCAGGCACAGGACGAGCAGCGCCGGGAGGCGCGCACCCATCAGGGACTCTCCTCAGCCGCATCCGCCGGCCAGTCGACGACGATCGCGTAGCGGGCGCGAATCTCGGCGTAGTTCGCGTCATTGGCGCGATTGCGCTGGTCCTCCGCGTACCGCGCGAGCACCGCGTCGCGGACCTCGTCAAAGGCGGGCTGGCGTGCCTCGCTGCGCGACACCACGCGCACGAGATGCAAGCCGAAGTCCGACTCGAACGGCCCCGCCCACTCGCCCGATTGCATCGTGAATACCGCATCGGTCAGCGCCGCGCCGAACAGGACCTGGACCTGCTCGCCAGGCGCGTCGTCCATCTGGAAGCGCAGCGGCGTGCGGTCGCCGAAACTCTCCGGGTCGGCGCCGCCGGCCAACTCCTCGAGCGCCGCATCGACATCGGCCCGAAGCGCATCGCCGCGCTCGCTGGGACTGAAGTAGAGCTGATCGAACGTCACGAGGGCGGGTATCAGGAAGCGCGCAGGATCCGCGTCGAAGAACACGCGCAGTTCTTCGTCCGACGCGGGCTCCGGATCGGCGAGATCCTCGGTCAGGTAGCGCATCTTCTCGATCAGGCGCGTGCGCACCTCGTCGTCATTGACGTCAAGACCGAGCGCGAGCGCCTCGCGGTACATGACCTCGTCCCGGATCGCCGGTTCCACGAGTGCGGCGAGTTCCTCGCGGCTCGGTTCGCGGCCGTTGAAGAGTAGCGCCGACTGGCGCAACTGCTCGACCTGTTCGGCGCTGATGAAGATCGGTTCCGGACCCGCCTCACCCGTGTCGCCCTGCCAGTAGGAAACGGCGAACAACGCGCCGCCGAGCACGACAAAATGGAGCAACGGATCCTTGAGCAAGCTGGGCATGTGAGTCGACCTGGTCCGCGGGTCATCGTCGGCCGCGTCCGGCGACTGAGACTAGCAAGGGATACCGCTTTTATCTAGCAGCCCGTGGCAAAAGCCCCGCTGCGTTCGACCGGCGATGCATCCCGCCTGAGCTGCGTTGCTCGTCGCTCAAGTATCTTCAATATTCTCGCTCCTCGCGCCTTGTCAGGCGGGCGCCTCGCCGGTCTCGGCGCGACGCGGGGTTCTGCCACGGGCTGCAGGAATTCGCGAAAGCGGATTTGCAGCCGTTCATGCCTTCGGTGCGTGCGCCTGGCAACTCCAAACCGCCACGCGAAAAAAAAGCGCCCCGCCGGGGAGACGGGACGCGAGTTGGGGGATCTTTTCAGCCTGACCGCAACGCTTCGAGTGATTACGCCGTCGATAGTTCCCCGAGCACTAAATTGAGCTCAAGCGTCTCGCCGTCTCGCCACACCTCGATCGAAATCCGTTCATCGACATCCGTGGCGCCGACGAGCCGACTCAGCGTCCGAGCCGAGTCGACGACCTCCCCGTCAAACTCCGTGATGACATCGCCGTTGAGGAGGCCCGCGCGGTCGGCCGGACTGCCCGGCTCGACGCGCGCGATCCGGGCGCCACGCGCTTCGTCAAGCCCAAGAGATTCGGCAAGTTCCCGATCGACGCTGCGGATCGACACACCGAGCCAGCCGCGCTCGACGACGCCATTCGCCCTGAGTTCGTCGAGGATCGCCTTCGCCTGATTGGCAGGAATAGCAAAACCGATCCCGATGCTGCCGCCGTTCGGCGAATAGATGGCTGTGTTGACTCCGATGACCTCGCCGGACGTGTTGAACACCGGGCCGCCCGAGTTGCCCGAATTGATCGGTGCATCGATCTGCAGGTAGTCGTCGTAGGGTCCGGACCGGATGTCGCGGCCGCGCGCCGAGATGATTCCGGCCGTGGCCGTACCGCCGAGTCCGAACGGGTTGCCGATGGCGAGCACCCATTCGCCGACGCGTGCGCGGTCCGAATCGCCGAACTCGAGCGCGGTGAGCGCGGGCGGCGCATCGACCTTGATGAGCGCGAGGTCCGTTCGCCCGTCCTGGCCGATCACCATGGCGTCGAGCTGCTCGCCGGACTGAAGCGTAACGACGATCTCCTCGGCGCCGTCGATCACGTGCTGGTTCGTCGCGATGTAGCCGGCGGCATCGATCACGAAGCCGGAGCCTGCGCCGCGGACCTCGCGCGGGAACCGCGGCCCGTCCGGCGTGCTGCCGGGCGCATCGAAAAACCGCCGGAAAAACTGCTCGAATTCTCCGCCCCGCGGGACACGATCCGGCCAGACGGCCGTTGGCATCGATCGTGTCCTTTTCGTGACGGCGATGTTGACGACGGCCGGACTTACGCGTTCGACCACGTCGGCAAACGACACGGCACCGGGCGGCATCACCGCTTCGGACCTGGATGCGCCACCATCGTCCGCGGCCTGAAACCCCGCCGAAAGAAGCGGCACCAATGCGATTGCCACGATCGCGACCACGGCGTAACGCCAGGTCGCCCGTCGTCGTCCCTGAACCGGCCCCGCGTGCTTCGCATGACCATTGCTCATCGCGTCATCCTCCTGTGATTCGAATGTCGTTCGACCTGGTGACGACAATACGGGCGGGCTCATTACCTGCAGCTCACCGAAACCCTACGGTTTTGTCATGAAGTGAGCCTGCGGTTTGCCTTACCCTATCGAATGGGGGACAGCCCCGGGCGTCGAAATTCGTCAGGGATATTCCGACGGTTACGGCGGTCTGATGGAAGGCAAGTGCGGATACTGATCATCGAGGACGACACCGAGCTTGCGGCGTTTGTCCGGAAAGGACTGAACCAGGCAGGCTGGAACGTGGACCATGCCGACAACGGCAAGGACGGACTGTTCCTTGCGACCACCGAGCAATACGATGCGCTCATCGTCGACCGCATGCTGCCCGGCATCGAAGGGCTCACGGTCGTGCGCACGCTCAGAGCGTCGGACAACGACACGCCCGTGCGGATACTGAGCGCGCTCGGCGAAGTCGACGACCGCGTGAAGGGGCTCAAGGCCGGCGGCGACGACTATCTCGTCAAGCCCTTCGCTTTCAGCGAGCTCATGGCACGGATCGAGGCGCTGCTGCGCCGGTCCCGTACGGCAGCGACGGCCGCTCAGACGACGCTCGAAGTCGCGGACCTGCACATGGACCTGCTAAAGCGCGAGGTGCGCCGCGGCGACACGAAGATCGACCTGCAGCCTCGCGAGTTCAAGCTCCTGGAGTTCCTGATGCGCCACGCGGGCCAGGTCGTCACGCGCACGATGCTGCTCGAGGGCGTCTGGGACTACCACTTCGACCCGCAGACCAACGTCATCGACGTGCACATCAGCCGGCTGCGCGCAAAGGTCGACAAGGGCTTCGAGCGGCCACTGCTACATACCGTGCGCGGCGCGGGCTACCGGCTCGGCGACTAGCGGCGCGCGAACATGATGCGCCTGCCGCCCCTGCTCAGGACCAGCGTCTTTCAGCTCACGCTGATCTACATCGTCGTATTCGGTCTTTCCGTCGTTGCGTTGTTCGCGTTCATCTACTGGTCGACGATCGGCTTCATGGAACGGCAGACCGATGCGGTCATCCAGGCGGAGATCGTCGGGCTCGCCGAGCAGTACGAACGGCGCGGGCTCGCGGGACTCGTCGATGTTATCGGCGACCGCGTGCGGCGCGATCCGGAGGACAGGTCCGCCTACCTGCTCGTCGATTCGAACCTGCGCCCGCTGGCCGGCAACGTGAGTTACTGGCCGCGCGCGTTCAACCAGAGCGGCGAGTGGGTCAATTTCGTCATCGCGGCAGCCGATGAAGAGCAGGTCCCCGTGCGCGCACAGGTCCTCGGCGTCGGCCCGGGCTTCAGGCTGCTGGTCGGCCGCGAGATCCGCGAACTGGAGCAGATCGACGAGCTCCTGCGCCAGACCGCGATCTGGGGGCTCGGCCTGACGATCGGCCTCGCGCTTGCCGGCGGGCTGCTCATGGGTCTCAGCGCCCAGCGCCGCGTCAGCCAACTCAACCGCACGACGCGGCGGATCATCGCCGGGGACCTCTCGCAACGCGTGCCCGTGCGCGGCGGCCGCGACGAGCACGAGGAGCTCGCCACCAACGTCAATGCGATGCTCGACCAGATCGAAAGCCTGCTCGCCGGCGTACGCCACGTCGGCGACAGCATCGCCCACGACCTGCGCGGCCCTCTGACGAGGCTGCGCACCCGTCTGGAGGCGCTCGCTACCGAACCCGAACCCGATCGGCAAAGCATTGAACAGTGCCTCGCGCAGGCCGATGGACTGCTCGAGACGTTCAACGCGCTGCTGCGCATCGCGCGCGTCGAGTCAGGCGCCTACCGCAGCGCCTTCGCCGAACTCGATCTGAGCCTGATCGTGCGCGACGCCTCAGAGCTCTACCAGGCCGCGGCCGAAGAGCGCGGCATCGTACTGCGGCTGAATTGCGCACCCGGCGCCAAGGTCTTCGGAGATCGGGAACTGCTCGCCCAGGCGCTGTCCAACCTGCTCGACAACGCCGTCAAGTACACGCCGGCCGACGGGCACATTGACGTTCACCTGAGCCACGTTGCCAGGCGGATTTCGGTCAGCGTCGCCGATACGGGCCCGGGCATTGCCGAGGCCGACCGCGAGCGTGTTCTCGCGCGATTCGCCCGCCTCGATCAGGCACGCTCGAAACCCGGCAACGGGCTTGGGCTTGCGCTCGTGCGCGCGGTGGCGGACCAGCACGACGGCCAACTGATGCTGACCGACAACGCGCCCGGGCTTATCGTCACTCTCGAGCTGCCGGCCGTGAACCGCCCACGCTAACGAGGTCTTACTGCTGACCCTGGTCTTCGGGGGCATCCTCGTAGGCACCGAAAAGCCCCACCCGGACCGCTTCCACTTCGACAAGGGGCTCCTGCCGATAGCGGACGACCTCCTCCGCCGTGTAGGGCTCGAAGTCTACCGGCATGTCGTCGGCGCTGAACCTGTAGAGCATCCAGTTCATGAGCTCCGCGAGCTCATCGTCGGGAATGATGGACAGGGACACCCCCGGGACACGCACGAGGAATTCCCTGCCGCCATCGACCGCAAGGAACCTGCCGGTTCCGATCAGGGGAGGAATTGTCCCGGGTGTAGCCGCGCCGTCTGCAAGGTGGCAACCCTGACAATGCAGGATGTAGTTGAACTGGGGCGAAGCGGCGGCCACGGTGCCCGCGGCCGCCAGCGCGAATGCCAGGGTCGATAGTGCGAGCGCGGTCCGCAGCACCGTGCTTGCTCAGGCGTCGGCCCGCCCGAGTACCAGCGCAACGGTGCTGTGGTAGGCCGTGGTGCTGTGGGCGAGGCACCAGTTGATGTTGTTCGACCTGGCCGTTACGTAGGAGCGCATGTCGTCCTCGTTGTTGTTGCAGAAGCACTGACCGCAGGGACTCTTGCCGCAACAATCGTTGTAGGAGATGAGGTAGTCGATGCCGTCGGCCGGGTTCGTGCACGTGCCGATCCAGGTCACCGCCGACATTTCGGTTCCGGGCGGGCAGGACGACGCCGATCCACCGCAGCACGGCGACATGAAGCCGTCGATGGAGCAGTAACGCCATTTATCGCAGTTCATGGGTTCGCCGGCGTCACCCTCGATGTCGGGATCCTTGAAGCCTGCATCCGCGGCCTGGGCCGCCGCGCGCGACAACGGCAAAAGCGGAATCGATGCGCCGCCGAGCAGGAGCGTGCCCAGACGCGTCAGAAAGCTGCGCCGCGACGTGAGTCTTGCCAGGTGGCTCGCGCCGGTTTCGAACCTGCGGTCAATCCAGTTCGTCGAATCCATGCTCAGGCGACCTCCTCTTCCTTCGACTGCTCGGCGGCCATGTACTCCTGCAAGGTTGCCACACCGCGTTCATCGGCCTCAAACAGACTCTCCAGGTGCTCCCGGGAGTTCACAAGTCCGGTCGATCGAATGATTCCCTCCGGATCGATCAGCACGGCGTGCGGCAGGCGTCCGACCCGGTATCCCAGCCCCAGTTCCAACGATAGCAGATAGGGAAACTGCTGAAGTCGATACTCCGACACGAACGCCTCGTGCTCCTTGCGCGCGCCGTCGCTCGCCAACATCACGCTTAGCCATCTGCCCTCGTCGCGCGCTATCGACTTGAGCACCGGCAGCAACGTCTTGCAGACGGGACACGTCGGCGACAGGAAGAACAACAGCGTACTCAGGTCGTCCGCCCGCTCTCCCCCAACCCGTTGCTCCCGATTTGCCAGGTCGCTGACGGTGAATACGGGCGCCGCCTCGCCGGCTTTCGGGCCGCTGCCGACCACCAGTGCGCCCGCCGGAGCGACCCGTTCGTACAGCACCCCGATCTGCCGGACCAGCGCGAGGATGACCCCGCCCATGACGAGCACGAGGATCCACAGCAGGATATTCGATGCCAGCAGCGCGCCCGACACGATCAGCCCCTCAACCGCGCGAGGTCCGGGCCGCTTGCGATAAGCCGGTTGATCGCCGCGTAGAGCAACGCCGCCGCGCAGACGGCCGCCGTTACCGCGATCGCGTCGAACCAGACCAGCGCCCTGCCCTGCACGGGCAGCATGGCAGCCAGCGCCAGGCAGGCGAGCGACAGGTTGCGCGCGACCAGCGAGCCGCTCAGCGACTGTTGGCCGACGGGCCCCATGCAGCCACAATCGATGAAGCGCCGCCCCCTGAACAGGTTCACGGCGATGGCGACGGCGTATAGAGCCAGCAACAGCACGCTGCCGGCCAGCGCGAGGCCCCGCAGGACAGGAATCAACAGACCGATGCCCAACGCCAGTTCGAGACCGATCACGGCGCAGGCGCAAACCCGGATCGCCGGTCGAGGGACGAGGCGATAATCGGCGAGTACCGTCTCGAACACTGCGAACCCGCGCAGTTTCTGCGCGGCCGCGACAAACCAGAGCAACGCCAGTGACAGCGCGATCACCAGTGCAATGGTCGGATCCACCATTCGCGCTTGCTACCGAATGCGAAGCGACAGCCACCCGCTGGATGGGGCGTTCTGCAGTCGCTCATGGAGATACTCGCCGGTCATGGCATGACGGACGGAAATTCCGCTTCCTGCAGCCGAAACCAGTAACGGCTCGTCTCCCTGTGTGACCTGGATGTTGGAGGCGCCGTCCCCGCTGGTGGCCCCGATCGCCGCGCCGGCTCCTTCGCTCTCATCGCTTTCCGGGAGCGCTTCCAGTCGCTGCACGCGTTCGCGTGTTGCCAGATCGAACGACCAGATTTCGGTTCCGTCCCAGTCGGCGGGATCGTCCAACGGTTCGTCGTTCTGCCGCGCCAGGACGTAAAGACGCCCGCTTTGCTGGTGAACCGCAAGGGGCTGACGCCCGGTGATGCGCCAGTTCTGATCGCGGTCCGATGCCGTGAGCAACGACCAGCTCTCGCCGATCCGGGGAGTCGACCCGGAGACATCCACCGAATGCAGGATTCCGTCGAAGGATGCGAACAACCACTCGTCTGCGTAGCGCACACCCGGCTCGCGGATCGGATCAACCTCGGGGTCGAAAAACTGCTCGGTGCGCTCCTTGGATACCTCGCGGCCGTTCTCGTCCAGCGATACGCTCAGCAAGTCCCCGTTGGCGCAGATCATCGCGTAGCTGAGATCGCCGGTGGCGAACACCAGGCTGCAACCCGGGGTGGATATTTCGCCGACAAACGACCTTGTTTCGACGTCGACGACGCTGATGGAGGTGGCCGGCGTCAAGTTGAACACCGCCAGAAAACGGTCGTTGTCGGTTAGCGCCAGGGTACCCGTGACCGCCAGCATCAGCGCCCTTTTGGCGGGGATCACGATTTCTCCCGAAACACCAAGCGTACTGGTGTCGAAAATCGTGACCGTGTCGGTTCGGTCGCCGCGGTTGCCACGCGTGTAGAACGTCTCGACAACAAACAGCGAAGAACCATCGGCCGAATACTCAATCGCGGCTGACGGAAAGGTCTCGGCCACACCGATCAACCCGAGGAAGCGATCATCGGCGACATCGACGAGGCTGTAGTCGACAAACACCCAGTCGCGTTCGGGTTCCGGCAGCACCTCCGAGCGCCCGAACGAGTCAAATTCCTGGGCGAAGCCGGGAGTGATTGCGGCGCCGATCAAGATGCCAGGCAGCCATAGTCGGGAAATCATTCGTTTGCAGTCCCCTTGCTCAGCCAACGTCGACAATGGAAGCCAAGTATATTCTGTTGATTCATGGTCCTATTGTTGACGAGCGCCATCCGGTCCCTTCGACACGGTCGTGCCGAACTCGAAAAAGCTCGACCTCTCCTCATGCAAAGCCGGAGTCGGTACGCCCTCTGCAACGTCCCAAATCATGACGCTCACGTCAAGCCTCGAGGTCCCGCCACCGACCACGACGCCTCGCGTCGGAGCCGCATCGGCATAGTCGCGCCCCACGGCGACGCCGATGTGGCGATGGTCGGCGAGTGTATCGTTAGTCGGGTCGATGCCCGTCCAGCCAAGTTCGGGCAGCAGAAACTCTGCCCAGGCATGGGTCGCCCCGGCAGAAGCCTGCTCGCCCGGAAAATCATCCCGGTGCAGGTAGCCCGAGACGTAACGGCTCGGCACGCCCCAGGATCGGGCGATGGCGATCATCACGTGCGTGTAGTCCTGGCAAACGCCCATGCCCGTCTTGAGGATGTGGTCGATCGGTGAATCGACGGCGGTGCGCCCCGGCTCGTAGCTGAATTCCGCATGCAGCGTCTTCGAGAGCTTCAGGAGCGCCTTCAGGGGATCGCGGCCGCGCCGTATTCCCTTCGCCTCGCAGAACGCTGCAAGCAGAGTGTTCGACCGTGCGAACTGGCTCGGCGCGAGAAACTCCCAGTTACGCGGGGATGCGGCCTCCTCGTTCAGCGGTTTCCAGGCGCGCGCACCGAGTGACTCCGGCAGCTGCGGCGGATCCATGGTTTCGATCTCGACGTGCGAGTGCACTACGGTATGGCGGTGGCTTCTATGGATGTTGAACAAGTGGCAGGAATTGCCGAAATGGTCCGTGAACGGGATGGTCACCGCGTCCGGTTCGATGCTCAGCGCGTAACGCAGGACGTGCTGACCGGCGTCCTCGCGCGGCTTGAGTCGCAGCAGCATTACGCTGTCGCGCGCGGCTTCCCTGAAATTGAACGAGGAAACGTGTTCGATCAGC
>JAQAJI010000049.1:24773-32957 GCA_028278665.1 Candidatus Rariloculus versatilis
CACGGCGTGTCCTCAATCAGGTATTCGAAAAAGCTCCCGGAGATGTCGTCGTGCAGGCGCCGGCACGACTGCCCGAATCCTTCGAGCGCCGCACGCGTTGCGGCATCGTCATCGCGGTCGCGTTCCGGCCAGTCATGATCGATTCGCGAAGCGATCCGACCCGCACGCCGGCCTGCCGCACTCTCCAACGGACTCCCGCCGGACACGACATCAAGGGCCCCGATCATCTCGGCAAGCGCATGGCGGATCGAATGTGCGAGCCGTGGATCGACGACGAGAAAGTCAACGATGCGACGCCGCCCGTGTTGCAGGGGATAAAGCCGGCGATAGGCGAATTCGGCCTCGCAGATCTGCAACAGGGAGCGCCAGTCCGACTCATGGTGGTGATCGTCCGTCGGGTACAGCTCCATCTGTACATTGACCAGCACAGCCAGCAGTTGCGCCCGCTCGATAAAGCGCCCGAGCCTGAGAAACTGCCAGGCGTAGTCCCGGTACATTACGCTCTCGGCGATGCCGGCGAAGGCGCGAAGCGCGTTCTCGGTCTGCGAATAGAAAGTGTCCGGACGGTCATTCCAGATCGTCTCGATGCCGGTGTCGTTCAGATCCAGAAATGCCAGGTTCAGACAGGACCACATGCTGTCGGGCACGATGTTGCGGATCTGCCGAGCGTTTTCGCGAGCCTGGGCGACGCAGTTTCGGATCGAGTCGGGATTGTTCCGCTCGAAGGTCAGGTCGTCGGAAAGCGTGTAGGCATCGGCCAGCATGAAATGGTCGTCGTCCGGGTTCGGCGTGAGCTTGCCGGCGACCGGTGTGCGGCCAAGGGCCCGGTACAGGCGCCGCCAGTTGCTGTCGATCTGCTCGACAGGCTGGTCCTCCAGTGCCGCGATCTGCTCCGAGAGCAGCCGGCAGCCGTGCCGCGCCCGTTCGAGATAACGGCCCATCCAGTAAAGCCCCTGGGCGTTGCGCGACAGCATGCAGTCAGTCCGAGAGGACCCAGAGGTCCTTCCCGCCGCCGCCCTGGCTGGAATTGACGACGAGCGAGCCTTCGACCAGGGCGACCCGGCAGAATGCGCCTGGCACAAGCCGGGTCTCCCGGCCGCGCAGCACGAACGGGCGAAGATCGACATGGCGGGGCGCTGCGCCGTCGTCGGTGTGGCTGGGCGCGACCGACAGGTCGAGCACGGGCTGGGAGATGTAGTTTGCCGGATTCTTGCGCAGTTTCTCGGCATAGGCCGCACGCTCTTCCGGCGTGGCGTGCGGGCCGACCAGCATGCCGTAACCTCCTGATTCCCCGACCAACTTGACGACGAGCTTGTCGAGATTGTCGAGCGTGTAGGTCAACCCGTCCGGATCCCGGCACAGATGCGTCTCTACATTGGCGAGCAACGGTTCTTCGGCGAAGTAGTAGCGGATCATTTCCGGCACGTAGGCATAGACGCCCTTGTCGTCGGCGACGCCGGTACCCGGCGCGTTGGCGATCGTCACGTGGCCGAGCCGGTAGTCATGGAAGAGACCGGGCGTGCCGAGTACGGAATCGGGTCTGAAAGCCAGCGGGTCGATGAAATCGTCATCGATGCGGCGGTAGATCACGTCGACCCTTCTCAAGCCCCCGGTCGTGCGCATGTAGACGAAACCATTGTGCACGACAAGGTCGCTGCCCTTGACGAGTTCCACGCCCATTTCCTGCGCAAGGAACATGTGCTCGTAGAAGGCGGAGTTGTGGACGCCGGGCGTCAGCAGGACGATGCAGGGATCGGTGACGCCGGGAGGCGCGAGTTCCTCGAGGGTCTTGCGCAACAACCGGCCGTAATCCTCGATGCCGCGAACATGGTGTTGCCGGAAGAGATTGCGCAGACTGCTCTTGAGTGCCCGCCGGTTGGCGAGCATGTAGGAGACTCCGGACGGAACGCGCAGGTTGTCCTCGAGCACGGCGAAGCCGTCGTTGGTCCGTACGATGTCCGTGCCGCAGACCGCAACGTAGACGCCGTGCGGCACGCGCAGGCCCTGCATCTCGATGCGATACTGCGGGCAGCCGCGCACAAGGGTGGTCGGCACGACGCCGTCGCTGAGGATGTGGGCCTGACCGTAGACGTCGCCAAGAAAGCGATTGAGTGCGTCGAGCCGCTGCCTGAGCCCGCGCTCGATCAGGTCCCAGTCGGCCGCGTCGAGGAGCCTCGGCAGAAAGTCGATCGGAATGATCCGCTCCTGCGCGTCGTCCTCGCCGTAGACCGCGAACGTGATCCCCTGGTGCAGGAAAGACCGCTCGGCATACTCCTGCATGGCCGAGATTTCGGCAGGACGCATCCCGTCAAGCGCCTCGCAGAGCTTGCGGCAATGCGGCCGAGGCACGCCCGGCGCCTCGAACATTTCGTCGTAGAACTTCGGAAGCGTCTCGTAGCCCGCGAAAAGGCGCTCTTCGGCCGCCTCGTCGGAGCCGTCAGATCCGGTTTGCCCCCGTGATGACATGGAGTTGCCTGAACTCGCTGGCAGTGTCGTTTGCGGCGTTCGATTGTGGCCCCTAAAGGAGCCGCCCGCAACCGCGAGAGCGGGTTCGGGTCGCATGGGATTGAACGTGGCAGTCCTGTGCGGCAAAGCGCTTGTCAGGGCTTTGCCGGTCGTGAACCGCACGGAATCCGATATCAGCGCGGTGAACCGAAATCCGTTTTGCGGAGTCTAGGAGTGTGCGCCGTAGGAAGTCGCGAAAGCGAAAATTCGCTATCGCCGTCCCTTCGGTTGATCGATTGAGGAGAATCGGGCGAAGGGGCGGATGAGAGCGGATTTGCAGCCGCGAATTCCTACGGCGCAGGCTCCTAGAATCATTGAGTGGGAGGAACGGCCCCGCGAATGATCTGCACACCAACTTCAGACGGCCTTGCATCGCTGCGGTCCGCCATCCGCCGCGCCAGGTTCGACGACGAAGAGTCGCTGGTCGCGGCGCTGCTCGAGGCGGCGCCCTTCGACGACAGTTCCGGTCGGCAAATCGAAGCCGACGCGGCCGCGCTGGTCCGGGCCGTGCGCGCCGACCGCGCCGGACGCACCGTGCTCGACCGGTTTCTCGCCGAGTACGGCTTGAGCAATCAGGAAGGCGTCGCGCTCATGTGCCTGGCCGAAGCGCTGCTCAGGATTCCTGACAACAGGACGGCCGAGCGGCTCATTGCCGACAAGCTCGGCGCGCGCGAATGGTCGTCGCACATCGGGCATTCCGACGACCTGTTCGTCAACGCCTCCACCTGGGCGCTGATGCTGACGGGGCACGTGGTCGCTCTCGACCGGGGGTTCGCCAGCGACCCGCTCCAGTGGATGCGGCGCCTGGCCAAGCGGCTCGGGGAACCGGTGATCCAGCGCGCGCTGCGCCAGGCGATGTACATCCTCGGTGCGGAGTTCGTGCTGGGACGGACGATCGAGGAAGCCTTGCGGCGTAGCACTGCGCCCGCGCGCTATTCCTACGACATGCTCGGCGAAGGCGCCCGGGACGCGCAGGCCGCACAGGGGTATCTCGAGGCCTACTCACATGCGATCGCATCGTTGGCGAACGCAGAGGCGGCTCGCGCGCCAGTGGAGGCTTCGGCATCGTCCGATTCCGGTTCCAGGGTCGCGACGCCCTTGCGCGCGCCCGCGGGAGCTTCGGTGTCCGTGAAGCTCTCGGCCTTGCACCCGCGCTATGCGTTCGCGCAGCGCGAGCGCGTTCATTGCGAACTCTATCCTCGTCTGAAGTCGCTGGCTGAGAGCGCGGCTGCGGGCGGAATCGCGCTCACGATCGACGCCGAGGAAGCCGATCGTCTGGATCTTTCGCTCGAGCTCTTCGAGCGTCTGGCCACGGACGACGATCTGGCAGGCTGGCCCGGGCTCGGCCTGGTCGTGCAGGGCTACGGCAAGCGTGCGCTCCCCGTCCTCGACTGGCTGATTGAGCTGGCCCGCGCGACGGGCCGCCGCATCGCGGTCCGGCTCGTCAAGGGCGCTTACTGGGATGCCGAGATCAAGCATGCGCAGACGTTCGGCCATCCGGATTTTCCCGTCTTTACGCGCAAGGCGAACACGGATCTCTGCTATCTCGTCTGCGCGCGCCGGATGCTCGAGCATCCAGGGGCACTCGCCGCCCAGTTCGCGACACACAACGCCCACACCGTCGCTGCCGTCATGGCGCTTGCCGAACCGTTTCGCGATTTCGAGTTCCAGCGGCTGCACGGCATGGGTGAATCGCTCTATCGTGCGGCCGCGGCGCATTACCCCGCCCTGCCGCCGGTGCGCGTCTACGCACCGGTCGGATCGCACGAGAACCTGCTCGCCTACCTCGTGCGCCGTCTGCTCGAGAACGGCGCGAACGCCTCGTTCGTCAACCGTGTCCTGAATGAGCGGCTGCCTCCGGAGAGGCTCGTGGCCGACCCGGTGCGCCAGGTGCGCGCGACCTCCCCGGCTGCGCATCCGGGCATCCGCGCGCCGCGCGAACTCTACGGCGAACGGCGTGTGAACTCCGCGGGCCTCGATCTGACCGATGCCGCCAACGTCCGGGAACTCGAGCGGCATTGCGCGGCGCTGACCGGGTCGCCCATCCATGCGGCGCCCATCGTCGCCGGCGTGACGGGCGGCTTCTCCGGCGCGGGGCCAGGCGTTGCCGACCTGGCAGACGACACTTCCGACGCAGCGCCCCGCGGTGCCGGCGTAGCAGTCGGCAGCGCCCGCCGGGCGATCCGGAACCCCGCCAGGCATGTGGAACTGCTCGGCCACTGCGTCGATGCCGCGCCGGCCGATGTCGAACGGGCCGCCCAACACGCCGCGCGCGAGCAGCCTGCGTGGAACGACGTCGGGGCGGTCCATCGCGCGGACGTGCTCGAGACCGCCGCGGGCCGTCTCGAAGCTGCGCTCGGGGCGTTCGCCTCCCTGCTCGTCAAGGAGGCGGGCAAGACACTGCCCGACGCCGTCGCCGAAGTCCGCGAAGCGGTGGACTTCTGCCGCTACTACGCCGCCGAGGCGAGACGGCTCGCGGCGGAACCCGCGATGCTGCCGGGACCCACCGGCGAATCCAATCGACTGAGCCTGCACGGGCGCGGCGTGTTCGCCTGCATCAGTCCGTGGAATTTCCCGCTCGCGATTTTTGCCGGCCAGATCGCCGCGGCGCTCGCGACCGGTAACGCGGTGGTGGCAAAGCCGGCGGAGGAGACGCCGCTGGTCGCCTTCGAGGCCGTTCGCCTCCTGCACGCGGCAGGCGTTCCGGCCGGCGTGCTGCACCTGCTGACCGGGGACGGCTCGGTCGGCGCGGCGCTCGTGTCGCATCCGAAAACCGCGGGCGTGGCATTCACGGGCAGTACGCAGACGGCCTGGCGCATCAACCGCGCATTGGCCGAGCGCAACGCACCCATCGCGCCGCTGATCGCCGAGACCGGTGGGCAGAACGTGATGTTCGTCGATTCGACCGCGTTGCCCGAACAAGTCACCGACGACGTCATCCAGTCGGCCTTCGGCAGCGCCGGGCAGCGCTGTTCGGCCCTGCGCGTGCTGTACCTGCAGGACGACATCGCCGACCGGACGCTCGCGATGATCCGGGGCGCCATGGACGAGTTGCGCGTCGGCGATCCGGGCAAGCTTGAAACCGATGTCGGGCCCGTAATTTCGCAAACCGCCGCCACAGCGCTCGGGAAGCATGTCGCAAGGCTCGCCGCCGAGGGCGCAGAGCAGCACAGCGCGCCGCTGACCGCCGAGTGCCGCAACGGCACGTTCGTCGCACCGGTGCTGCTCGAAATCGATTCCATTCGGCAGCTCGACGGGGAGCAATTTGGGCCGATCCTGCATGTCGTCAGGTTCGCCGGCCGGGAGATCGAATCGGCGGTGCGAGAAGCCGTGAGTACCGGCTACGGACTCACCCTTGGGCTTCATAGCCGCATCGAGGGACGCGCCGAGCGCCTGTTTGAGATCGTGCCCGTCGGCAATGTCTACGTGAACCGCAACATGGTCGGCGCGGTCGTCGGGTCGCAGCCCTTCGGCGGCCAGGGACTGTCGGGAACGGGGCCCAAGGCCGGCGGTCCGCACTACCTGCTGCGCTTCACGACCGAAAAGGTGCTGACGCTCAACACCGCGGCGATCGGCGGCAACATGGAACTGCTGTCGCTCGACGACGGTTGATCGCCGCACGATCAGCCAGGTTCCTCAACGGGCCGCGCAATCTCTCACACCTGCCCGCGGCCAACGCAATCTGTCATATCCGCCGGCGGACCGCGCAGCTTGCAAGTCTTCTCGCCCGGAAGCGCCGCCCGCCAACAGTTGTTCGGAGATCGCTGCGGTCTGTGCGGCACCGGAGTCAGGTTGACCGCTTCCGGCACCGCACCGATCATACGGCGAGGTTCCTGGTGCGGGAGCGGGCGATGCAACGCCGCCTTTTCCCACAGATCTGCCCGCTGCCGAAGTGCGCGACGGCCATCGCAGTCGCGACGCCGGTCGTCGGCAATGGCGGGCGGTTCATCGAAACGCGCTACATCGAGGTCACCGCCGGGAAATGACGCCGCACCCGAAGCGTTGCCGAACTCCTACCGGTCGCGAGGCGTCGGCAGCTCGTCCAATGTGGGGAATGACACGCCTGGAGCATTGCCCGGGCCCGCAAGCCGGCTCCACGCGCCTGGCGCTGACGGCAGCAGCGGTGCTGCTGTCGGCGAGCGCGCGAGGGGAGGTCGCGACCGTCGCCGTTGCCGCAAACTTCCTCGCGCCGATGCGGAGCATTGCGGCGGCGTTCGAGGAGCGCACCGGTCATGAGATCGTCCTCGTGCCCGGCTCGACGGGCCAAATCTATGCCCAGATTCTCAACGGTGCACCTTTCGATGTATTTCTCGCGGCGGACAGCGACCGCCCGGCGCGACTTGGTGCGGACGGTCTCGGCGACGACACGAGCCGGTTCAGCTACGCGCGTGGCCGGCTCGTGCTGTGGAGCGCCGACGCCGGCACGCTCGACGGCCGCGGCATCGAAATGCTCGCCGAAGGCGACTTCCGCCACATCGCGATCGCGAGCCCCGAACTCGCGCCGTATGGAGCGGCGGCGAAGCAGGTTCTCGAGCGGCTCGACCTGTGGGAGACCTTAAGACCAAGGATCGCAATCGGCCAGAGCATCGGGCAGGCCTTCGCGATGGCCGCCACCGGCAACGCCGAACTCGGGCTCGTCGCGCTGTCGCAGGCGCTATCCTGGGAAGGGCCTGCGAGCTACGTAGCGGTTCCCCCGCAACTGTACGAGCCGATCGAACAGGACGCGATCCTGCTCGATCGCGGCGCCGACAATGCCGCCGCGGTCGCGTTCAGGGGGTTTCTTCAGTCCGACGAGACACGCCAAATGATTCACGACGCAGGATACCTGTGAGCTACCGGCTACTTGCACGCGCGATCATGGCACTGCGTTAGCTGCGGGATTGCGGCACTCATGAAACTGCCTGGAAAATCTGTTGGCCGCATGGCAGCAGCCGTGGAATCAGGAGTCGCGCCTCGTGAGAATGCCCGAGAGCATTTCCCGCAACGTCGCTACCGTGCCGTCGAGTTGCGCGAGACGTCCCGAACGTCGGCCATGTCTCGATGCAGATTCCACAGGAAGGCGAGGATCGCAATGCCAACAGCAGCATTAATCCACAATTCGAAATTCATGCCGACCCCGGGGCGCCCGAAAAATGACCTCTTGCGCCGTCGTTTGCCGATCCCCTTCGGGCAGAGTGTCGAGCGCCTGCTTCAGGCTCAGTTGCCATTGAAGTACTCTACGCCCTTTCGATTTTCGTTGGCTGTGCTAGCCTGTCAAACGTGATTCCTTGGACCGCTTGCGAAGAATTCAAATATAGTCCTTTTAAATCAATTTCTTATGTGACTTCGGCTTGATCGCCAGCCACGCTGCAGGAGGCGACTGATGAGATTCATTGCAACCCTGAAGACTGTTGTTCTCGGCTGGTTGGCGTTTGCCGCCTCCGCCCATGGTCAGGAGGATCATGCCGCACACTGCGAAAGCATGATCAATACACGCAACCTGACGCTCTACCGGGCCGAGTGGCGTCCGGCCAGCGAGTCCGTTCCCGCTTACTGCCACGTTCAGGGCCAGGTCGGCCCGGGGCTCACCTGGTACGTCCAGCTACCCGCGCCGGAGGCCTGGAACGGACGTTTTCTGAACTGGGGCGACGGCGGTCACGACGGCGATCTCGACTACGCCCCGCACCGGGTCGCCGAAGG
>JAQAJI010000005.1:0-39920 GCA_028278665.1 Candidatus Rariloculus versatilis
CGATCCCGGGCGGCGCGGCCGCGCGCCCGTTCGAGACCTGGCACCATGCGCTCGAGCAGACGCTGTATCTCAGGATCGCGCCGGAACTCTATCTCAAGCGGTTGCTCGTCGGCGGGTTCGAGCGCGTGTACGAACTCAATCGCGTGTTTCGCAACGAAGGCCTGTCGACACGGCACAACCCCGAGTTCACCATTCTCGAAATCTACCAGGCATACGCGCAATACACCGATGCCATGTCGCTGACCGAGAACCTCATTCGCGAGAGCGTGCGTTACCTGCTCGGCAACACCGGGATCGACTATCAGGGGGAGCAGTTCGACCTGGCCGGAGAGTTTCGCCGCCTGTCCCTCGAGGACGCACTGCGCGAATCCAACCCGGAGCTTGACGGTGGCGATATCAGGGACTCCGAACGGCTGGCAGGACTCTGCGAGCAGCACGGGATCGAAGTCCACCCGGACTCCGGCCCGGGCAAACTCCAACTTGAGCTATTCGAGAAGACGGTGGAAGCCGGGCTTGGCGGCCCGGTTTTCATCACGCACTATCCTGCCGAGGTTTCGCCTCTGGCGCGCCGCACCGACGCGGACCCGTTCCTGACGGACCGCTTTGATCTTTTTATCGCCGGTCGGGAGATCGCCAATGGGTTTTCCGAGCTCAACGATCCGGACGATCAGGCCGAGCGCTTCAGGGAACAGCTCGCTGCAAGGGAGCGCGGCGACGATGAAGCGATGTTCTACGACGAGGACTTCGTTCGCGCGCTCGAGTACGGCATGCCGCCGGCCGCGGGCATCGGCGTCGGCGTCGATCGGCTGGCGATGCTGATCACCGACTCGGCGTCGATTCGCGATGTGCTGCTGTTTCCGCAGTTGCGTCCTGAGTCGCGGACCTAGCCCGCAAATCTCACCAAGAGCCACGATGATCGCGCAAAAGACAAGCGAGGGCGTGGCCAGCGCAAGCTGTCACCCGCGCGATGCCCCTGATTGTTTCGCAAGTGCCTGAGATTCATCCGTAATGCTCCATCGCAAAGCGCGGCTTGGTGAGATTTGCGGGCTAGCAACAGGCTGCAGGACTCTCACCTCATCTGATCGCTGCGACGCGGACATCTGCCGCAGATTGCCGGTCGTGCGAGGACGCCGTCCGGCGCGGGTTTGCGTCACACGCCCGTTGCCGTGGGATCGTGTTCATCCCAGGGCAGCGCCAACCGACGCAACCGTTTTCGGCCAAGGTAGAGCGCCTGCTTTGCGGCATCGAGCCTGACGACTGCGAGCAATTCGCATCGATCACGGGTTTCGGCCGCACGAACGACCTGACCGACGACCCCGTTCGCGCCATCGTGCACCGGCGTGCCGGGTTCGATACCGGCGCCCGGCTCGACCGCGAAGCGCTGCGCGCGCCGCTTGACCGAACCGAGGTTGTGGATTCGAGCGATGACTTCCTGTCCCGGGTAGCAGCCCTTGTCGAAGGAAATCGCGCCGAGCTGCTCGAGATTCAACATCTGGGCCACGAAATCGTGCTCGATGCCCGCGGGGATCGCCGCGATTCCGAGCTCGATCTCCGCAAGTTCGGCGAACTCGCGCGGAGCTTCTTCGCAATCGGCGACGAGACCGGCCAGCGCGCGACCCGGGCCGATCAGATACGCCAGCTCGGGGCCGATCCTGATCCGGCATACACCGTCGATTTCGGCCATGGCGTTGTCGCCTGCCGACGGTATGCCGAGCCGCGCGAACTCTTCGTCCGTCCCGCCGATCACGCTGACGAGGGCCGTTTCGTCGACTACCGCGAGCTCGACATCGGATCGAAGCACGAACATGCGCAACCTTGCCGCGAGCGCGGCTGCACTGGCGAGTGGCGTCATCAATAGCCAGCGCCGATTCCCCGGCACGAGCCGGAACAGTGCGCGAACACGGCCCTTCGGATCGTGCCAGCCGGCAAGCGGGGCCGCATCCCTGGGCAGCGCCGGGATCGCCAGACTCAACTGGGCGTGCAGAAAGGTGCGCGCATCGCTGCCGGAGACCTCGATGAAGGCCGTGTCGTCGCGTCGGCAATAGCGCAGGGGGCGATCAGGCATCGTTTCGGTCCATGTCCGGGCTGGTCTCGGCCAGAAGTCGGTCGGAGTCGGGTGCGAACACAAGCGGTTTCTGGCACACTTTAACGATGCCCGGCAAGCGCGAACAAGAGGCGACCGAGCAACGTCCGGAGGCTCCGGCAACCGGGGTCGAGGAGCAAGCGGAACGCCCGAAGGAAATCGGCGGCCCGAAGGGCCCCGAGCCGACACGCTACGGCGATTGGGAAAGGGGCGGTCGTTGCATTGATTTCTAGCAGTCCGCGGCCGCGCCAGTTCGGCCGGATTCACGTCATCATCGATCCACGAGGAGAGCGAAACCGCAATGGATGGGGGTGAGCGGCCCCTGTCGCCGCACCTGCAGGTCTATCGATTTCAGATCACCATGGTCCTGTCGAGCCTGCACAGGATCACGGGGCTTTTGTTGTCGGTCGGTGCGGTTGCGCTCGCATGGTGGCTCATCGCGCTTGCGAGCGGGCCGGAAGCCTATGGTGTGGTCGAGCAGGTCTTTGCGATGTGGCCGTTCAAACTGCTGCTGGCGGGCTGGACATTCTGTTTCTTCTTTCACCTTTGCAACGGGATACGGCACCTGTTCTGGGACGCAGGCCGAGGCTTCGAACCGGCGCAGTACCGCGCAAGCGGCTGGACGGTCGTCGTCGTTTCGGTACTTGCATCGGCGGGCTTTACCGTTCTTGTCATCTTCTGAGGGTCCGGCGTTGAGCCTGATTACACCGCTGAACAGGGTGCTCGGCCTCGGCACGGCAGCCGGGGCTACACAGCACTGGTGGGCGCAGCGCCTGACGGCGGTTGCGCTCGTGCCGCTCGGCTTGTGGTTCGCCGTATCGCTGGCAACCCTTGACGAGTATTCGCATGCGGCGATGACCGCGTGGATCGGCAGCCCGATCACCGGCGCGCTGCTCGTCGCGACGACGCTCAGTATCGTCTATCACTCCTGGCTGGGCGTGCAGGTCGTCGTCGAGGACTACGTTCACTCGACGGGGCTTAAAGTCTCCGTTCTGGTGCTTTCGACGTTCGCACACACTCTTGGCGCCATCGCCGGGGTGTTCGCGATCCTGAAGGTCGCGCTCGGGACGCCGTGATGGCCCGCGACTACGAGTTTATCGACCACAGCTACGACGTCGTCGTCGTCGGCGCCGGCGGGGCCGGTCTCAGAGCAACGCTCGGGCTCGCCGAACAGGGGTTGTCGACGGCCTGTCTCACGAAGGTGTTCCCGACCCGCAGTCATACGGTCGCTGCCCAGGGCGGAATCAGCGCCGCGCTCGGCAACATGGGCGAGGACGACTGGCGCTGGCACATGTACGACACCGTCAAGGGGTCCGACTGGCTCGGCGATCAGGACGCCATCGCCTACATGTGCAAGGAGGCCCCGGCGTCGGTCATCGAGCTTGAGCACTACGGTGTGCCGTTCTCGAGGACCGAGGACGGCCGGATCTACCAGCGCCCGTTCGGCGGCATGACGACGCGTTACGGCGAGGGGACGGCACAGCGCACCTGTGCTGCAGCCGACCGCACCGGGCATGCGATGCTGCATACGCTCTATCAGCAGTCGCTCAGGCACGACGCGGAGTTTTACATCGAGTACTTCGCGATCGACCTGATCATGGAGAATGGCGAGTGCCGCGGCGTCGTCGCGATCGACCTGGCCGAAGGGCGGCTGCATCGCTTCGCGGCGCGCATGGTCATTCTTGCGACCGGAGGCTATGGCCGAGCCTATTTCTCGTGCACCTCGGCCCACATCTGCACCGGGGACGGCAACGCCATGGTGCTGCGCGCCGGGTTGCCGCTGGAGGACCTGGAGTTCGTGCAATTTCACCCGACCGGGATCTACGGTCCGGGGATGTTGATATCGGAGGGTGTGCGCGGCGAAGGCGGCTACCTGACGAACTCCGAAGGCGAGCGGTTCATGGAACGCTATGCGCCGCACGCGAAGGACCTGGCTTCCCGGGACGTCGTCAGCCGCTCGATCACGATCGAGTTGCGCGAAGGACGCGGCGTCGGCCGACTCAAGGACCATGTGCACCTGCATCTTGACCACGTCGGCCGCGACGTGATCGAGGAACGGCTGCCGGGCATCGCCGAGACGGCACGTATCTTCGCCGGCGTCGATGTGACGAAGGAACCGATCCCCGTGCTGCCCACCGTTCACTACAACATGGGCGGTGTGCCGACCAATCACCACGGCGAGGCGATATCCCGCAACGAGCACGGCGAGGAATATGTCGTGCCCGGCCTCATGGCCCTCGGCGAGGGCGCCTGTGTTTCAGTTCACGGCGCGAACCGGCTGGGCTCCAATTCGCTGATCGATCTCGTGATCTTCGGCCGCGCCGCCGCAAGGCGCTGCGGCGAACTCATCAGGCCGGGCGCAGGCTCCAGACCACTCGCGGCGTCGGCCGGCGAAGAGGCGGTCGCGCGCGTCGACCGGCTGCGCCACGCGGACGGCTCCCTGCCGACGGCCCGGATCAGGCTCGACATGCAGCGCACGATGCAGGACCACGCGGCCGTGTTCCGCACCGCGCAGTCGCTCGAGGACGGGATCGAGAAGCTCGAACAGGTTTTCGCGTCCTTCGCCGACGTTAACGTCGCGGACCGCGGAATGATCTGGAACACGGATCTCGTCGAGACGATCGAGCTTGAGAACCTGCTGCTGCAGGCGATGGGCACGATCAGGTCGGCGGCGAACCGTACCGAGAGCCGGGGCGCCCAGGCCAGAGAGGACTATCCCGAGCGCGACGACGAGAACTGGCTCAAGCACACGCTTGCCTGGGTCGACGAGCGCGGCGCGGTGCGCTTCGACTACCGGCCGGTCCAGCTCGACCCCATGAGCGAGGACGTCGAGTCCGTGGCGCTCAAGGCAAGAACCTACTGACAGAGAGGACACGATGGCGCAGTTTCGGTTACCGGCCAATTCGCGGGTCAGGCGCGGCAGGGACTTCGGCGGCGCCGAAGGGGCCACTGCCGCGCGCAAGTTCGAGGTCTACCGTTATGAACCGGGTTCGGGCGAGAACCCGAGGGTCGACACCTACAGCGTCGACATGGACGAATGCGGGCCGATGGTGCTCGACGTGCTGATCAAGATCAAGGACGAGATCGACCCGTCGCTGACCTTCCGCCGCTCCTGCCGCGAAGGCATCTGCGGCTCGTGCTCGATGAACGTCGACGGCACGAACGCGCTCGCCTGCATCAAGCCCGTCGAGGAGGTCAGGGGCGTCGTCCGGATCTACCCGCTGCCGAGCATGCCGGTGGTCAAGGACCTCGTCACCGACCTGACCAACTTCTATGCCCAGTACGCGTCGATCAAGCCCTGGCTCGAGGCGCGCACCCCGCCGCCGCCGGATCGCGAGCGCCTGCAGTCGAAGGAGGATCAGGAGAAGATCGACGAGCCGTCGGCGTGCATCCTGTGTGCCTGCTGTTCGACTTCGTGCCCGAGCTACTGGTGGAACCCGGAACGCTACCTCGGGCCTGCGGCGCTGCTGCAGGCCTGGCGCTGGATCGTCGACAGCCGGGACGAAACGACCGGCGAACGGCTCGATGCGCTTGAGGATCCGTTCCGACTGTATCGCTGTCACACGATCCTGAATTGCACCGCGGCCTGCCCCAAGGATCTGAATCCCGGCCGGGCGATTGCCGAGATCAAGAAACTCATGGCCGAGCGGCAGCACTAGCGGTCCGCGTCAAAGCCCCGCTTTCGTGTCCGAACCAGCACCGGACCCCAAGGCCAACCTCAGGTGGCGCTGCCGGCGCGGCATGCGCGAACTCGACACCGTGCTCGAGGCCTTCCTCGAGGCTTCCTTCGAGACGCTGGACGATGACGATAAGTTGCGATTCGCGGCGATTTTGGACCTGCCGGATCCTGAACTTTACAGCTACATTCTAGGCCGGGCGGAACCCGCGGATCGCGAACATGTCCGGCTCATCCGAGGTATCCGGAACAGTCTCAAGTTTCGCCGCTAGGCGGTCGGGCGTGCTCGTGCTCTGGTGGGCCGCGCTTCACCTGCTGCTCTGGGGCAGCGTGCACGCGGCGACTCGAAGCGTCGTGGTAGGCCTCGTGGCCTTCGGCGTTCTTGCGGTTCATGCTGCGTTTCGCTTCCCGGACACCCGGGTCCTGCTCGCGAGATCCGGGGATGGCCGCTGGTCACTACCCGCACGCGGCCTGTTCGATCTCGAACTCGGAACCGGCACCCGCTTTGCTGCGTTTTGGGTGCTGCTCGAACTCGTCTCGCCCGATCGCTCACTGCGGTTCGTGCTGCTGCGCGATCAGCTTTGCGTTCGGGACTGGCGGCGCCTGCAGGTCGCCGTGCGCGAGACAGGATTCCGAACCTCCGCTGAGTAGGCGCGGTTTCGGCTACAATCGGGCGTCCAGCCGCGCCAGAACGGTTGCGGCGTCCGCCCGGGAGCCTCCGCCGCAGGAAGTCGCGAAAACGAAAGCTCGATGTCGCCGCCCCTTCGACCGGTCGATTGAGGAAAATACCTATTCACTTTTTGACGTAATGGTTGGGTCGAAGGGGCGGATGAGAGCGGATTTCCTGCCGCGAATTCCTGCGGCGCAGGCTCCCGGATGCGATTAAGGCGAACTTTTTGGTGCGAGATGCGGTCTACGGAGAAACGAGAGGCGGAATCCGCGGTCGGGGGAAGTAGCGGAAAGGACACTTCAGATCTCGCGCTGATCAAGCGAGTCCAACAGGGGGACCGGTCGGCATTCGACCTGTTGGTGCTAAAATATCAGCACAAGATCCTGAAGCTGATCATGCGATATGTGCGAGACCCGTCCGAGGCACTCGACGTTTCACAGGAGGCGTTCCTCAAGGCCTACCGTGCTGCGCCGTCGTTTCGAGGAGACAGCGCGTTTTACACATGGCTTTACAGAATCGCGATCAATACGGCAAAGAACTACCTCGTTGCGGTCCGGCGACGACCGGCGACCTTCGATCTGGATCTGCAGGAGAACGAACACTACGAGGTAACGGCCAAACTGCAGGACATCGACACGCCGGAAGGTCTGGCGCTGTCCGAGGAAATCCGGGCCGTCGTCAACAAGGCGATCGGCGAACTGGCCGAAGAGTTGAGAACGGCCATCATATTGCGGGAAATCGAAGGCATGAGCTACGAAGAGATCGCCCAGACGATGGAATGTCCCGTCGGTACGGTGCGGTCGCGAATTTTCCGGGCTCGGGAGGCCATCGACAGGCAACTCGCTCCACTACTCGATTGAGCACGTGACAGAAAAAACTCAGGATCAGGCCTCCGCATTCATGGACGACGACATGTCGGCCGAAGAATGTGCTTTCTTCATCAGACGCCTCGACCATGACCCCGCCGAGCGGGATCGGCTGGTCAGATACGCCAGGATTCGCGCGGCACTGCGCGGCGAATTACTGTCTCCGGACCCGGACATCCTGCGTCGCAGGGTGCAGGAGTCACTGAGCGGCGTCAGCATTCCACGGGCGCGCAGCGCCGTCGGCCGGCGGCCGGCCGGCAGGTTGCTGAAGCCTGCCATGGCGTTCGGCATTGCGGCCACTGTCGCGGTTGCCGCGGTGCTGACGCTCAGGTTCATGGCCCAGGGCGGGCTCGATGCCGCCATGCCGGACGCCGAGCAGTCGTTGCAGGCCACTGCCCAGGCCGATGTGCCGAGCTACGTCGTTCCGCAGGACGTGGAGCAGCCACGCCTCGTTTCCCCCCCGACACGGTTGGCCAATTACCTCATCCGTCACAGCGAGTACGCGAACCGCGTCCGGCGAACGTCCTTCGATTCGGACCTCGTCGGTACGGTCGACGCCGAACTCGCTGCTGCAGCGCAGGGCGATACCGAATGAAGGCCGGCCGGGACGGTTGCATGTGGGCATTTGCGCTCCTGGTCGCCTTCATCTCCATGGAAGCCGTCGCGCAGGACGTACGGTCATGGCTTGAGCGCATGACCGGTGCGATGGAGGCACTCAACTACGAAGGGACTTTCGTCCACCTTCACAGCGGTAACGCCGAGACACTGGATATCACTCACCGCAACGACAATGGGCTCGTCAGCGAGCGCATCGTGTCGAACGATGGCGTCGGCCGCGAAATCATCCGGCATGCCGACCAGATCCGCTGCATCCTGCCCGACCGCGGCGTAATCCTCGTCGACGAAGCACGCGATGCGAGTCCGCTGGTCGCGGCACTGCCGAGCTATTCGGAGACTCTCGAGCCGCACTACGAATTCGCGTTCGATGCGACGGACAGGGTCGCCGAGCGGCCGACCCAGGTTATACGAATCAGTCCCCGTGACGAGTTCCGCTACGGCTACCGGCTCTGGCTCGACGAGGAAACGGCGATGCCGCTGAAGTCGCAGCTCATGGACGAGAACGGGGAGATCATCGAACAGATACTGTTCACGCGCTTTGAAATCTTCGATTCGATACCCGCCGAGCGAATCGAATCGCAAATCGACACCAGCGGGTTCAGGCTGTTGGCGACGCAACGCTCGATCTCGGTGCCCGACGACGGCGTGCTGTGGCAGGCGTCCATGCTGCCGGGCGGTTTTGCGCTCTCGGTCGCCAAGCACGGGCCGCTTGCGGGTTCCGAACACCCGGTCGAGCATCATGTCTACTCCGACGGGCTCGCGGCGGTGTCGGTGTTCATCGAAGATCCGCAGGCGGTCGACGATGTCGCCGAAGGCTTCACGAGGCTCGGCAGCACCAACGCCTTCTCGACAACCGTGAGCGGGCGCAAGGTCACGGCGATCGGTGAAGTGCCCTACAAGACGCTGCACCAGATCGCGATTTCCCTGAATGCCGAATAGGCGGTAACCATCACCATGACCGACTGCATGACGGTGCGAGCCGTTGTTCGCAACACCGATGCCGACGGTCGCGTGCAGGTCGAGCTTGACGAGTCGCAGGCCTGCCCCGGCTGTGCGGGCACATGCATGTGGCGCTGGTTTCCCGATACGACGCGCGGCGCGCGCGCGGCACTCGCGTCCAACGTTTCGGTGAGCGCCGGAACCTCGGTACTCGTCTCGCTGCCGCGCCATTGCGTGCTGTCAAGCGCCGTGACACTGCACGGTTTGCCCTGGGCGGGCCTGCTCGCAGGGGCGCTGGCGGGCGCGGGCATGACCGGGACCGACCTCGGCTGCTTCGCGGGCGCCGTCAGCGGTGTCGCACTTGCCGCGTTGCTGACGCCGGGGTTGCGGCGCCGCATCGAGCGGGCCACGCTGCGCCATGTGACCCTGAAACAGGTCGAGTGATCACGCTGACACTCTACACGCGGCCGGACTGTCATCTATGCGATGTCATGGCCGGACAGCTCGAGCCGCTCGTGCGCGGGCGAGCCGAAGTGCGAGTCGTTGACATCAGCGCGGATCGCGGGCTCAAGCGCCGCTATGGTCTGAGGATTCCCGTGTTGAGCGGTGCTGACGAAGAACTTTGCCAGTACCATCTCGACCGCGAGCGCGTCGAGCGCTATCTCGCTACGGCGTCCGGGCGCTGAAAGGCTCCTTGGAACTGCGGTTTCCGATGCCTGAGACGGGTCCGTCACGTGTCTCGGATCGTGTTGCGGGTGAGCCTATAATGACGAATACTCGGGCACCTTCCCCGGCCGGCTAGAGGAAACGAACATTGGATTTCGCGCTGCTGCTCGTCATCGCCACGTTCGCCACGGGGCTGATCTGGCTGTTCGACGCTCTGGTGTTCAAACGTTCCCGGCGCATTGCCGCGAGCCGCGGGAACACGGTCGCCGAGTCTGTCGTCGTCGAGTATTCCCGGTCGTTCTTTCCCATATTGCTGATCGTGTTGGTGCTGCGATCCTTCCTGTTCGAGCCGTTTCGCATTCCCTCCGGCTCGATGATGCCGACGCTTCTCGACGGCGATTTCATTTTCGTGAACAAGTTCGCTTACGGGCTGCGTCTGCCCGTCGTCAACAGCAAGATCGTCGAAATCGGAGAACCGCAACGCGGCGATGTGGTCGTCTTCAGACTGCCCTCGGACCCATCCATCAACTACATTAAACGAGTGGTCGGTCTTCCGGGAGACACCATCGTCTACGAGGCGAGCAGCAAGCGACTGACGATCAACGGCGAGCCCGTCCCCGTCGAGATGCTTGGCAGGGTCGACGATGAACCCGGCGTGGACCGGGCGCGCGAGCTTCTTGGCGCGCGCGAGCACGAGATTTACCACACTCGAGGGGTGATCAGTCGCGGCGGCACATACCGTGTGCCCGACGGGCACTACTTCGTCATGGGCGACAATCGCGACAACAGCCAGGACAGCCGGTTTCGCGGAGTGGAGTTCATCCCCGAGAACAATCTCGTCGGCCGGGCCATGCGCGTGTGGATGAGCTGGCAGGGCTTCGCTGAAGGCGGTCCGCGGTGGGGCCGCATCGGCACAAGCATCGAGTGAGCGGGAGGCGGCGAAGCCGCGGGGCCGGCATCGCCTCGCGCTGCCAGTGAACCGCGAGTCCGAAGCGGCCGACCGGGAACAGTGGGCCAGGACCCGGCTCGACTATCGCTTCAACGACTTGTCCCTGCTCGAACAGGCGCTGACACACAGCAGCGCGTCCAGGACCAACAATGAACGGCTGGAGTTTCTTGGCGATGCCGTGTTGGGTATAAGCATCGCGAGGCTTCTCTTTGAATCGCGGCCCGATGACACCGAGGGCGAGTTGACCCGCGCCAGGGCGGCGCTCGTGAACGGGACGACAATGGCCGAGATCGGCCGCGAGCTTGCGATCGATACACAGATCATCCTCGGCAAGAGCGAACTGCGGGCGGGTGGCGCGCAGCGCGAGTCCGCGCTCGCCGACGCGCTCGAAGCCCTGATTGGCGCCGTGTTCGTGGACGGCGGTCATGCCGCGGCCGACCGGCTCGTTCAATGGCTGTTCGCGGCAAGGCTCGCTGCGCTGCCGCGAACCCCCGAGCTCAAGGACGCCAAATCCAGGCTGCAGGAGTGGTTGCAGGGGCGCGGACTGGGCCTGCCGAGCTACGCGGTGGATTCCGAGTTCGGCAGCGATCACGCGAAGATCTTCGTCGTGAGCTGCACCGTCGGCGAACTCGCAGCGCCGACGCGCGGAGCGGGCTCGAGCCGGCGGCGCGCGGAGCAGGAAGCGGCCGCCACGATGCTCCGGGAACTGACGGATGAGCACGAGTAAGGACCCGCGTTCTGGCTACGTAGCCATCGTCGGCCGGCCGAACGTGGGCAAGTCCACGCTGCTCAACGCGGTGATCGGCCAGAAGATCAGCATCGTCAGCGCAAAGCCGCATACCACGCGCCACAAGATTCTCGGCGTGTTGAACGCCGGGGCGGATCAGGCCGTGTTCGTGGATACTCCGGGCCATGCCGGCCGAGCGAAGCGTGCGTTGCACAGGGTCATGGCTCGAGCGATCCATCACGCGATCGACGACTGCGATCTGGTGCTGATACTGATCGAAGCCCGGGGCGCAACGGCGCAGGACCGCAAGCTCTTTGAATTGCTCAACGAACGCAATGCACGGGCCATCGTGGTGGTCAACAAGATCGACAGGCTGCGCGCGAGGAGCGGCCTGCTGCCAGTGCTCACGGAACTCGAGCGCTATCCCTTCGTCGCGTACGTTCCCGTGAGCGCGAAGACCGGCGAGAACCTCGGGCGACTGACCGCGGCGATTCTCGAGCACCTTCCGCATGGGCCGCCCCTGTTTCCGAAGGACATGGCCACTGACCGCACCGCCGAGTTTCGTGCGGCGGAGACGATACGAGAGAAGCTTCTCGAGCAGCTCCATCAGGAAATCCCCTATGGGCTCACGGTCGAAGTCGAGCATCTGAGCAGGATCGAGGACGAGCGCTGGCTCATGCACGCGCTGATCTGGCTCGAGCGCGACAGTCACAAGCCCATCGTCATCGGCAAGGACGGGCGGGTTCTCAAGAGCGTCGGACGCGAGGCGCGAATCGAGTTGTGCCGCCTGCTCGGCGCCCGAGTGCACCTTGAACTATGGGTGAAGGTGCGTGAGCATTGGTCCGATAATGAGCGTGAACTGCGTCGACTCGGCTTCGATTCGCCATGACTGAGCGCGAACGGGTCCTGCTCGAGCGCGGCTTCGTACTGCATCACCGTTCCTACCGCAACTCGAGCCAGATCGTGGAATGCCTGACCGCGGGTCGCGGCCGGGTCGGGCTCGTGGCGCAAGGTTCCAGGCGTACCGCCAATGGACAGCGCGCCCATCTTCAGCCGTTTGTACCGCTCAGCCTGTCGTGGACCCGGCGCGGCGAGCTCGGCCGACTGACCGGTGTCGAGCCCGAAGCCGCGGACTTCGCGCTGCGCGGTCAAGCGCTGCTTGCCGGGTACTACGTCAACGAACTCATCCTGCGCCTGTCGGTGCGCGGCGATCCGAACAGCGACGTCTTCGAATGCTACGAGCACTGTCTCGCGGCGCTCGCGCAAGGTTCGCCGCTCGCGCGGACGGTTCGGCTTTTCGAGCTCGGTCTGCTGCGCGGGCTCGGTTACGGTCTTGAACTCGGCCGCGATGCGAGCACGGGCGAGCCTCTGCAACCGGAATGCCGCTACGTGTTCGAGCTTGAACACGGTCCCAGACGTGCGGACGCTGCGAGCGACGGTACGGCCTTCTGGGGACGGGAGCTCATTTCACTGCACAGCCGCTCGCTCGATGACCGCGACAGCCTGCGTGCGGCGAAACGCTTGCTCGGCCGCGTACTTGACTCGTATCTCGGCCAGCGCCGGCTCAAGACCCGCGGGGTGCTCGAGGACATCGTCGAGTTGGGGCTCGACCATTGATTTTCGGGATCGGCACCGATGTGCTGCGTCTGTCGCGCGTCGAACGGGTCTGGGAGCGATTCGGGGACCACTTCGCGCGCCGCCTGCTGCTCGACGAGGAGCAGGACCTGTTCCTCGGGAGCAAGCACCCGGCGCGTTTTCTCGCGATGCGTTTCGCGGCCAAGGAAGCGATCGTGAAGGCCATGGGCACCGGATTTCGCAACGGCATCTGGATTCGGGATGTCGGCACGGTGCCGAACGCATTCGGCCAGCCGCAGGTCGTCTATTCGCCGCGCGGCATTGCGATGTGCGAGCGCCTGGGTATCGGCAGCGGTTTTCTCTCACTGACCGATGAAGCCGGGCTCGTGGTCGCCGTCGCCGTGTTGATGCGGAAGGACCAGGAGCCTGCGCCGATGCGCAGCTAAATTGCAGGACACGACAGCAAGGAACGCAAAGGGCATGAACACTCTGGTTTTTGATATCGAGACCGTGCCGGACATCGAACTTGGCCGGCGGCTCTACGATGTGGCCGATCTCGACGAGGCGTCGGTCGGCAAGATCATGTATTTCAAGCAGAAGCAGGCGCGCCAGACCGATTTCCTGCCGTTGCCGCAGCACCGGGTCGTGGCGATCTCGGCGGTCCTGCGGCGCGGCGACGATCTGCACGTTTTCAGTGTCGGGGATGCATCGTCCCCGGAGAAGGAACTCGTGCAGAGATTCTTCGACGGCATCGATCGATACTGTCCGGAACTGGTGTCGTGGAACGGCACGGGCTTCGACCTGCCGGTGCTGCACTACCGGTCATTGCGGCACGGCGTGAACGCGGCACGCTACTGGGAGATCGGCGATTCCGACCGGGAGTTTCGCTACAACAATTATCTTGGCAGGTTCCACTGGCGCCACCTCGACCTCATGGACGTTCTTTCCGGGTATCAATTCGGCGGGCGCTCGTCGCTCGAGCAGGTCGCGCAGCTACTCGGCCTGCCGGGCAAGCTCGGCATGAGCGGCGACAAGGTCTGGGACTGCTACCTGCAGGGCAGGCTCGAGGACATCCGCAACTACTGCGAGACGGACGCGCTCAATACGTATCTCATCTACCTGCGCTTCCAACTCGTTCGAGGCCTGCTCGACGAGTCCGCCCACGAGGCCGAGCTTGCAAGGCTCAGGACGAAGCTCGAACAATCGCAGCAACCGCATCTCAAGGAATTTGTCGCGGCATGGCAGCAGCATCGCGAGACATCCGGACAAGCGCGTGTCGGCGAGCCGGGCGCCGCATGAGACGGCCACTCACGGAACAGCCGACGAGGGCGGTCCCGGTAATTCACACGACTTTCGGCGCCCGGGGACATGACCGCACGCCGTGACGATCCCGTAGAGGCCGGGATTCGCGACCTCACTCACGATGGCCGGGGCGTCGCGGAACTCGACGGCCAGCCCGTCTTTGTCGCGGGCGCCCTGCCGAACGAGCGCGTCATGCTCAGACCGAAGGGCCGTCGGCGGCGCGTCACCGAAGCGGAACTTCACAGCGTGCTCGAGCCGTCTCCGGATCGCGTCGAGCCGCGCTGCCGCTACTTCGGACGCTGCGGCGGCTGCTCGCTGCAACACCTGCACTACGAGGCGCAGCTTCGTTTCAAACAACGCAGCGCTGAGGAGGCATTGCGCAGAGTCGGCGGTGTCGAGCCCGAGCAGTGGCTCGATCCCGTGCCCAGTCGGCATTGGAACTACCGCCGCCGCGCCCGTCTCAGTGCCAGGTACGTGCACGGCAAGGCGCGTACCCTCGTCGGCTTCAGGGAACGCGCCACGACCTACGTGACGGACATGGCGAGCTGTCCGGTGCTTGCGCCGCCGCTCGATTCGGCGCTGGGCGAACTTTCCGAAATCGTCACCTCGAGCAGCGTGAAGGCCCGGCTGCCCCAGGTGGAGCTGGCGGTCGGGGATGAGAACCGGGCGATCGTGCTGCGCGTGCTCGACGCGCCGACGGCCGCGGACAGTGCAGGCTTTCGATCGTTCGGCGAACGCCACGGGCTCGATGTGTACCTTCAGAGTGCCGGTCCCGGTACGGCCACGCCCCTTGGCGAGGCAGGCACACTGAGTTACGCATTGCCGGACTTCGATGTCGAGCTCGAGTTCGCTCCGACGGATTTCGTGCAGATCAACGCCGGGATCAACGCGCAAATGGTTGCCGAGCTTGTCGCCGCTGCCGCGCCCGAACCCGGTGACCGCGTGCTCGATCTGTATTGCGGGCTCGGCAACTTCAGTTTGCCCCTGGCAAGGCACGCCGGCTCCGTACTGGGCGTGGAAGGCGATGCGGGACTCGTCGCGCGCGCCGCACGCAATGCCGAGCGCAATGGCATCGGCAACGCGAACTTCCTCGCGGCCGACCTTGCGCAACGCGGCTGGAGCTTCCTTAAGGAGTCGTGGGATCTCGTGATTCTCGATCCGCCGCGCACGGGCGCCGAGGCTGTGGTTGCCGAGCTGGCAGCCGCCTCGCCACGGCGTATTGTCTACGTTTCCTGCCATCCCGCGACGCTCGCCCGGGATGCGCGCGCAATCCTCGAGGACTCGCGTTATCGCTTGCGTACTGCAAGGGTTTTCGACATGTTTGCGCACACTCACCATGTGGAGGTCATGACGTGTTTCGAGCTGAGCGCCCGGAGCTGATCGCCGGGTATCGCGCGACGGGGGCCTCGCGCCTGCCGCGCGCAGCACGGTTCGATCGTCGAGGATCGGGTCGGCGAGCCGCCGTCCGCTGAGGGCGGAAGTGCAGCGATGTCACTCGGCCCCTTGATGATCGGCGTTTCAGGGACGTCACTTGAGTCACACGAGCGTGCGTGGCTCGCGTCGCCGCTGATCGGCGGAGTCATCCTGTTTGCGCGCAACTTCGACCGGCCTGAACAACTTCAGCGCCTCGTGGCGGAGATCCGCGCGATTCGCCATCCGCCGCTGCTCGTCGCCGTCGACCAGGAAGGCGGCCGCGTCCAGCGCTTTGGCGAGCCGTTTTGCCGCCTGCCGCCGGCGCGCAGCTTCGGCCGCCTGTACGACGAGGATCCGGCGGCGGCAGAGCGCAGCATACGGTCGACCGCATGGCTGCTGGCCGCGGAACTCAGGGCCGTCGGGGTGGACCTGTGCTTCGCGCCGGTCGTCGATCTCGACCTTGGAATTGCCGACGTCATCGGGGACCGCGCCCTGCACGGTGGAAGCGAAGCGGTGAGCCGGCTTGCGCTGGGTTTCGACACTGGTCTTGGCGACGCCGGCATGGTGTCGACGGCCAAGCACTTCCCGACTCATGCGGGCGCCGGCAGCGACTCGCACACGGCACTCGCCGTCGACCGGCGAAGCCTCGACGAACTCGCCGGCGATCTGCTGCCGTATCGACGCCTGATCGCCGCCGGATTGCGGTCGATCATGATCGGCCACGTGATCTTTCCCGAGATCGATCCTGAGCCTGCAAGCCTCTCGCGATGGTGGATTCAAACGCAGCTTCGCGGTGAACTCGGATTTGCCGGAGCGGTGATCTCCGACGACATGGGCATGGCCGGTGCCGCGGTCGCGGGCGGGCTCGTCGAGCGCGTTCGAAAGTCGCTCGAAGTGGGATGCGATCTCGTTCTGGTATGCAACGAGCTTGACGAAATACCTGCACTGCTGTCGGAGTTCGCAGGCTACGTCAATCCGGCCGGACAGTTGCGCCTTGCGCGGCTGCGCGGCGGCGGCACGCGGTCATGGGACGACTTGCGAGCCTCGCTGGACTGGCGTGCGGCCCGGGACGCGCTTGGGGAAATGTCGGCGTGGCAGGGTTTCGACTTCGGGGAGCGAATCGATGACGCTTGACAAGAGCATTGCGCGCGTGCGCCATGAGTCCCGTGAAGTCGTAACGGCCGATGGGATCGACCAAACTCTCGCCGATATGGCGAAGCGGATCGAAGCGGAGTTGGGCACGGCGGACCCGGTCGTCCTTGTCGTCATGAACGGCGGCGTCTTCACGGCGGTCAGGCTCTGCCAGCATTTCGATTTTCCCTATGAGTTCAGCTATGTGCATGCGAGCCGCTACGGCAAGAGGCTGACGGGCGGCGCAATCGAGTGGCACGTGAAACCGGACCGGAAGCTCGCCGGACGCCACGTACTGGTCGTCGACGATGTGCGCGACCGCGGCGCGACGCTGCGCGACCTCGGCGCCAGACTCAAGAAACTCGGTGCTACGTCGGTATCCATCGCCGTTCTCGTCGCGAAGGACATCGACGGCGAGCCCGTCCTGCCGCACGCCGACTACGTGGGTATCACGGTCTCCGAAGACGAGTACATCTTCGGCTGCGGGATGGACTACAAGGGTTACTGGCGTGGCCTGCCGGCGCTTTACGCGGTGCCGGCGCAATGAGCCCGGATATTGGCCTGATCGTCGGCAGCGGCCTGGCCGCGCTCGGCCTTGACGTTGTGGGTACCGAAACCGTGCAAACGTCATTCGGCGAACCTTCCAGTCCATTACTGAGCGTGGCGATCGCGGACAAGCGGCTTGAGTGCATTGCGCGGCACGGTGTTGAACGCTGGATCGCGCCGCACGCGGTCAATTATCGGGCCAACGTCCGGGCGCTGCATGAGGCCGGGGTGGGGCGCGTGATCGCCATCAACCTCGTCGGAGCGATCTCGCCGGACTTCACTCCCGGCTCGATCGCCATTCCAGATCAACTGATTGACTACACTGCCGGCCGTGAGAGCAGCTTCGGCGAAGGCCAAGACATCGAAACGCGGCACGTCGACTTCACCTTGCCGTTCGATCCGATCCTGAGCGGGGCGATCGCAGCCGCCGCGGCCGATTGCGGGTACTCCATCCGGCGCGGGGTCTATGGCGTGGTCCAGGGGCCGCGGCTCGAAACCGCGGCAGAGATCGATCGACTGGAACGCGACGGTTGCACGATGGTCGGCATGACGGCGATGCCCGAGGCCGTGCTGGCACGCGAACTCGGAATCGACTATGCGGTGCTGGCCGTGGCTGTCAACTACGCGGCAGGCCGGTCGCCCGGCGGCGTGCCGATTCACGCAGAGATCGAACAGGCCCTGGCGGACGGCATGCTTCGTGTGGCCGAGGTATTGAAGCGGCTGCTCGCGTCAAGCTGACGCACAATGACTGACGGATGGTTTCCCGCCAATCCGCGCGCAAGCTTGCGAAGCCCTCACGCCGCAGGCCTGCCGTCCTGAGTGTCCTCGTCGGTGGCCTCGGGCGCTTCCGGGGCGCGCGTGACGAGCACGAGCACGCCGAAGGCGGGATGGTCGAAGTAGTTCACATCGCCGTTGCGTGTGCGGCGGTCCTCGACGATGTAGTAGTGCGGCGCGAGTTCAATCTCGCTGAGTCCGTCCGATCGCGCGACTACGGCTCGCCCCGGGGATACTGACGACGCGACGGACGGCGGCGCCGTGGCGGGCGACGAGGCCGGCCCCGGGCTGAGCGTATGGCGGTAGTCGAGATCGAGCGTGAGGTGCAGGAAGCGTTGCAGGTGCAGTTGAATCGTCCCGGCGGGATTGGACTTGCCGAGACGCGACAGCGGCAGCGGTAGCGAGTCCGCCTCGCCGAGCCCCTCCTGGGACCAGCCGGCATGCAGCAGCGGTCGGTAGCCGCCAAGCCGCTGGAGTCTCGCATAGGCAGTGCCGAGCCTGAGTTCCCCTGTGCGCAGCACGCGGTAACGGATCGTTCGTTCGGTCGAGGCGCCGTCCGGCACTGTCCTGTACTCGCGGTCGAGTTCCTCGGCGTAGCGGCGCGGCGGCTGCGGCTCCGGTTCCTCCGGCGCAACAGGGGCATCGTTGAGCGCGTCTGCGTCGGCCAGTGTGTCCGCGTCGAGTGGGCCGAGTACGAGCGGGCCAACCGCGAACGGGTCCACCGGCGGTTCGGCTGGCGGTTCCGGCAGCTCGAGCAGCGAAGGAGTGGCGAAGGTCTTTTCCACCATCACCCTGATTTCCGGAAGCGCCGGTGCTTCGGTTTCGCTTACCGGGCTCGCAAGCCCGTCCGGACCGAGCGCCAGCCGCGGCAAGGCGTCGAGTTCGGGCGGCGGTCTGCGCACCCCGTCGAGCACGAGGCGCGGCCGGTCGGAGGGCGCCTGGCGCGGCTCCGGCAGCGGTCGTCCGGCCGCGATGACCCTGCCGCCGAACCTCACGACACCGGGTATGGGCTCGGTCTCGGGCTCCGCGTCTTCAGGATACGTCCACACCGCCTCGGGCACGGGCCGCATCGGGGGCGCCACGAGCGCAAGCGGCGCTTCGATGTGGAGCCGTTGAGCCACGTAGTCGAACAACTCCTCGGTCGGATCGAAATCCGCGTTGGCGAAGATGATCACTTCCACGTGATATCTGGAGGCTTCGGATGCCTCGCCGCCGCCTTCAGGCACCTCCTGAGGCACGGCCAGACCGGTGAAGCCGAGTCCGAACAGTGCCGCGGCGCCGGACAGCAGGATGTGCTGCATCATTGCGCGATTATAGCGGCGGCGACGCGGCCAGGCTGCCCGGAGGCGCGTGCGGACACGATGGCTACCGCTGCGATGGGTTCGGCTCGACACCGCGGTCAGGCCGCCTCGGACGCCGACTCCGCTGCGCCCAGATGGGCCAGGATCTCCTCGATGCACTGTATGCGCTCCTCATCCTCGGCAAGTTCGCGCGAGAAACGCAGCTTGAACGGGCCGTCGAGCCGAAAGACGCCCGGGTCGTCCTCGACGAGACTGACGAGAGCCACGGGCGAGACGTTCGCGCTTTCGCCGAACCTGAGCACGCCGCCCGTGGCGCCGGCCTGGATCCTGACGATGCCCAGCCGTTGGGCGAGCAGCTTGAGCCGGGCAATCGCAAACAGCGTATTGGTGGCCGGGGGCAGCAAGCCGAACCGGTCGATGAGTTCGACCTTCAGTTCGTCGAGTTCCTCGCCGGAGTCGGCGCTCGCGATGCGCTTGTAGTGAACGAGCCGCATGTGCACATCGGGCATGTAGTCCTCCGGTATCAGCGCGGAAAGGCCCGTCGCGATATCCGGACCGTGCGTGAACGGGTCGTCGAGTACCGGTTCGCGCCCCGCGCGAAGGTCCGCTACCGCACGCGACAGCAGTTCGTTGTAGAGCGTGAAGCCGATCGCCTGGATGTCGCCGCTCTGGCCTTCGCCAAGCAGTTCCCCGGCGCCGCGGATTTCAAGGTCGTGGGTCGCGACCATGAAGCCCGACCCGAGATCCTCGAGCGCCGCGATCGCTTCGAGGCGTTTGGCCGCATCGGCGGTGAGCGCACGCAGCGGCGGCGCGATGAGATAGGCATAGGCCTGGTGATGCGACCGCCCGACCCGGCCCCTGAGCTGGTGCAGTTGAGCGAGCCCCAGCCGGTCGGCGCGGTTGATGATGATGGTGTTCGCCGTAGGGATATCGATGCCGCTCTCGATGATCGTGCTGCACACGAGAATGCGGAATCGCCGGTGGTAGAAGTCCAGCATGACCGATTCGAGTGCGCGTTCGGACAGCTGCCCGTGCGCGACCCGGATGTCCGTCTCCGGCAGCAGTGCTCGCAGTCTCGTCGCCTGGGCTTCGATGTCCTCGACCCGGTTGTGGACGAAGTAGACCTGGCCGCCGCGCCTGAGCTCGCGCAGCACCGCCTGGCGGATTCCCTGGTTGGTCCATTCGCCGACGAATGTCCTGACCGACAGCCGTTCGGCGGGCGGTGTGGCGATGATCGTGAGGTCTCTCAAGCCGCCGAGCGTCATGTTGAGCGTGCGCGGGATGGGCGTCGCAGTCAGCGTCAGCATGTCGACCTCCGCTCGCAGCCGCTTGAGCCGTTCCTTGTGCTTGACGCCGAAGCGATGCTCTTCGTCGACGATCACGAGACCGAGCTTGCGAAAGCCGAGATCCGGCTGCAGCAGGCGATGCGTGCCGATCACGACATCGACCGTACCTTTCATGAGCCGCTCGAGGACGCTGTGTACCTCCCTTGCGCTGCGAAAGCGTGACAGGAGTTCGACGTTGATCGGCCAGTCGGCAAAGCGGTCGGTGAAGGTCCGGAAGTGTTGCTGCGCGAGCAGCGTCGTCGGGACGAGCACGGCGACCTGACGGCCTGCAAATGCGGTCACGAAGGCCGCGCGCAGCGCAACCTCGGTCTTGCCGAAGCCGACATCGCCGCAGACGACCCGGTCCATCGGCTGCTTGCTCGCAAGGTCTCCGATGACCTGCTCGATCGCGGTCAACTGGTCGTCGGTCTCCTCGAACGGGAACTCGCGCGCGAAGCGCTCGTAGGACTGTTGCTCGCAACTCAGGCTTTCGCCGGTCCTCGCCGCACGTTGCGCGTAGAGGTTGAGCAATTCCGCCGCGACGTCCCGGACCTGCCGCTCCGCCTTGCGCCGGGCCCGTGCCCATTGATCGGAGCCCAGCCGATGCAACGGCGCGTCTTCGGGCGACGCGCCGCTGTAGCGCGTCACGAGGCGCAGGTCGTGCACCGGGACGTAGAGCTTGTCCTCGTCGGCGTATTCCAGCAAGAGGAACTCCGTCGGGACATCGTCGACATCGAGCGTCGCGAGCCCCCGGTAGCGGCCGATCCCGTAGTCCTCGTGGACGACCGGCGCGCCGACCCTGAGATCCGCAAGCTCGCGGATCAGCGTTTCGGGGTCGCGGGCCGGGCGCCGCCGGCGACTGCGCTGGCGCGGCCGCTCGATCCCCAGTTGCAAGGCCGTGATGACGCGCAGGCCTCGATCCGGCAGCCGCAGCCCCTGTTCCAGTTCGCCTGCCGCGATGCAAAGTTCGCCTTCCGACTCCAGGAAGCTCTTCCAGCCCTGTACGGTTTCGGGCCGGTAGCCTCGGCCTGCCACAAGCTCGCGCAGCACTTCGCGGCGGCCCGGCGAGGAAGCCAGCACCAACGTGCGTTCGCCGCTCTTGCTGCCGTGGAGCCAGCGGGCGATCCGGTCGGGGTCGCTCGGGATGTCGGAACCCGCCGGGTGCGCGGTGCCCGCGTCGAGCGTCTCGATGTCGGTCGCGCCGCCGCGTTGTGCAAGCAGATCGAGCGCCGGCAGCTCCCCGGCCTGCCGCGTGAGCAGGTCAGGAGCCCAGAACGCCTGATCGGGGGCGAGGTTGGGGCGTTCAGTGTTGCCGTCGAGTTCGGCGAACCGTTCCTCGACGAGCTGCCAGCCCGCATCGAGGCCGTCGAAGGCGCTTTCCATGCGAACCAGCAGGGTATCGCGCGGCAGGTAGTCGAACAGCGAGGCCGTCTCGTCGAAAAAGAGCGGCAGGTAATACTCGATGCCGGCAGGCAGCAGCCTGTCGGAAATGTCCCGATAGACCGGACATTGCCCCGGGGCGACGGGAAAGCGGTCCCGAAACCGATGCCTGAAGCCGCGTATGCCGTCGGTGTCGAACGGGAACTCGCGCGCCGGCAGCACGCGCACGGTGTCCGTCGTGCCGACGGTACGCTGGCTGTGGGGATCGAAGGTGCGCAGGCTCTCGATCTCGTCGTCGAAGAACTCCACGCGCACGGGCGTCTCCACGCCGCTCGGAAAGATGTCGGTGACCGCTCCGCGCACGGCGATTTCTCCGGCTTCGGCGACCTGCTCGACGCGCAGGTAGCCGTGCTCCACGAGCCGCGCCGTGAGCGCTTCGCGATCGACCTGTTCGCCCACGTTCAGCCGCAGCGATCGGCCCAGAACGTACTGTGGCGGGGGCAGCCGGTTCAGCAACGCTTCGGCGTGCACGATGAGCCTGACGGGGTCGCCGCTCGCGAGCCGATGCAGGATCGCCAGGCGTTCGGCGATCAGGTCCTGCGGCGCCGAGATGGATTCATAGGGCAGCGTTTCGTAATCGCTGAAGCGCCTGAGCGGCTGGCCGTCCGTGAAAAACGCGAGGTCCCGTTCGAGTTGCTCTGCGGCGCGTGCGGATCGCGCGACGATACAGACAGGGCCCTCGTGGCGGGTCAGCGCTTCGGCCGCCGCGAGGCTTGGCGCCGCGCCGAACAGTCGATCCCAGACGACGTGCGGACGGTCCGGCGAAGGCAGCGCGAGGTCGAACAATGGGTCCGCGTGGTTCATGCCAGCCCGTGGTACGGCGAAAACGATGAATTATCCCACGCGCGGCGGGCCGTGCGCGCGCACGCGCTCCGCCCGCATGAGCGGCGCGCCGCCGTTCCCGCCGCAGGGTTCGCGTATGGTTTAATTCCGGCCCATGTTCCAACCGCTGGAGTGCTTTGTCGGCCTGCGCTACCTGCGCTCGCGCCGGCGCCGCGGCATCGCGTCGTTCATGAGCATGGCGTCGCTGCTCGGCATCGCGCTCGGTGTCGCTGCGCTGATCGTCATCCTGTCGATCATGAACGGCTTCGAGACGGAGCTTCGCACGCGGCTGTTGAGCATGAGCGGCCATGCCACGGTTGCTGCCCCGCTGGCCGGCGTCGACGACTGGCCGGACCTGAAGCGGCAGCTCGAGGCGGAGGACGGCGTCGCCGGCGTTGCGCCGTACGTGCTGCTTGAGGGCATGATCGCGGCGGGTCCGAACCTCAGGCCGAGTCTCGTGCGCGGGGTGGATCCGGACGAAGAGTCGGCCGTGTCCGACTTTGCGAGAGTCATCGATCCGGCCGCGCTCGGTCAGCTCCAGAACGGCGCCAGACGCATCGTGCTCGGCCGGATACTGGCCTTCGGCCTCGGTGTCGATGTCGGGGACCGCGTCAATCTCCTCGTGCCGAACTTCGACAATGGACGGCCGGCGCCAAAGCTTGAAGGCTTCGTCGTCGCCGGCACGTTCGAGGCCGGCATACAGGAGCACGACGCCAATCTCGCGCTCGTGCACCTCGGCGACGCGAGCGAGCTTGCGGACCTCGGGCGGCGGCCGGAAGGTCTGGCTGTCCGGCTTGACGACCCGATGGCGGCGGCCGGTTTCCAGCAGCGTGTCAGCGATGTGCTGGGCGGGTCTTACCGGTACTCGAACTGGACCGAAGAGCATCGAAGCTACTTCCGCGCCATACGCATCGAGAAGACGATGATGACGGTCATCATGATGTTCATCGTCGCCGTTGCGGCCTTCAACATCGTCGCATCGCTCATGATGGTCGTCACGGAGAAGGAGCGGGACATCGCGATCCTGCGCACCTGCGGTCTGGAGCCCGAGCGCGTCGCGCGCATCTTCTTCGTGCAGGGCGCTGTCATCGGGCTCGTCGGAACCCTGCTCGGAACCGGGCTCGGGATCGGCCTCGCGCTCAATGTCGAGACGATCGTCCCATGGCTCGAGACAACCCTGAATTTCAGGATCATGCCCGGCGACGTCTATTACGTGACCGAGATCCCGGCGGAGATCCAGGCGCTCGACGTCATTCTCATTCCCGCGCTCGCGCTGTTCGTCGCGGTGCTCGCAACGGTGTATCCCTCACGCCGCGCGGCCGCCGTTGCCCCGGCGCAGGCGCTGCGCTACGAGTGACCCGTGAGACAGCCCTGGCAACTCTCGATGGCGTTCCGATACCTGCGTGCGCGCAGCCGAAACGGGTTTATCTCGTTCATCTCGCTCGTTTCGATGGTAGGCATCGGGCTTGCCGTCGCGGTACTAATCGTCGTGCTGTCGGTAATGAATGGCTTCGAGTACGAGTTGCAACAGAGGATTCTCGGCATGGTGTCCGACGCGGCGATCACGGGTCTCGACGGGCCGCTCGATGACTGGCAGGCGGTCCGGGACCGGGCGCTCGCGCGGGAGGATGTCGTGGCTGCCGCCCCCGTGGGCGCAGGGCAGGGCGTGGTCGTCGCCGGGGGAGCCGCGGCGGGGGGAGTCCGCGGTGTCGGCGATCGCCGATGTGCTGCGCGAGGGCAGCATCGAGGCGCTTGAAGCCGGCAGCTTCAACATGCTGATCGGCAGCATGCTGGCCGAAGACCTCGGCATCGGCGTCGGCGACAGCATCGTGCTGGTGCTCGCACAGGGCCGGGTCACGCCGGCCGGCATCTTTCCAAGGATGCGCAGCTTCACCGTTGCCGGCGTTTTCGAGGCCGGCATGTACGAGTACGACCGCGGCCTGACTTTCGTGAACATGCATGACGGCGCGCGGCTCTTTGCGACCCGGGGGCAGGCGAGCGGCGTCAGGCTCGCCGTCACCGACATCTATTCCGCCGGCCGGACCGCGACCGAACTTGCGCTGGATCTCGGCGGCGGCTTCTACGTGACCGACTGGACTCGCCAGCACGTCAACTTCTTTCGCTCGATTCAACTGACGAAGACGATCATGTTCGTGATCCTGAGCCTCGTCGTCGGCGTCGCGGCATTCAACATCGTGTCGACGCTCGTGATGGTGGTCCGCGACAAGCGCGGCGACATCGCGATCCTGCGCAGCTACGGGGCATCGCCGTTCGGAATCCTCGCGATCTTCGCGAACCAGGGCACGTTGATCGGGCTGCTCGGCACGCTGTTCGGGGTCGGTCTCGGGCTGCTCGTCGTGTCGCAACTGCAAGGCGCGGTCGCCGCATTTGAAGCCTGGTTCAACCTTGACCTGCTGTCCGGCGAGGTCTATTTCATCAGCGATCTGCCGGCCCGGGCCCAAGCGGGCGAAGTCACGCGAATCGCGCTGCTTGCACTGCTGCTTGCCGTTGCGGCGACGTTCTACCCGGCGCTCAGCGCCGCGCGCCAGGCACCGGCGGAGGCCTTGCGTCATGAATAGCGCCGCGGCAGGCGCTGTGAGGAACGCCGTCAATGGTGTCGCGCGGAGCGCTCGGAGGGCCGCCATGGGCAATGTCATGAGCGAGGGGCCGGCAGCAGTTGCGCGGGCAGATCATCGGCAAGCGCACGGCGGATGCCACGGGAAGTGCCATGAGTAAGGGGCAGGCCGCGGGATCCGTGCTGCGCGCCGCGGGTCTGGTCAAGACCTTCAGCGAGGCCGGGCGCGTGCTCGAGGTCCTGCGCGGGATCGATCTCGAAGTCGCGGCAGGGGACCGCATTGCGATCGTCGGCGCCTCGGGATCGGGCAAGACCACATTGCTGCAGTTGCTCGGCGGGCTCGACGAACCGACGGCCGGCGAGGTCGTCGTCGCCGGCGAATCGATGCATCGCCTCGGCCATGCCGCGCGCGGACGCCTGCGCAACCGCGCGCTCGGTTTCGTCTACCAGTTTCACCACCTTCTGCCGGAGTTCTCCGCACTCGAGAACGTCGCAATGCCGTTGCTCGTTCGCGGCATGCGGCCCGCCGAAGCCGAACGTGAGTCGCACACGATGCTCGAGCGCGTAGGGCTCGCCGAGCGCACCGAGCATCGACCCGGCGAACTCTCGGGCGGCGAGCGGCAGCGAACGGCGGTTGCCCGCGCGCTGGTCACGCGACCGGCGGCCGTGCTCGCCGACGAGCCGACTGGCAATCTCGACCGGCCCACGGGGATGCGCGTATTTGACGTGTTGCTCGAACTGAACGCATCGCTCGGCACGAGCCTCGTCGTCGTTACGCACGACCCCGATCTCGCGGCGCGAATGGATCGCGTCCTCACGCTCAAGGACGGCAAATTGCAAGCAATCTAGACAGCACCGAACGGGTCTCCGGAGCGCGCGGACAGAGTCGGTTCGCAATGGCTCCGGGCTGCGGGGAATCTGCCCCGGGCACACGGCGGCGGTTCATTCCGGGCGGCTTGCCGGCGATCGCCGGCGCGTGGCTGCTCGGCAATCTCTGTGTGCAGTTGTTGCCGGGGCTGCCGGGCGCGCTGCTAACGGTGCCGCTCGTTCTGGCGGCGGCCCTGGCGTTCGCCTTTCCTGTTGTGAGGCGGCTCGGGCAAGCCATGGGCCTTCCCGGAGGACTCGCGACGGCCCTGGCGTTCGCTTGCCCCGCCGTGCGACTGACCGGCTTTGCGATCGCCGGATTTCTCTGGACGGCCTTCCACGCGGATGCACGGCTCGACGCGCGTTTGCCCGAATCGCTGGCGGGCGGTGACTTCGAGCTTACCGGCTGGGTCGACGCCTTGCCGAGCGTCGACGAGGCTCGCGCCGTGTTTTCGTTCCGCGTTGATCGCGGCAGCAATGAACAGGTACCTGAACGGCTGCGCCTGACCTGGTACGATGCGCCGGCTGACCTTGCCGCAGGACGGGACTACGCGCTCGTGGTGCGACTGCGTGCCCCGCGCGGGCTCGCAAACCCCGGGGCGTTCGACTACGAACGCTGGCTCATGCTCGAGGATTACGGTGCAACGGGCTACGTGCGTTCGGGCGGCGCCGCCTCGCGGCAGCACGGCCTCGCACAGCGATGGTTGATGAGGCGTCAGGCAATTGCGAACCGGATCGCCGCGGCAAGTCCGAGTCCTGGCGCCGGCGCGCTGATCACCGCGCTTGCCATCGGCGAACGCGGCGGGTTCGAGGACAGCCACTGGGAGTGGTTGCGTCGGACCGGCACAAGTCACCTGGTCGCTATCAGCGGAATGCACATCGGACTCGTCGCCGCGTTCGCATTCGCACTGGCGCGCCTGATCGTGCTCAGGCTGCCGCAGCCGCTCGCAAATTACGACCTCGAGGCCGCGGCTGCGGCAAGCGCCGCCGCCGCAATCGCCTATGCCGCGCTTGCCGGCTTCGGCCTGCCGACGCAGCGCGCGGTGCTCATGGTCGCCGTCGCACTCGCGATGCTCGTCAGCCGCCGCACTGTCGGTCTTTTCCATGGACTCGCTGCAGCGCTCCTCGCAATTCTCGTGTGGGATCCGCTTGCGACGCTTACTGCATCGTTCTGGCTGTCGTTCGGTGCCGTGGCCGCGCTGCTTGCGCTGGGCAGCAGCGGCGAGTTCACGGCGCCGCGAGACGGCGTCGAAGCGCAGCAGACGAGGCGGCTCGGGCTGTTTTCGCGGGTACGGGAAACTGCCAACACCCGGTCTGCCTGGCGGTTCGGATTGTTCGCCCGCGTGCAGTGGAATATCACGCTCGCCCTCGTGCCGCTGTCGAGCCTCTTCTTCGGCGAAATTTCACTTGTCTCGCCGCTCGTAAATTTCATCGCGATCCCGTTTTTCAGTCTCATCATGGTGCCGCTCACACTCGCAAGCACGGTTGCGCTCATGCTGGGTGAAGCCGGGCAAGTGCTGCTCGTCCTGACCGGGTATCTCGCCGACGGAGCCTGGGCGGTACTGGACTGGATCGCGCGCTGGCCCTGGGCTGCGGTTGCGCTGCCGCAGCCCGCACCTCTCGCCGCGACGCTGGCGGTGCTCGCGGTCTTCATGGGACTCGCCTGGCACCCGCTGCCTGGGCGCAGCTTCGCCTGGCTTGGACTCGTACCGCTCGCGTTCGGCGCATCCGGCAGGCCGCCGCCAGGCATGGCCGATGTGCTCGTCTTCGATGTCGGCCACGGTCTCGCCGTCCTCGTCGAGACGGCTGACCGACGAATGCTCTATGACGCAGGGCCCGTGGCGCGGTCGGGGTTCGATGCCGGGCGCGAAATCATCGTCCCCGGACTGATGCGGCGCGACGATCGCGCTCTGGATCTTCTGCTCGTCGGTCATGCCGACGCCGATCACTCCGGTGGTGCCGGCGCGGTGCTCGCGGCCTATCCGCAAGCCAATGTGCTGCACGGGCCTGACGTCGACGCATTGCGAGGCAGCGTTTGCGTCGCGGGTCAGAGCTGGGTCTGGGACGAGGTGCGCTTCGACATCTTCCATCCGCCCCCGGCGTTCCACCCGCTCGGCAACGAGAGTTCCTGCGTGCTCAAGGTCTCCACGCACTCCGGTTCCATGCTCATTACGGGCGACGTCGAGTCGCGGGCGGAGCGGCTGCTTGCCGAGAACGAGGGCATTCGCGCGGACGTTGCGATCGTGCCCCATCACGGCAGCGCGACCTCGTCGTCAGCGCGGTTCGTTGCGGCAATCGGGGCGAGCACGGCAATCGTCTCGGCCGGCTACGCGAACCGCTGGGGGTTTCCGAAGCCCGAAGTCCGGCAGCGCTGGGAAGCGGCGGGCGCCCGGCTCATCGTCACGGGCGAAACCGGCGCCGTGCGATTCAGGCTCGGTGCAGGCCCTGTGCGCCCCCAAACAGAACGTGCCGCCACGCGCCGCTACTGGCGCGCGAGAACGCCCCTGCTGTCTGGAGAAACCCCGGTAGGCACGCTATAGTTCGGGCCATATTCCGGGAGTTGCGGGGATCTCATGCTCGAGATCGTGCAAGCAGGCGGCTGGCTGATGCTGCCGATCATTGCCTGCTCGATCGTGGCTGCCGCGATCGTTCTCGAAAGGCTCTGGACGCTTCGTCCGGAGCACGTCTCCCCAAGAAACCTGGTCCGCCAGGTGCACGAGTGGGCCAGGCACGATCAGCTCGACCCCGGCCATCTGCAGAAACTGCACCAGAACTCACCGCTCGGCCAGATACTCGCGACGGCGCTTACGCATCGGCACGCCGACCGGGAGGTCGTCAAGGAGAAGATCGAAGACAGCGGCCGGCATGTCGTGCACGAACTGGAGCGCTACCTGACTTCGCTCGGCACGATTGCCGCGATCTCGCCGCTGCTCGGTCTGCTCGGCACCGTGATAGGCATGATCAAGGTGTTCGCTGCGATTACCGCGAACGGCGTCGGCAACCCTGCCGTGCTCGCCGGGGGTATCTCGGAGGCCCTGATCACGACAGCCGCCGGCCTCTGTGTCGCGATACCGGCACTGATCGGGTATCGCTATCTGCGCGGGCGTGTCGACGGACTCGTCGTGCAGATGGAGAAGGAGACGGTCAGGTTCCTCGACTCGCTGCTCGAGCGCAGGCGGTCGGAGCTGATGTCCGTGAGCAATGAACCTTCGGCGCCGCTCAAACGACGAGCCTGAAATCAACCTCACGTCGTTGATCGACGTCGTGCTGTTGCTGCTCGTGTTCTTCATGGTCTCGACCAGCTTTGTCCGCGAGGCCGAAATCAGTCTGCGACTGCCCGAGGCGAATGCCGAGACACGGCCTCAGGCCGAAAGTGAAATCCTCGAGATCACGATTTCGCAAACGGGCAGCTACGCGGTCAACGGGCGGCCGCTCGTCAACAACGAGCGCAGCACGCTCAGGGCCGCCATCGAGCGGCTTGCCGGGAATGATCGCGAATTGGCCGTGTTCATACGGGCCGATGCCGAAGCTCGGCACCAGGCGGTCGTGACGGCGCTGGACGTTGCCGGTCAGACCGGTTTCGTCGAGATCAGCATCGCGACGGTGAGTTCCCCCGACGGCTGACCCATGATCCTGCGGCTCAATCCCGACGTAATGAGCGTTTACCGTCGGCTGCTCGCCTACGTTTCGCCCTACTGGTACGTCATCGTGCCGGCCGTGGCCGCGATCGTCATCTACGCCGGGATCTCGCTGACGGTGCCGCTCTTCCTCAGAGACATCATCGATCAGCTCGTCGAGGATGAACTGAACCGGGGCAGTCCGTTTCGGCTGCCGGCATTGATCGCCATCGTTTTCGCGTTGCGCGGCGCGATGGATTTTCTGACGGTTTACGGTCTGAACTGGGTTGGCCGCTCGGCGATACGCGACCTGCGCGAAGAGCTGTTCGACAGCTACCTGCACCTGCCGGCCGGTTTCCATGACCGCAGTTCCACCGGCGCGCTGATCTCGAAGCTCACGTTCAATACCGAACAGGTTGCCGAGGCCGTGTCAAATGCGGTGGCGGTCGTCGTTCGCGACAGCCTGCTCGTGCTCGGCATGCTCGGCATGATGATCTATTTCAACGTGCGCCTGACGCTGCTGATCGTCGTGGTCGGTCCGGTGATCGCGCTGCTCGTCGGGGTCATGGGCCGGGCGTTCCGGCGCCAGAGCACACGGATCCAGGATTCGATGGGCGATGTAACTCGGCTGACCGAACAGACCCTGCGCGGCAGTCGCATCGTGAAGATCTTCGCCGGCGAGAAGCAGGAGCAGGCGCAGTTCGTCCGGGTCAACGCGAAGAACTTCCGTCTGCACCTGCGCGTGGCCGCGATCCGCGCGTTCGGCGATGCGCTGATCCAGTACATCGTTGCCCTGGGCGTCGCCGTCATCGTCTTTTTCGTGTTCTCGGGCTGGTTCTCGATCGAACTGACGGCGGCCACGTTCATGGGGTTCATCGGCGCGCTCGCGATGCTGCTCGCGCCGCTCAAGCGCCTGGTCAACATCAATGTCGCGCTGCAGCGCGGGATCGCGGCTGCGGAGAGCCTCTTCGAGGTGCTCGACGAACCCGGCGAACCGGATCAGGGCAAGACGCCGCTGGCGCAAGCGCAGGGCAATGTCGAATATCGGGATGTCCGGTTCGCTTACGACGAGGCCAACGGGGCGGTTCTCCAGCACGTCAGCTTCGAGGCGCCATCCGGAACGACGATCGCCGTCGTCGGCCGCTCGGGCAGCGGCAAGTCGACGCTCGTGGGGCTGTTGCCGCGCTTCTACGACATCGACAGCGGCCGGATCCTGCTCGACGGAACGGACATCCGCGAGTTCGGGCTTGCGGACCTCCGCCGGCAGATCAGCTTCGTAAGCCAGGATGTCGTGCTCTTTGATGACAGCATCGCGGGCAACATCGCCTACGGTGCGTTGCGAGAGTGCTCGCGCGCCGCCATCGAGCGGGTGGCGAAAGCCGCACATGTATCTGAATTTGCTTCAGAATTGCCCGATGGCCTCGATGCGCGGGTCGGCGAGCGCGGGGTGCTGCTGTCCGGCGGGCAGCGCCAGCGCGTGGCGATCGCCCGGGCCCTGCTCAAGGACGCACCGGTGCTGATCCTGGACGAGGCGACGTCGGCACTGGATACGGAATCCGAGCGCCACGTTCAGGATGCACTGCGGCGCCTGATGCGGGGCAGAACGACGCTCGTGATCGCCCACCGCCTGTCAACGGTCGAGGATGCGGATCGAATCATCGTGATGAAGGATGGCCGGATTGTGGAGCAGGGGACTCACCGGGAACTCACCCGGCAAAACGGCTGGTATTCGATGCTGCACGGCATGCAGTTTGCGGAATAGGTGTCCCCGGTATGGCGGATTGGGCGCGGCGTCGCCTGACAGGGCTTTTCAACGCGATCTGGTACGGCGGCAGTCCGCTCGGATGGTTGCTTTGGCCCGTTGCGTTGCCATATCGGACGGCCGCTGTGCTCAGGCGGGCGCTTTACCGGCGGGGCCTGCTGCGAGTGGTCGACCCGGAGGCGCCGGTCCTCGTCGTCGGCAACATCACGGTCGGCGGCACCGGCAAGACGCCGTGCATCGTCTGGCTCGCCGCAGCCCTGCAGCAGCGCGGACTGGACGTCGGGATCGTGACGCGCGGTTACAAGGGACGTGCACGGGCATGGCCGCAATGGGTCACGCGCGACAGCGATCCCGGCCAGGTGGGCGACGAGCCCGTGCTCCTCGCGCAACGTACGGGGTTTCCGGTTGCGGCGGGACCTGACCGCGTCGCGGCGGCGAAATTTCTGCTCGCACGGCGCAAGGTCGATGTGCTGCTCGCGGACGACGGTCTGCAGCACTATCGCCTCGGGCGGCGCTTCGAGATCGGCGTCGTGGACGGTCAGCGGGGTCTCGGCAACGGATTGTGCCTGCCGGCCGGTCCGCTGCGCGAACCTGCCGGGCGGCTCGACTCGGTCGATGCGATCGTCGTGAATTCGGGCGGCTGGGGGCAGGGACGCGGGGATGTGTACAGGGCGGCGCTCGCGCCGGTGCGCGTGGAGCGCCTCGCCGACGGCGCGGTGCGCGGTCTCGATGACTTCAAGGGCAGCGAGGTGCACGCCGTCGCCGGGATCGGTCACCCGGAGCGCTTCTTTGCGCTGCTCGAGCGCAGCGGCGTCACCGTCGATCCGCGGCCGTTGGGCGATCACGCCACGATTCGCGAAGCCGATCTCGGCTTCGCTGACGCGGCTGCGGTGCTGATCACCGAGAAGGACGCTGTAAAATGCCGCAGTTTCGCGCCGCGAAACACATGGGCGGTAATTGTCGATCTGGCGTTCGAAGGCGATGACGGAGACCGGCTGATGGAGGTCCTGATGCGGCAACTTGAAGTTCAGGGCTGACCAAAGTGACTGATTTCATCGTCGTTATCCCCGCCCGCTACGGATCCACCCGCTTGCCGGGCAAGGCGCTCGCCGATATCGCAGGGCGGCCGATGATCGCCTGGGTGCACGAGCGCGCGAGCCGCTCGAAGGCACGCGAGGTCATCGTTGCGACTGACGACGATCGGATCGCCGCCGCATGCCGCGAATGCGGTGCGCGTGTGGAGATGACAGCCGCCGATCACGCCAGCGGCAGCGACCGTATCGCGGAGCTCGCAGAGCGCTGCGGCTGGGACGACGCGCAGATCGTCGTCAACGTCCAGGGCGATGAGCCGCTGTTGCCGCCGAAGCTCGCAGACCAGGTCGCGGATCTGCTGGCCGGAACCCCGGGAGCGGCAATCGCGACGCTGACCACGCCGGTCTGCACCGAGGAAGAGTTTCGGGATCCGAACATGGTCAAGGTCATCGCGGACCGGGAGGGCTTTGCGCTCTATTTCAGTCGTGCGCCGATACCGTATCGGGCGGCGGGTCCACCGGCTTTCCCGGCGCGCCGCCATGTCGGCATCTACGCGTACCGTGCCGGCAGTCTCAAGGCCCTGTCGGCCGCACAGCCGTCGCCGATTGAGCGCGAGGAACGGCTCGAGCAGCTACGCGCGCTCCATCTTGGACTTCGTATCGCCGTTGCCGATGCCGTCGACGTACCGCCACGCGGTGTCGACACGAAGGAGGATCTCGAGGCGATCCAGGCGATCGTCGCATCGCGCCCGGACTGATCCCGGCGCACGAACCGCAGGCCACTCACGACATGCAGCAACCGGATTTCGACTACAGCATTCTCTTTGTCTGCATGGGCAATATCTGCCGTTCACCCACCGCTGAAGGCATGTTTCTCAAGGTGCTCGGAGAGCGGGCGTCGGAGCTGAGCATCGAGGTCGATTCGGCGGGCACGCATGCCTATCACGTCGGTGAGCCGCCGGACCCCAGGGCGCAGCGCGCGGCAGAGCGCAGGGGCGTCGATCTGAGTCGGCAAAGGGCACGCCTCGTGAGCACCGAGGACTTCGAGCGTTTCGACCTCGTGCTGGCCATGGACGAACTGAACCGTGACACGCTGATCGAACGGAGCCCGCCCGAATTTCGCGACCGTATTCGACTCTTTCTCGAATTCGCACCGCAACTGGGTCGATCGGCAGTGCCCGACCCCTACTACGGCGGGAGCAATGGGTTCGAGTATGTGCTCGACCTGGTCGAGGAAGCCTCAACCGGGTTGATCGAGCACCTGCGTGACCGCGCCCGCGACGCCTAGTCCGACGACTGTGGCGTCGGCCGATCCTCGCCTGCGCCGGGCACAGTGGGCGACGGCTCTCCGATCGATCTGAACGCGGCGCCGGGCTTGCCGGCCGGTTTCGCTTCGCCGTAGCCGTCAGCGGCGTTCGGTGACTCGGCAGCAGCCGCAGCCTTGGCAGTCTGGGAGGACTCCGCAGGTCCGGTGGGCGCGGAGTGCTCGGCAGGTTCAGGAGGCTCCGCGGGTTCGGGAGGCTCAGCAGCTTCGGCAGATTTGACTTTCGCAGGTGGTTTGGCCGAATCGCCGCTGTGATCGGCTGCGTCGGCGGGTTGCGGTTCAGCCGCGGCGGTCCGCTTCGATTCCGCCGCCGCGGGCGGCCCGCTGTCTGAACCGGCTACCTGCTCTGCCGCTGGATTCGCTGAGGCGGAATCATGTGTCCCGGCAAGCGGTTGCGCAGGCGGTGAGGCAGGCGGTGCGGCAGGTGGTTCGGCCAAGGTCTGTTCGTCGGGGCCTGCGTCGCGGTCGGCTTTCGACTGGAGCCTGGCCGAGTCGGGGTTTTCTGTTGCAGCAGCTTCCGTCGACTCCGTTCGCGCAGTCTTGCCCCGCTTCGCGCGTTTGCGCTTGGGAGAAGCCCGTCGTTTCGGCTCGGCCGCTTGTTTTTCGCCTTGCGCCGATGGCTCCTCTGCAGGAACGGGCTGTCCGGTTTTCGACGGTGGCTCGGCGGTTGCGCTTGAAGGTGCTTGTACGGCAACGGCTGTCTCGGGCTCGGCCGCGCGCGGCTCGCCTGTCGCGATCGTTTTGTCGGCCCTGGCTTGAGCCGGCGCTTCAGACGCCAGGGGTTCGGGCGTCGCCTCATTGAGTTCAGTGGTTTGCGCAGGCGTTGGTGGGGGAGCACCGGCCTTGTCCGGTTTCGACGCCGCGGCTGTCGCCTTGGTCGGCGGCGATTGCGCCTCGGTTGCGACCGTCGCGACGGCCGCGCCAGGCGCGGACGCGTCCGGCCGTTCCTGACCGTTGCCCTTGCCGGTTTTCGCCTCGGGTTCGGCCGTTGCCGCATCGGGCTCGGACTTCTTCGATGGCTTTCTGCTGCGGCGCTTCTTTCGCGCCGGCTCGGCCTTGTGCGCCTCGGCTGACTGCGAACGCGTTGCGCCCGATCCCTTGCGCCCGCGCCTGCGGCGGCCGCGCGAGGCGCCGTCGCCGTCTGCGGACGATTTCGCCGCGGGTTTCGCGGCGGACTTCGCGTCAGCTTTCGCTGCGCCAGCATCGGTTTCGGCCGCGCTCTGTCCACGACCCTTCCGCGCGCTGCTTCGAGTCCGGCTGCGGCGCTCGGCGGGTCCGGAGCGGCGTCCCCGGCTCGCATCGCGCTGGCGCGGCGCGGCCCGCTTGCGGTCTGTGCGCGCACGTTTCCGGCCGCGCTGGGGCCGATCCTTCGGCGCCGGCATCATCCAGCCGAAAAGGCGTTGCCAGACAGACTTCTTCGGCTTGCCTCGCGCCGCGCGCGGCTTCGGCTGCGGCGCTGGGGTCTTCGGCAATACCCCGGACACGGCCGCTTGCTCGGGCTGCGGCTTTTGACCGGACTCCTCAAACGCGGCGGACAGATCTTCCCTGGGCTCGGTGAGTGCGTAGCTGGGGCTTGCGTTTTCCGCCTGCCCAAGTTCGTCGTCGCGCACGCGGCGGATGCCGTAGCTCGGCGTCTCCAGAGCAGGATCGCCGACGAGCATGATGGAAACGTGGTTGTTGTCCTGAATCGATTGCACCCAGTCGCGCTTTTCGTTGAGCAGGTAATTGGCTACATCGACCGGCAGGCGCACGATGACCCTGGCGCTGCGTTCCTTGCGCGCTTCCTCGCCGACGACCCTGAGAATGGCCAGGGCCAGCGACTCGACATCGCGGATCACGCCATTGCCGTTGCAACGCGGGCACACGGCTTGCGTCGATTCCTCAAGCGAGGGCCGCAATCGCTGCCGGGACATCTCAAGCAAGCCGAACATCGAGATCTTGCCGATCTGGATTCGGGCGCGGTCCTGTCGGACGGCTTCGCGCAGTTTGTTCTCGACGTCGCGCTGGTTGCGGTGCGGCCCCATGTCGATGAAGTCGATGACGACGAGTCCGCCGAGGTCGCGCAGCCGCATTTGCCGGGCGATCTCCTGGGCGGCCTCGAGGTTGGTATTGAAGGCCGTCGCTTCGATGTCGCCGCCTTTCGTCGCGCGTGCGGAGTTGATGTCGATCGCGGTCAGCGCCTCGGTGTGATCGATGACGATGCTGCCGCCTGAAGGCAGCGACACGCTGTGCGCGAAGGCCGACTCGATCTGGCTCTCGATCTGAAACCGCGTGAACAGCGGCACCGTCGGGTCGTCGTAGTACTTGAGCTTGCGTATCTGGTTCGGCAGGACCCGTTCCATGAAGTCCAGTGCGTCCTTGTGGACGACGGCATCGTCAACGACGATCTCGCCGATGTCGTTGGAGAGGTAATCCCGGAGCGCGCGGACGATCGCGTTGCCTTCCTGGTAGATGAGAAACGGCGCGGGGCGCGTGACGACGACCGACTTGATCGCTTCCCAGACGCTGATCAGGTAGTCGAGGTCCCAGCGCAACTCTTCGACATCTCGTCCGACGCCGGCGGTCCTGACGATGCAGCCCATCGAGTCCGGTGCGCCGAGCTCCTTGAGTGACTGGCGTACGATGTCCCTGTCCTCGCCGGTTATCCGGCGCGAAACGCCGCTGGCGCGGGAGTCGTTCGGCATGAGGACGAGAAACCGTCCCGCGAGGCTGATGAAGGTGGTCAGTGCGGCACCCTTGTTGCCGCGTTCTTCCTTCTCGACCTGGACGACGATTTCCTGCCCTTCCTTGAGCACGCTCTTGATTTGCGGCCGCTCGCCCTGACCGGGCTGCTGCAGGAAGTACTCGCTGGAAATTTCCTTGAGCGGAAGGAAGCCGTGTCGCTGGGCGCCGTAATCGACAAACGCGGCCTCGAGACTGGGTTCGACTCGGGTTATGCGGCCCTTGTAGATATTGGCTCGGCGTTGCTCGCGGGACGGTACCTCAATATTAAGGTCGTAGAGTTTCTGGCCATCGACCATGGCCACGCGCAACTCTTCCTGTTGAGTTGCATTGACTAGCATGCGTTTCATAAATCCTCAGCCTTTCTGAAGCAGGCCCCGGATTTGCTGCGCCGACCGCGATACCTGAGAAAGCGATGCATCTGTTTGTCATGCTGCACCGCGGAGTCATGGTTCTATCCTGTGGATGGAGTCGCTCAAACCGTATTGTTCGCGAAACTTGTCGTAACGTTTGCGACGGAGAGCCATTGCCTGACCTGTATCGCGACGGCCCGGATCCGGGGCGCCGACAAAAAATTAATTTGCGTGTTGTGGCCGCTCAGCAGGAGCGTTTCAGGGCTGCCGGAGCAGCGCGGGCAGATCGCCACGGGTGGCGCCCGCGCCGCTACTATAACATGGTTCCCGGCGAGCTTGATTCGGTAAGCCTTTGAATCTTACGGAAAACGAAAACAGGCAGGCGGTACGTTACCGCGACATCGACTTCGAAACGGCGGGCCAGCGCCTCGACAATTTCCTGCTGAGCCTTCTTTCGGGCGTGCCGCGCAGTCACGTGTATCGGCTCATTCGCTCGGGGCAGGTTCGGGTCAACTCCGGACGCGTCGCGCCGCGTTACCGACTGCGAGACGGCGACCGAGTCAGGATACCGCCCGTCACGCAGCGGCCAGGTCCGGCGCCGCGCCGAGTCGGCAACGTGCCCGATCGGCTGGCCGAACGCATCGTCCACGAGGATTCGCGCTTACTCGTCATCGACAAGCCTGCCGGGCTCGCCGTTCACGGCGGCAGCGGCGTGGACGTTGGTTGTATCGAGGCGCTGCGCAGCCTGAGACCGGAGCTCAGAACGCTTGAACTCGTGCATCGCCTTGACCGGGCGACATCGGGCTGCCTGCTCGTCGCGAAGCGGCGCAGCAGTCTGCGCGCGCTCCACCAGTTGCTGCGCGAAGGGCGCGTCGAAAAACGCTACCTGGCGCTGGTCCGCGGCAACTGGCAGTTCGGCAGCATGAAAGTCGACGAGCCGCTCAGGTCGGATCGCCGGCCCGGCGAGGTTCGCACCCGCGTCGATGCGCAGGGAAAACCGGCGCAGAGCCACTTCCGGCCCATCGAGCAGTATCGCAATGTGGCCGCGTTCCTGGAGGTGCGCATCGGGACCGGCAGAACCCATCAGATTCGCGCGCATGCCGCACACCTGCAACATCCCATTGCGGGCGACGGGCGTTACGGCGACGCGCGCTTCAACACGCAAATGATCGCCCTCGGACTCGAACGAACCTTCCTCCATGCCCATGCCGTTGCGTTCCAGTGGCCGGACAGCGACGCGGAATTCTCTGTCAACGTGCCGCTGCCCGCGGAGCTCGGCCGCGTGCTTGAGTCGCTCAACGCAGCCCGTTAGTCCGAAGCGCAAGCAACGCAAGTCGCGTTCTACCGAGAGGCCACGGTGGTCGGGCCGCGGAGCAGGCGACCGACGGAGTTGGTCCGGCGCGTAGCCATTCGGTTCCAGCCGCGGCCTTCTACTCCAGCCTGGCTTGCATCGGCATCAATGGCGCCAGGGAAAACGCGGCCGGCGCCCGGTTCCTCGGCCGGCGTCGAGGAGCAGTGCGTTCCCGCGTGGCGGCATGTTCGATCAGCGGCGCCGTCGCCCGCTCAACGTGAAGCCGTCGTCCGGCCGCGTGAGCGAGCGCATGCGCACCGACTTCCGTCCCGGCGTCCAGGCGGGCTGACCCGTGACGATTACCGCGTCGCCGGGTTTGAGCACGCTCTCATCGTAGCCCGCTTCGCGCAGCCGCCTCGGGCTGCCCCACTCCACGGTCCACTGTTCGGTTTCTCCGGCGTCGTTGCGAACATCGATCAGCAGCGCGAGGTGAGGGCGCTGGACCAGGAACTGTGTCACCACTCCCTCAACCGTGATGCGCTTCTCCCTGTCGTAGATTCCCGACCAGGAGTGGTGAGCGTGCGCCGGTGCGAACGTCAGCCATGACCCGAGGATGACCGCAGTCAAGATGTTTCTTGTATACATGTCTCGATTCTTCCACGGCACAAAGCGATTGGCCAGTGGGCGTGGTTACGCCCTCAGGCCCGCTACAATGGTAACGGAGCTTTCCGAGGCCCACACGTGGTGTCCGCTTTTCGCACAACGGTTCTGACCCTGGTTTTCCTGTCGCTCGGCGCATCCCTGGCGTCGTCTCAGGATTCGTTCACGGTACAGCGCGCCGCGCTCATCGAAGATATCGAACGGGTCGTTCGCCAGACCCGGTCCGCTACCGGCAGGTCCGCGCTGGCCGAAGCCGTGATGGCGGCCATGGGGAAGGTCCCGCGCCATGAGTTCGTTCCGGAGACCGTGCGGCAGTTTTCCTACGACAACCGGCCTCTTCCGATCGGGGACGGGCAGACGATCTCCCAGCCCTACATCGTGGCTCTTATGACGGACCTGGCGGAGGTCGGTCCGGAGTCCGTCGTTCTGGAAATCGGAACCGGGTCCGGGTACCAGGCGGCGGTTCTGGCCGAGATCGTCGAACACGTTTATACGATCGAGATCGTCGAACCACTGGGGCTCCGGGCCGCGAGCACGCTGGATCGGTCGGGATACGACAACGTGACCGTGCGGGTGGGCGACGGATATCAGGGGTGGCCGGAGTTTGCGCCTTTCGATGCGATCCTCGTCACGGCGGCGCCCGAACGAATCCCCCAGCCGCTGATCGATCAGCTTGCGGTCGGCGGCAAGCTGGTCGTGCCCGTCGGCGCCGAGAACCGTACGCAGTCCCTGCAGGTCCTCGATAAAGCGCCGGACGGCTCCACCCGTGTCAGCGACATCCTGCCGGTCGTCTTCGTACCGTTCACGCGGTCGGAAAACCAGGAGCCTGCGCCGTAGGAAGTCGCGAATCGCCGTCTTCGGCGAGGCGTTTCGCCCCAAGCGAAAATTCGCTATCGCCG
>JAQAJI010000005.1:39928-46033 GCA_028278665.1 Candidatus Rariloculus versatilis
TATTTGACGAAATCGATCGGCCGAAGGGGCGGATGAGAGCGGATTTGCAGCCGCGAATTCCTACGGCGCAGGCTCCTGGCGACGGCGCCTCGTTCTCTGCTTCGTCGCTTGCAGCCCCTGTCTTTGGCAGCGGCCACTCGACCGCACCGGTCTCACTCGGTGTCACCAGGCAAATGACCGCAGCCGGTCGCAAACCCGTTCATGGCCAGGAGCCGGTTCCACAGCCGCGTGCGCTCCTGCGGATCGAGCGAGCGTGCCCAGGCCCAGGCAGCCGCATAGTCAGTGCCCCAGTCCGCTTCGTTGCGGACCTGGTTGGCGGCAAATTCCTCGCCCCAAACGTCCGCCCACACGCGGTCGAGGACGAGATACAGCGTCATGTGCCCGTCGATACCGTCCAGCCGCTCGACCAGCTGCCAAAGGTGGCGGTGGCCGAGTTCGTGGACCAACGTGGATTTCTTCACCTCGGTCCTGTAGCTCGCGCGAAGGCGCATCGGGTGGTCGGGCCCGCCGGAATGACTGACCGCATCGGCCACCGAGGCCGTTACGCTTGATTCTGGAAACTGCAAACAGGTCCGGGCCTCGAGCGCGGCCACGATGCGTTCGCCGTCCTCCTCCCAGATCGCCCGGTACGCCCGCGCAGCGTAATTAAGCGCCGCATTGGACGGAATGAAGTCGACTGTCGGCTGCGCCTGCACACCACCGGCGAAAAGCAGCATGATCGCCGGTAGGATCCGGGCCGGCCGACGACTGTTATCGCAGGCAACGGAATATGGCTTGTCCGGCATAAACAACCCACACCGGCAGAAGCCTTTTGCGGCGTGACTCACTCAACCGGTACGGTGACCGGCGCATCGGTTTCCTTGACAAAGAAAACGAGTATTTTCGCAGGCTCGGTGTCACTGGCGTTTCTTGAGACGCTATGGATGTCATCCGGGTTTTCATAGAAGGTCTGTCCCGCCGACAAGGTGACCTCTTCGCCTCCCCTGACCTGCATGACGACACTGCCTTCAAGCACGTAGACAAAGGTATGTGCGTTGTGACGATGTTGCCCGGAGGCCTCTCCGGGTGCGTATGTCACGGTAAGCATCTGGCCTGACTTGCCCTGGATGTCCAGCAGTTCCTGACTGAACAGAACCTCCACTTCCGTAGCCTGTGCGGCCGGGGACAAAAGAAAAAACAAAACGAACTGACTCGAGTAACGTTTCAAAACAGTGCTCATTTCTCTCTCCGGCACCTGGCGTGCACATTGGGTGATGACGGAATCCGCCGCGTTGTCGCCGGCGAATGCGAGCATTGACGATGCCGTGTCAAGGAGACAGCCAATCCCCGTCAAGAAGATTTCAGTTGCTCGTCCCGCCGATGATGGTCATTCATGCGGGTTTCTTCCCGCTCCTCGGCCAACTCGTTCCATGCCGTAATCTCCTTGTCGACAGCGAAGCGTTCAAGCGCCGCCAACCAGTGGACGTAGTATCGCTCGCCCGTGTCGTATTCGCCTCGGCTTTCAGCGGCCTTGAGTTCGACGGACAGCCGTTGCGACCACTCTTCCTGTGTGAGGCGACCGGACTCGATGAGCTCCACGACAGCGGCAAAGGCCTGCGCCTGCCACGGTTCCCCGAATGGCGGGCCCGTTTCGTCGCGCGACAGCAGCGAAAGTTGTGCAAGCTTGTCCGGATCGCCCATCTTGACCGTTTACGCCACCGATTCGAGATGATCGTCCCAAAGATCAACGTAGATTCGGTCTCTGGAGCCGCCGCGGCTGCCCCACAGCTCCTGGCCGGTGAACATCACCGAATACAAATGCTGCATCTCTCGTTCGACCCCTGGCGGCAGCTGATCCTGAAACTCATGCACCCCGTGATCACGGTGAATCGTGCCCCTGCGCCCGCGAACATAACGGGGTGCTCGAGTGTGTCCCACCGGATGGTCGTTTCTGGCGATCACCGCGTCACCGATGGAGAACCGGGACGGCAAGTCCACGTCCATCTCCGCGGAAAAGTCTGCAGCGAGAAATCCGTTGACGATGATTTCCGGTCCGGGCGGCTCGAAGTTCGGAATATCGGGCATCGAGAGAGGACCATCGGGATTGTCGAGTTCCGCGACAGTAACAAGACCACTCTCGAGCACCGACTGTTCGGCACGATGGAGCCATCGCGCGTAATACGGCATGCCTAGATAAAGCGCCGGCGGAATGGACTGCTCCATCGCTGCACGCCCGCCGCGGGATACGCCGGGCACGCGCATCGACCAGACCAGCCCCCAGAGCAGTCGCTGCCACTCTTCGGTGAGGATCGGTCCTTCATTCTCCTCGCGCTGCGGCAGCGTGAATCCGTCCATGCCACCCAGATCGTGTACGCCGTTCATTGCTGGCCACGTGCCGCAAGCGTCTCGGCACCAATCATCGAATCCCGCGTTATCAGGGCCGCCAGCTCTTCGACAGCCATGCCCTCAGTACCCGCAGGGCGCTGTGGGATGACCAGATAGCGAACCTCTGCCGTACTGTCCCAAACCCTGACTTCGACTTCGTCATCGAGGTCGAGCCCGAATTCGCGCAATACGTTTCGGGGCTCGATCACCGCTCGCGCCCGGTACGCCGAATCCTTGTACCAGGTCGGGGGAAGACCGAGGAGGGACCATGGATAGCAGGAACACAGCGTGCAGACAACCAGATTGTGCACCGATGGCGTATTCGCCACGGCGACCAGATCCGTGGATTGAAACCCCGTCAGGTTTTCCTCGCGCGCGACGGCTCTTGCGTCGGCGAGCAGCCGGCGACGATAGTCCGGGTCCACCCAGCTCCTTGCGACAAGGCCGGCGCCGACATGCGGCCCGACCTGACTCTCGTGATACTCGACAACGGCGTCCATGGATTCCGGGTCGACAAGGCCCTTTCTGGTCAACACCGAGACCAACGCTCGTGTGCGAAGGTCGTAGTCGGCCTGAACCGGCTTGTGATCTGCCACTGTACCCCTCCCGGCAAAGTCCTTGTTACTCCGTCATCGCCGACTCGCGTCTGGCTCGCAGCACACCTTGCGGATCTCGTAGTATTCGAGCGGGGACTATAACAAAGCCGCTATCGCCCGTGCTGCCGGGATTTGGTCCCGGCAAGACCTCGACCATGACCGTTCGGCGCGGTCGGCTTGTCCTGCGCTTACGGATCGACGGCTTCGCGATGGTGATGGCCGCCTGACACGTCCCGAGAGCCCGATCCCGGGCTGTGGCGCACCGATCAAAGCGTGTTCTTCGGGTCAATGCCGGCTGCGCACAGCGGGTCGAGGCCCGCCTGCCTGAGCGTCGCCGCCACCCAGATCAGCGGCAGTCCGAGCAGCGCGGTGGGATCGTCCGACCGGATGCGCCTGAAGAGCGAAATCCCGAGGCCCTCGGCCTTGAAGCCGCCGGCGCAGTCATACGGCTGCTCGCGGCGCAGATAGGCATCGAGCACGCTTTCATCGAGTTCGGCGAACTCGACTTCCGTTGTGTCCGTCGTCTGCCAGCGGCGTGCGGACCTGTTGTCGACGATGACCGCGGCCGTGTCGAACACCGCCAACCGGCCCTGGCAGGCCGCAAGCTGCCTGACCGCAACGTCGTGCGTTCCGGGCTTCCTCAACACTTCGCCGTCGATCGAAGCGACCTGATCGGAACCTATGACGATCGCGTCGGGAGCGTACACCGCGCCCGCCTTCTCGGCAGCGAGCCGCGCGGCGAGTGCGTGCGGTGCCTCGCCGGGTTCGGCCGTCTCCGGGACATCAGGTGCAATGACGTCAAATGCAAGTTCGAGCCGCTCAAGCAGGAGTTTCCGGTATGGGGAAGTTGATGCCAGGATCAGTTTGCGCATGATCGGTCGGTATCGTATCCGTCGGCCCAATGATTTTGACCTTGATAAGCCTACTACTTACCATAGGCCGCCCATGCCCGGATCGCTGCACACCTGGTACAGCTTCTCGTGGCTGGACGTGCTGGCGGAGCGGCAGACCGAGCTGAGCGGCGAAATCGAACTCAAGCGGCTTGCGCGGCTCTGCGACATGCTACATGCACACGACGGCAGTGTGACAGCGAAGCTGCGTTTCGCGAAACACGGCGGAGCCTGGGTGATCGTGGAGCTTGAGTGTGATGCGACGCTTGCATTGGTATGCCAGCGTTGCCTGGAACCGATGCTGCACGCGGTGCAGGCGCGGGCCGAGCTGGGATTGGTGGAGACTGCATCCATGGCGGCGCGATTGCCTGAAGCTTATGAACCGGTCGTGCTGGAAGGCGATCGGATGATGCCCGCACGGCTCATCGAAGACGAGTTGATCGTGTCGTTGCCGCTAACGCCGCGACATGCACGAGTGGACGAATGCGGCGGCCTGGTGCGTCAGCACAGCGAAGCTTCGATGAACGAAGCATGGACTCTGGACTGCACGGCGCCGAAGAAACACTGAGGAGAACATGAGCAATGGCTGTACAGAAAAGACGTAAGACGCGGTCCAAGCGCGACATGCGCCGATCCCACGACGCGCTCAAGAGTCGCACGCTGGCCGTCGACGCGGCGACCGGGGAGACCCACGTACGGCATCATGTGACGGCGGACGGATTCTACCGGGGCAAACGCGTCTTCGAGGTGCCTCGGGACACCGACGAAGAGTAGGCAGGCAGCCTGCCTCAGCCGTGGCGCGCAGCGCCCGGTTTACTTCCTGAGCCACCTTTCACGGGCTGCCAGATGAGCCGCAAGGTAACAATCGCCCTTGACGCGATGGGCGGCGACCGCGGTCCCGCGGTTGTCGTGCCGGCCGCGCTCGCGACGCTCGAAAAAGACGATTCCGTCAATTTGATACTTGTTGGTCTCGCCGACGTTCTCGAAGAGGTCAAGGCGCAGACGGACGGCAAATACGGCAATCGGCTGCGCTACCGCACGGCGACCGAAGTGGTCGGGATGGACGAGCATCCGGGCGAAGCGCTGCGCCGCAAGAAGCGCTCCTCCTTGCGCGTCGCGATCGAACTCGTAAAGTCCACCGAAGCGCAGGCCTGCGTAAGCTCGGGCAATACCGGCGCGCTCATGGCGACCGCCAGATACGTCCTCAAGACGTTGCCCGGAATTGACCGGCCCGCGATCATCTCGGCGGTGCCGGGGCTGAAGTCCCCGACCTTCATGCTCGACATCGGCGCCAACGTCGGCTGTACGGCCGAGCACCTGTTGCAGTTCGCGCTTATGGGATCGGTCATTGCCTCGGGCATCCTCGATGTCGAGCGGCCGCGCGTCGGGCTGCTCAATGTCGGACAGGAGGACATCAAGGGCAATGAGGTCATCCGCGAGGCCGGCAACCTGCTGAGCCAAAGCGGCCTGAACTACCTGGGTTTCGTCGAAGGCGACGGGATTTTCCATGCGGATGTCGATGTCGTCGTCAGCGACGGGCTCGTCGGCAATGTGGCGATCAAGACGATGGAGGGCGTGGCCGGGTTGATCGGTTCGTTCCTCAGACAGGAATTCAATCGCAGCAGTTTGCGCAGACTGCAGGGCGTTGCCGCGAATTCTGCGCTCGACGCGCTGCGTGCGAGACTCGATCCCCGCCTCTACAATGGCGCGAGTCTTGTCGGCCTCAATGGGATCGTGCTCAAGAGCCACGGTGGAGCCGACCAAATTGCGTTCGAGACGGCCGTTCAGACTGCGATCGTCGAGGCACGCAAGGGGGTGCCGTTCAAGATCGGCGAGTTGCTCGACAGGCAGTCAAGAGAATGTATTCGCGCATAACAGGCACAGGCAGGTACCTCCCGGAACGCGTGCTGACCAACTTCGAACTCGCAGCCATGGTCGATACGAGCGATGAGTGGATCCGTACGCGTACCGGCATCGAGCGTCGGCACGTCGTAGCAGACGACGAGTTCACGAGCGATCTGGCGTATTCAGCGTCGCTTGCAGCGATCGACGACGCCGGCATCGAGCCCGGCGACATCGATTTCATCCTCGTGGGTACGACAACGCCCGACCTGATCTTTCCCAACGTCGGTTGTCTCCTGCAGGAGCGGCTCGGTATTCACGGTACTCCGGCGTTCAGCCTGGAAGCGGCCTGCAGCGGCTTTCTCTACGCCCTCGGGGTTGCGGACCAGTTCGTGCGCGGCGGCCAGGCCAAG
>JAQAJI010000005.1:46074-83522 GCA_028278665.1 Candidatus Rariloculus versatilis
CCTGCGTGCTCTTCGGTGACGGTGCGGGCGCGGTGGTGCTGGAACAGGCTGAGGCGCCCGGCATCATGTATTCGAACCTCGGTGCCGACGGGCGCTACCGGGACCTTCTGTACGCGACCAATGGCGTATCCGTGGTCGCCAGGGACGGGGAGGGCGCCGCGCTGCGCATGAAGGGGAACGAGGTGTTCAAGGTCGCCGTGAAGACGCTCGGCGGCATGGTGGACGAGGTTCTTCAGAAGAACGGCCTCGAGAAGGGTGAGATCGACTGGCTCATTCCGCACCAGGCAAACATCCGCATCATTCAGGCGATGGCAAAGCGTCTGAGGATGCCGATGGAGCGTGTCATCCTCACGATTCAGGAGCACGGAAACACTTCGGCGGCATCGGTTCCGATGGCGCTCGACACGGCGATCCGGGACGGCCGCATCAAGCGCGGCGACCTGTTGTTGCTCGAAGCCTTCGGCGGGGGATTTACCTGGGGAGCGAGTCTCGTGCGATACTAGTCCCCCGTGTGCGTGTAGCGGTGGGCAAGATGAACACCATATTCAACGTGATCGGGGGGACAGGCGGGGCGTTGTCCGGGACGACCCGAAGCATTCTGCTGCTGACTGGTTTTTTTGCCGGAACTTCCGGCGCCGGGGCCGCGGAGTTCGCTCTGTCACGGGACCGCGACGTCGTGGGCTCGGTCCGGATCATCGAGGCGCGTTACGAAGACACCTTCGTGAGGCTCGCGCGCCGCTACAACGTAGGCTACGAGGAACTGCGCCGTGCCAACCCGGACGTCGATCCGTGGTTGCCGGGAGAGGGCACCGAGATCGTGCTGCCGACGCAGTTCGTGCTGCCGCGGGCCGAGCGCAGCGGAATCGTGATCAACGTTCCGGAACTCAGGCTTTACTACTTCCCCGATGAGGAGACGGTCATCACGCACCCGATCAGCATCGGACGCCAGGATTGGCGTACGCCGCTCGGCCGCACGAGCGTGGTTGCGAAGACCGAGAATCCGACCTGGTACCCGCCGCAATCGATCCGCGACGAGCACGCCGCGCGGAACGATTTCCTGCCGGCCGTGGTGCCGCCGGGGCCGGATAACCCGCTCGGCGATTTCGCATTGCGCCTGGGCATCCCGGGCTATCTCATTCACGGTACCAATATGCCCGCCGGTGTCGGGATGCGCGTCACGCATGGCTGCATCCGCATGTTCCCCGAGGATATCGAAGCCTTGTTCCCGGTGGTGGCGTTGGGTGTGCCGGTGCAGCTCGTCAATCAGCCGTTCAAGTTCGGCTGGGGCGAGGAAGGCCTGTATCTCGAAGCGCATCCGCCCCTCGATGAGGAGTTCACCGCGGGGCAGTGGAGCGCGACGGATCTCACGCGCGCCTATATCGAGGTCACGGAGGAACGCGGTGCGCAACTCGACTGGCGTTCCGCCGAACTCGTGATGGAAGCGGCCCGCGGTGTTCCGCAAGCGGTTGCGTCAGCGGCCGCCGGGGCCGACGGCGCGGTTGCACGCGCACACTGAAAAGCCGCCGAAGGTGGTCGGCGGCTTCAGGTAATCTGATTTGCCGGGTTTACCCGGCTGCGGCCCAAGAGCGCCGCGTCAGGTTCCAGGAAGGGTTACTTCAGTACGCCTTCTTCCGCCATGCGGTCCAATCTTTGATTGGTCGCTTCGACGCCGGCCTGGGCTTCCTGGGCATCTTCAAGGGCCTCGTTTGCGGTGCTCTGAGCCGCAGTAGCGAGCTGTCTCGCCTCGTTCGCGGCACTCTGCGCGGCCTCGGCCGCGGTTTGAGCAGCCGCGATGGCCGTGTTCATCTCCTGTTCAAGAGCGTCGGTGTTCGCACAGCCGCTTAGCAATGCGATGCCGCATGCAAACGCTGCCGCCGGCAGAGCGTTACGGAGTTTCATGGTCATTGATTTTTCCCCTGAGACTGGAGCCCTAAAAGTGCCGCAATTATTCCCGAAGTCGGGCTCTACTGCAATTGAAGAAATGTGGATCGATTGAGGCCGAATGGCCCGTCTGTCGTGTTGTTTCGACCGGACTGCGCCTGATCGTTTCCGGCCCGACGCGAGCGCAAAGCCGGATATCGCTCCAGGTTTGTCCTTGATCCTCTCCATATATGTATATATTATCAGTCTGTATATTAATTCAGGTCTGTACAATGCGCGAACTGACCCCGAGACAAAGGGAAATAATTATTCTTATTCAAAAGGTTATCCGTGAGACGGGCATGCCGCCCACGCGTGCCGAGATCGCCGGGGCACTGAAGTTCCGCTCGGTGAACGCTGCCGAGGAGCATCTGCGGGCGCTCGAACGCAAGGGCGTCATCGAACTTCTCAGAGGCAAGTCACGCGGAATCAGGTTCAAGGATGCGTTTCGGGAAGGTGCGCCCCGGGAGACGTCGGGCTTGCCGCTCGTCGGGCGGGTGGCGGCCGGCGAGCCGGTGTTGGCCGAGGAGCATATCGAGGCTCGCTATCGAATCGACACCGATCTTTTCGATACGCCGCCGCATTTCCTGCTCCGGGTACACGGCATGAGCATGAAGGATGCGGGCATCCTGGATGGCGACCTGGTCGCGGTTCACCGCACGCCTGAAGTCCGCAACCGGCAGATCATCGTGGCGCGCCTGGAGGACGAAGTCACGGTCAAGCGTTACCGGCAGGAAGGGCATCGGGTGTGGCTCCTGCCCGAAAACCCCGAGTTCGAACCGATCGAAGTCGACTTGAGGGAACGGCATTTCACGATAGAGGGGGTGGTCGTCGGCGTGGTCCGCAATTCGATGCGGATCCGATGAGCGTCGACGAACTCATACTGCATCGGAGGATCTGGAGGGGCCGGGGCGGCCATGCTGCCTGCCGGACGCTGCCGACAGGTTTCGCCGAACTCGACCGCTATCTCCCGGGCGGCGGCTGGCCTCGGGATGCCCTGACGGAAATCGTTCCCGACCGTTATGGCATCGGTGAACTGAGCCTGTTGATGCCAGCCCTGGCCTTTCTGAGTGTCGGTACAGGCAACCCCGGGCATTGGATCGTCTGGGTCGATCCGCCGTTCGTTCCATATGCCCCGGCGCTTGAGCGCTCCGGGATCGAGCTGGACCGGCTGCTCCTGGTGCATCCGTCGGCCGCTGGAAACGATGCGCCGGAAAAGGGTCGTTCCGGGAGCGATGCCGGACACAATGTGCTATGGGCGGTCGAGCAGGCACTGCGTTCGGGCTCCTGTGCCGCCGTACTGGCCTGGCTCGAATCGGCAAATGACAAGGCTTTGCGCCGTTTGCAGCTCGGCGCGGAAGAAAACGCCTGCTGGACGGTACTTTTTCGTCCGGGCGCCACGTTGCGGCGCAGTTCCCCTGCCGCGCTGAGACTGAGGCTGTGTGCAGCGGATGCCGTTATCCGGGTCGAAATAATCAAGTGCCGCGGTACCCGGCCCGGGACGGTCGTGCTCGAGAGACCGGCCTGACGGTGAGGTCTCATGCTCCAGCCGTTAGCACACTTGTCTCGGGAGCCGGCGCCGCGCGCCGCGCCGGGCACTACGGCGAGGCGGGAGGAGCGCTTGTGGGTCGCCGTCCGTCTGGCGGACCCGGAGGCGCGGCAGGATCTTGAGCCGTTGGCGGTCTGGTGCGACCGGATCACGCCGCTGGTCTGTCTCGCGCCGCCGGACAGCCTGCTGCTCGAGGTGCGGGGGAGCCTGGAGCTGTTCGGAGGCCTTCAGGCCGTCGAACGGAAATTGGCAACGGAAATCGCCTCCCGCCGCTTCTCCTTTCATCTGTGCGCGGCGCCCACGCCTCTCGGAGCGTTGTGGCTGGCACGTCAGCAGGGTGCGAACGTGCTCGAGACCCGAGCCCTGGCCGGCAGTCTGGGGCCGCTGCCGCTGTCGGTGACGCAATGGCCCGAGAACATCCTGACGCTCTTGAACGAGATGGGAGTACGCAGCATCGGCGATTGCCTGCGTCTGCCCCGGGATGGATTCGCACGCCGGGTCGGCCCGCGCTACTTGCAGGACCTGGACCGGGCACTGGCAAGACGGCCCGATCCGAGAGTCGCCTTCGAGAAGCCCCGGAACTTCAGTTCACGATTCGATTTCCCGGTCGAGACCGACGATCGCGAAGTGTTGGGCGCTGCGCTCGGGAAGATGGTCGAAGGCCTCGTTGACCGCTTGCGCGGCCGCCAGGTGCAGGCCCGGCAGCTCGCGATCGTTCTTCATCATTCGAACCGACCGCCGACCGTGAGCGGCCTGGATCTCACCGAAGCGGTTCATGAGGCGGACAGGCTGCTCGACCCGCTGCTTGCGCGTCTTGAAAGCCTGGTCCTGCCCGCACCCGTCATCGCGGTCGGCTTGCAGCTTGGCGCCCTGAGCCCCATGCGGCCTGGATCGCCGGCGCTCTTCGGGGAGAGAGGCCAGCCTGCCGGCCGATCGGTTTCGAAAGCCGGTCTGATCGAGCGTCTGCGCGGGCGTTTCGGTGTGGAGGGCGTGTGCGGTTTCAAGATCGCTGCGGAACACAGGCCCGAGTTGGGATGGACCCGATTGACCGGGCGGCTGCTCGAAACATCCTCCGGGAAGAAAGACCCCGGACGCCAGGTTGCCAAAGAGCGCAAGCTCGCCGACCGGCCGCTGTGGATGCTGCCTTCGCCGTTGCCGCTTGCGCAGGGCGCCGCCCGGTTCCGATGCCGGGGGCCGCTGCGAATGGGGCCTGAGCCCGAGCGTATCGAAAGCGGCTGGTGGGACGGCGGGGACGTCAGAAGGGACTACTTCACGGCTTCGGCTTCGCGGGGCGAGAAACTGTGGGTGTACCAGGACCGCGTCACGCGTGAGTGGTTCCTGCATGGCCTTTTCGGCTGAGGGCATCCGGGAGCCTCTGCCGCCCGTCTTCGGTCGTGTCTTCGATGCAATACGCGGAGCTGCATAGTCTCAGCAACTTCACGTTTCTGCGCGGAGCGTCTCACCCGCAGGAGCTCATCGAGCGGGCCGGCGAGCTTGGCTATGCGGGGCTCGCCCTGACCGACGAATGTTCCGTCGCCGGCATCGTTCGCGCCCATGCGGCCGCGCGGGAGCTGCCGTTGAAATTCGTTGTCGGCAGCGAGTTCACGACCGAGGAGCACCTGAAGCTGGTCGTTCTCGCACCGAACCGCCGGGCCTACGGCGAGCTTTGCAGGTTGATCGGCTTTGCGCGCAGGGCGGTCGCCAAGGGAGAGTATCGAATCGGCCGGGAAGATCTGGCCCGTCACCTTGAGCCCTCACAGTGCCTGCTGCTCTGGCTGGCCCGGGCCTCCCGGAATGACGGGGACGGCGCCTGGCTCAGGGAGCGCTTCGCCGACCGCCTGTGGCTCGCGGTGGAACTGCTGTCCGATGGCCGCAAGCGGCAAACGCTAGATGCCTGCCGCGCAAGCGCGAAGCGGTTCGGCTTGCCCATGGTGGCCAGCGGCAACGTGCACATGCACAGCCGCAAGCGCCGAATGCTGCAGGACACGCTGACGGCCATCCGGCTCGGCAAGCCCGTCAGGCGATTGGGCTTTGCGCTGCATCCGAACGCCGAGCGCGTGCTCAGGCCGCTGGACGAGCTTGCCCGGATCTATCCGCGGGAGCTCCTGAACGAGACGCTCTCGATACTCGAGCGCATCGACTTCTCGCTCGACGAGCTGCGCTACGAATACCCCGGCGAACTCGTGCCCGAGGGCCGGACTCCGACGAGCCATCTGCGCATCCTGACCGAGGCAGGCGCGCGGCAGCGCTGGCCGGAAGGCGTGCCGGAGAAGGTGAAGAGACTCGTGGAGCATGAGCTCGGGCTCATCGAGGAGCTCAGGTACGAACCGTATTTCCTGACCGTTCACGACATCGTGCGCTTCGCCCGCGAGGAAGGGATTCTGTGTCAGGGCAGGGGGTCGGCCGCGAACTCCGCGGTCTGTTTCTGCCTCGGGATCACCGAGGTCGATCCGGCGCGGATGGAAATGCTCATGGAGCGGTTCATTTCAAGGGAACGCAACGAACCTCCCGATATAGACGTCGATTTCGAGCACGAGCGCAGGGAGGAGATCATCCAGTACATCTACGCAAAGTATTCCCGCGAGCGTGCGGCCCTGGCCGCAACGGTAATCACCTACCGGCCGAAGAGCGCGATCCGCGACGTCGGCAAGGCGCTCGGTTTCGACGCAGACGAACTCGACGCGCTCGCGAGATCCCTGCACTGGTGGGACCGCAGGCAGGTCGACGCCGAACGCGTGGCCGAATCGGGTCTCGACCCCGCGAGCCCCAGGGTTCGCCGTCTGCTGGGCCTCGTCGAATCCCTGCTCGGTTTCCCGCGGCATCTGTCCCAGCACGTCGGCGGTTTCGTGATTTCCGAACGTCCCTTGTGCGAGCTCGTGCCGATCGAGAATGCGGCCATGCCGGAGCGCACGGTGATTCAGTGGGACAAGGACGATCTCGAGGAGCTCGGGCTCCTGAAGGTCGACATTCTCGGACTCGGGATGCTGAGCGCGATCAGGAAGAGTTTCGAACTCATCAGGGCGTTCTACGGACGCGAGTTCTCGATGGACAGCATCCCGGCCGAGGATTCCGAGGTATACCGGATGATCTCAAGGGCCGACACCGTGGGCGTCTTTCAGATCGAGTCCCGCGCACAGATGGCGATGCTGCCGAGGCTCAGGCCCCGCTGCTACTACGATCTCGTCATCGAGGTCGCGATCATTCGGCCGGGCCCCATCCAGGGCGACATGGTCCATCCCTATCTCAGGCGCCGCAACGGCGAGGAGCCCGTGAGCTATCCGAGCGAAGACGTGCGCAAGGTGCTCGAACGCACCCTGGGGGTGCCGATCTTCCAGGAGCAGGTCATGCAGCTTGCGATCGTCGCTGCCGGTTTCACTCCGGGCGAGGCCGACCAGTTGCGCCGCGCGATGGCCGCCTGGCGCCGCCGCGGCGATCTCCAACCCATGGAGGAGCGGCTGATCCAGGGTATGCTCGCGCGCGGTTATCGCCGCGAGTTTGCCGAGCGGATCTTCAATCAGATCAGGGGCTTCGGCGAATACGGGTTTCCCGAGTCGCACGCCGCGAGCTTCGCGCTGCTGGCCTACGTTTCAGCGTGGCTCAAGTGTCATGAGCCGGCCGTCTTTTTCTGTGCGCTGCTCAACAGCCAGCCGATGGGGTTCTACGCCCCGGCGCAACTGCTGCGTGCGGCCCGAGAGCAGGACGTGGAGGTCAGGCCGGTCGCCGTCACCCGGAGCTTGCGGGACTCGTCCCTGGAGCCCGACGACCGCGGCGGACCGGCGATTCGTCTCGGTCTGCGCGTCGTCAAGGGGCTTTCCTCACAAGGCAGCCAGCGGCTGGTCGAGGCCCGCGCGCAGTGCGAATTCGCCGACGTGGAGGATATGGCACGGCGGGCGAAGCTCGATGCGAAGGACCTCGGTGCACTGGCCGCTGCCGGCGCGCTCGAACCGTTTGCGAAGAATCGGCACCGGGCCCGCTGGACCGTGGCCGGCATCGAGAAACCGGCGCCCCTGCTCGACCAGACCCGCATCCCCGAAGCCATTCCGATGCTGAAGGCGCCCACGGAAGGCGAGGACATCATGGCGGACTATCGCCGGCTGGGGTTCACGCTCGCACGCCATCCCCTTGCGCTGTTGCGCAAACGCCTGGACGCCATGGGCATACTCGGGGCCGAAGCCGTGCGCCGCCTCGAACACGGTACGCGAGTGTGCGCGGCGGGACTTGTGATCATCCGGCAACGGCCGGCGAGCGCGGACGGGGTGACCTTCGTGACCGTCGAGGACGAGACGGGTCATCTGAATCTCGTCGTCTGGGAGAACGTCGCGCAGCGCGACCGGCGCACGCTGCTCGGTGCGGCGCTGCTCGGGGTCGAAGGGCGCATCCAGAAGGAAGGCGAAGTGCTGCACATCATCGCCGAGCGGCTGCACGACCAAAGCCGCTTGCTGGGCCGGCTCACGGTCCGTTCGAGAGACTTCCGCTGACGCCCGGGGTTCGGGCCCGGCTCAGATGGTGAGCTGGTTGATCTGGAAGATCGGCAGCAGGATCGCCATGACGATCGCGAGCACGATGAGGCCCATGACGACGATCAGCGCAGGCTCGAGAACGTTGAGCAGCGTCCCGAGCAGGTTGTCCATCTCGTCTTCCTGATGGGTTGCGGCCCGTTCGAGCATGTCGTCGAGTTCGCCGCTGGCCTCGCCGCTCGAGATCAGGCGGATGCTCATCGGCGGGAACAGTTTCGATTGCGCGAGAGACCGGCCGATGGCCGCGCCTTCGCGCACGCGCACGCTCGCGTCCTCGACGGCGTCGCGCATCGGCAGGTTGCCGACGACCGTCGCACCGATCCTGAGCGCCTCGAGCACGGGAACGCCGCTCGAAGTCAGGATCGACAGCGTTCTCGTGAAGCGGGCCGTATTGAGCCCGCGCGTCACGCGGCCGAGCAGGGGCGTTGCGAGAGTCCACCAGTGCAGCCGCCTGCGGGCGGTCTCGCTGCGCAACACGCGGCCGGCCACCAGGACCGCCGCGGCGAAGGCGACGAGCAAGGCCCACCACCAGTCCTGCAGAAACGCCGACAGCGCAATCAGGCTGCGCGTGAGGATCGGCAGCTCCTGGCCGGTGGTCTCGAAGACGCCGACGACCTTGGGCACGATGTAGATGAGCATGAAGGTCACGATCGCAAGCGCAAGCGTCGTCAACACGATCGGGTACACGAGGGCGTGGCTGATCTTCTGCCTGAGGCTGTGACGGGATTCCGTGTAGTCGGCGAGGCGTTCGAGGACCGCGTCGAGCTGACCGGCCTGCTCGCCGGCGGCGACCGTTGCCCGGTAGACGACGGGAAACGCCTGCGGAAAATCATCGAGGCCGGAAGCGAGCGTATGGCCCTCGATCACCCTCGCCCGCGTACCGAGAATGATGGTCTTTAGGCGCGGCTTGTCGGTTTGCTCGCTCGCCGCGAGCAGCGCTTCGTCGAGCGGCAGTCCGGCCCTGATCAGCGTTGCAAGCTGGCGCGTGACGAGAGCGAGGTCGAGCGAGCCGATGCCGCCGCGTCCGAGCCTCAACGGCGTGCGTCTCGTGTTCCGGGATGCGGTCTCGACGGCCGCGACCTCGACCGGCACCAGTTGCCGGTCCCGAAGCAGTTGGCGTACGTGCCGCGGCGTATCGCCTTCGACAACGCCCTTGTGTTCCTTGCCGCCGGCGTCGACGGCGACGTACTGAAAAGCGCCCATCAGTCGCTGCGAGTGACCCGTAGAACCTCTTCGAGCGTGGTCGTGCCGGCCAACACCTTGCGCATGCCGTCCTGCCTGATGCTCGGCCCGCGCTCGCGCGCATGGTGCTCGAGCGCCTGTTCGCCCGCGCCGTCGTGAATCATCGTGCGCAATCTTCGGTCGACCGCGATGAGTTCATAGATTCCGGTCCGTCCGCTGTAGGCGTTGGGGTCGGCGCCCGCCCGGTAGAGCGTCGGCGCCCGCGCCGGATCGGCTTCGAGCATCCGACACTCCGGTTCGCTGGCCTCGTACGGCTGGCGCCTGTCGGGGTCGAGCACGCGCACGAGGCGCTGGGCGAGCACGCCGATCAGGCTCGATGACAGCAGGAAGGGTTCGACGCCCATGTCCCTGAGCCGGGTCACCGCGCCGACGGCGGTGTTCGTATGCAGCGTCGAGAGCACGAGGTGTCCGGTGAGGCTCGCCTGCACGGCGATCGCGGCGGTTTCCAGATCGCGGATCTCGCCGACCATGACCACATCGGGGTCCTGCCTCAGGATCGCCCGCAAGCCGCGGGCGAACGTCATTTCCACCTTGGTGTTGACCTGCGTCTGGCCGATGCCGTCGATGTGATATTCGACGGGGTCCTCGACGGTCAGGATGTTCCGCGTTCGATCGTTGATGCGCTCAAGCGCCGCGTAAAGCGTCGTGGTCTTGCCCGATCCGGTCGGGCCCGTGACGAGCAGGATGCCGTTCGGCCGGTGGATGAGTTCGTCCATCGTCTCACGGTCGGCATCGGACATGCCGAGTTCGGCGAGGTCGAGCCTTCCGGCCTGCTTGTCGAGGAGCCTGAGCACGACCCGCTCGCCGTGGCCGGACGGTATCGTCGAGACGCGCACGTCGACCGCTCGCCCGGCGATCCTCAGCGAAATGCGTCCGTCCTGGGGCACCCGCTTCTCGGCGATGTCGAGCTTCGACATGACCTTGATCCGCGACACGACGAGCGGCGCGACGGCCCGGCGCGACCGCAGGACTTCCTGGAGGACGCCGTCGATCCGGAACCGGACCGTTAGCCGGTTCTCGTAAGGCTCGATGTGGATGTCCGACGCGTTGTCCCGCACCGCTTGGGTCAGCAAGGCGTTGATCAGGCGGATGATCGGCGCGTCGTCGTCGCTGTCGAGCAGATCCGAGGGTTCGGGGAGCTGCTGGGCGACGGCGAGCAGGTCGGTCTCGCCGTCGAGGCCCTCGACCATCGTCCGGGCCGCGCCGCTCTCGTAGGCCGTCTGCAGGCGGGCGTCGAACTGCTCCTCGTCCACGGGCACGAAGTCCACGGGCTCGCGCGCGAAGCGCCTGACCTCGGCGAGGCTGAGCACAGAGGCGTCCGGACGATAGATCGCCCGCGCACGGCCGTCGCTTGCGTCCTGGATCAGTACGCCGTGGCGTTTGGCAAACGCGAACGGCAGCCGGCGCCTGGACTGCGCATCCTCGCGGGGTTCCGCCGCATGGGCCGCGGCCTCAGGGTCCTGTGCCATCGGCCTGGCTTTCGTCCTCGGCGCTATCCTCGGCGCCGTCTTCGGGGGGTTGCGCCGCCTCCGGGAGCTCCGGCAGCAAGGGCCGCTCCTCGTCACGCAGCAACGGGATCGGTTCCTCGGCGGCTTCGAGCTGCAGGTCGCGCAGGTACTGGTACTTCGCGTTGGTCTCGAACCGCGCAGCGGCGCTGTCGCGCAGGATTGTCGGCCGGATGAACACCATGAGGTTCGTCTTGACGCGTTCGGCGTTGCGGGCGCGGAACAGCCATCTGAGCCCCGGGATGCGTCCCAGACCCGGCACGCGCTGCTCTTCCTGCCTGAGCTGATCGTCCATGAGACCGCCGAGCACGAGCATCTCGCCGTCCTCGACGAATACCGAGGTCATGATCGTGCGCGTGTTTGTGACGAGGTCCACGGCCCCAGTGACGTTGGTCGCGATGCCCGAAGTTTCCTGCTCGATCATGAGCTTGACGCCCGAGCCTTCGTTGATCTGCGGCGTGATCGCAAGCCGTGTGCCGATGTCGCGGGGCTCGATTGTCTGAAACGGATTGACTGAACCCTGCGCGGCCCCCGTGCTCGCGAACGAGCCGGTCAGGAAGGGTACGGTCTGGCCGACGTTGATTTCGGCCATTTCGTTGTCGAGCGTCACGATCGTCGGGGTCGAGACGATGTTGGTCGCCGCGTCGCCCTGCAGCGCCGAGATGATCGCCGCCCAGTTCGTGCCGGCGTCCATGAACCGGCCGACGCCGATCGTCACGCCCTGCGCGATGGAGGCGGGGTTCAGCGTGTCGGCTGTCGCGGCAGTGCCGAGCTGCACGATGCCCCTGCCGATGCCGAAGTTGGTCACGCCGACCCCGTTGTTCGTGGCGCTGCCGTCGAGCGCCCAGGTGACGCCGAGTTCCGCGGCGACTTCTTCGCTGATCTCGACGATGATCGCGTCGACCTGCACCTGGGCGCGGCGGATGTCGATCTTGTCGATCACGGCGTTGATGTCCTGCAGCGTGTTCGCCGGTGCGTCGATCACGAGTGCGTTGGTGCCCGGATCGGCCCAGATGCGCACGCCGCCCGCGTCCGGCCCGACCGCTTCGCCTTGTTCCTCGGCCGCCTCGCGGAACTGGCTTTGCAGTTGGTCGGCCAGCTCTTCGGCGTCCGCGTAGCGCAGGTATCGAACCTGCGTGTCGCCGCCCGCGCCCGAAGGCGTGTCGAGATGTGCGATCAATGCGCGAAAACGCAGGCGGTTGGTCTGCGTGCCGCTCAGCAGCACACTGTTGGTACGCTCGTCGGCGACCGCCCGGACCGTCGGCGCCCCCCCGGCCGCCTGCGCCGCCTGGTTCAGGGCGTCGAGCATCCTGACCGTCTCCGTTGCCGACGCGTTCTCAAGCTGAATGACCTCGATCTCCGACGCGCCCGAGACATCGATGCGGCGGATGATGTTGACCATTCTTTCGACGTTCGCCGCGCGGTCCGAGATGATCAGGATGTTCGACTCAGTATGCGCCACGATATTGCCTGCCTGCGGGATCAGCGGCCGGAGAATCGGCACGAGCGCCGTGGCGCCGACATTGGCAAGTTCGATGACGCGCGTGACGATGTCTGCGCCCCGGCCTTCCTCGACGGAACCTCCGAACAGGCGAGAGGTCGCTTCGGGAATGATCTGCACGATATCTTCCGCTTCGACGGCCGCGAAACCATGCACCTGCAGCGTCGACAGGAACGCCTGGTAGAAGGTGTCTGGAGTCATCGGCGAGAACGACAGCAGCGTCACATTCGCGTTCACGCGGGGGTCGACGATAAAGTTGCGGCCCGTGACCGCGCCGACGGCTTCGACGACCTGCCGGATGTCGGCTTCGCGATAGTTCGGCATGATCTGCTGATCGTCCTGGCCGTGCGCGGCGTGCACAGCCGCAAGACCGAGCAACGCGCCGAGGGCAGTCGCTCGAATGCGGCCGGCAGCCGGACTGCCGTATGCAATGTTTCGATTCCGACGACCGATCGCTTCGGGAAGGTTCATGGGCTTTACTCCGCGATCTCCAGCAATTGTGAGGTATCGATGACGACCGCCTGCGGGGCGCCGTTGCGCAACAGCGTCACGTTGGCCATCGTCGTTTCGCCAAGGGCCTCGAAGACCTGCAGGCCACGGTTCGGGTCGTCGATGACGGTCCCGTTGACCTCGGTGACGATGTCGCCGGGCTCGAGCCCCAAGGCCGTGAAAGCGGCGGCGTCCGCGCCCGGGTTGACGCGAAACCCGACGACCTGTCCGGAGTCGATCGCCGGTGCGATCCGGATGACATCGGAAATGCGCGACGCATTCGCGCCGATGACCTGGCCAAGCGTTGCGGGGTTGTCCGGCGTTCCGCCACCGGACAACGGCTGCGGGGCGATTCGCGGAGCAAGCTGCCGCGCCTGGGCAGGGAGTTCGCGTGGCAGCCGCAGCGCTTCAAGTTGGCCGGATCGGTTCAACAGCACCCGGTCGGCGAGCACGGAGTGAAGTCTCGCGCCGTTGGTGCCGTTGATCGTTTCGCCGACGCTGTAGACCTTCTGTTCCCGGTTGCCGCTCAGGATGATCGCCTGGCCGGGTTGGCTGCCGGGTTCGCGTGCGACGACGCCGGCAAGGACCAGATTGAGCGTCGTGTCCGGGGCGTCCGCCGCAGCGACTGCGGCGGCCGCTGCCGCGGCGCTCGCTTCTGCGTCGGCCGGCGGCAGCGCCGGTTCGCCGAAGAGATGCGCTTCGCTGAGTACGTCGAGCGTGACCGGCGGAATCGGGTTGGCCGTCCCTGTCGCCGGCACGAACGCCGTGACGTCGGGAAAGGGGGCGTCCGCTCGCTCGCCGGGCACGATGCTCCAGGTCAGGTCGGCGACACGCCAGGCAAATACAACGAGGAGGATCACGGTTGCGGCTGCAGGGAGGACCGTGTTCGCGGCTCCCAGCCACTGCTCCGGCGTTCGCTCCTGCAAGCGGGCAAGTCGATTCGCGACATCCATCAGTGTGTCCTTCGACAGTCTCGATGCGACGCGGGGCTCTGCCACGGGCTACCAGGCTCCAGGCGCCTGCGCCGCAGACTCCTGGTCCAGCTTCGCATCGTAAGTTACGTCGGATGCATCAAACAAGTTACCGAACCGCGTGGGACCGCGCCGTCGGCGGACATCTCGTGTCGCGGCATGTGCGGGGCCGTTTTATTGGCCCGCCAAGATCAATAGAATGCCAGCAATGGCCGATCCCACACGGCAACCTGGCGAGGGCGACTTCGGAACCGTAACCGAAGAGGCGCCGCCGCGCCTTAAACGCCCGTCGCTATATCGCGTTATTCTACTCAATGACGACTACACACCGATGGAATTCGTCGTGCAGGTGTTGCAGAACGTGTTCGGACTGGAGCGAAATACCGCGACCAGGATCATGCTGGAGGTGCATACGAAGGGCAAGGGAGTCTGCGGCGTGTACACTTACGAAATTGCCGAGACCAAGGTCGCCCAGGTCACCGGCCTGGCGCAGCAGCACCAGCACCCGCTGCTTTGCACGATGGAAGAGAACTGATGTTGTCGCGTGAACTCGAATTCAGCCTGAACGAGGCATTTCAGCGGGCACGCGAGGAATGCCACGAGTTCATCACCGTCGAGCATCTGCTGCTCGCGCTGCTCGATACGCCGGAAGTGGTTGACATCCTCAGGGAATGCGGCGCCGATATCGACCGGTTAAACACCGATCTCAAGGAGTTCATTGCCGACTCCACGCCACGGTTCCGCTCCGCGGAGCAGGACGATACGGAAGTTCAGCCGACGCTCGGGTTCCAGCGGGTCCTGCAGCGCGCCATCTTCCATGTCCAGTCGAGCGGCCGCGAGGAAGTTACTCCGTCCAACGTGCTCGTTGCGATATTCAACGAAAAGCAGTCGCAGGCCGTCTATCTGCTTGGCGAGCAGGACGTCACGCGCCTCGATGTGACTCATTTTGTGTCGCACGGTGTATCGAAGCTGCGCGAGGCTGCTCCGGAGCCCTCCGAGGGCGATCGCGTCGAGGTGGAACGCGGGGCGCCGGAGCCGGGGCCGCTCGAGCGGTTCACGAGCAATCTCAACGAGCGCGCCGAGCGCGGCGACATCGATCCGCTGATCGGCAGGGAACACGAGATCGAGCGGACCGTGCAGATCCTGTGCCGGCGGCGCAAGAACAATCCGCTGTTCGTCGGCGAAGCAGGCGTCGGCAAGACGGCGCTCGCCGAAGGGCTTGCGCGGCTCATCGTCGAGGGCGACGCGCCCGAGGTGCTCGGCGACGCCACGATCTACGCGCTCGACATGGGCTCGCTGATCGCCGGCACCAAGTATCGAGGCGATTTCGAGAAGCGGCTGAAGGGCGTCGTTGCGGAACTCAAGAAGCTGCCGGGCGCAATTCTCTTCATCGACGAGATCCACACCGTCATCGGCGCGGGCGCGGCGTCCGGCGGCGTGATGGACGCATCCAACCTGATCAAGCCCGTGCTTGCAAACGGCGAGTTGCGCTGCATCGGCTCCACGACCTATTCGGAGTTTCGCGGCATCTTCGAGAAGGATCACGCGCTCGCCAGGCGTTTCCAGAAGATCGACGTTACGGAGCCCACGGTCGAGGAGACCATCGACATCCTGCGCGGCCTCAGGAGCCGTTTCGAGGAGCATCACGGCATCGCCTACGAGGATGATGCGTTGACTGTAGCAGCCGAGCTCGCAAGTCGCCATGTCAACGACCGGCAGTTGCCCGACAAGGCCATCGACGTGATCGACGAGGCGGGGGCGAACTGCCGACTGCAGCCGGCGGACCGCAGGCCCGACATCGTCAACGTCGAGCTGATCGAGAACATCGTCGCAAAAATGGCGCGGATTCCGCCCAAGAACGTATCGGCTTCCGACCGCGATGTGCTGCAGAGTCTCGAACGCGACCTGAAGCTCGTGATTTTCGGTCAGGACCGCGCGATCGATGCGCTCGCTTCGGCCATCAAGATGGCGCGCTCGGGTCTTGGCGACGAAGAGCGGCCGGTCGGCTCGTTCCTGTTCTCAGGTCCCACCGGCGTCGGCAAGACCGAAGTCACGCGGCAGCTCGCGCTGATCACGGGCGTCGAGCTCGTGCGATTCGACATGTCCGAATACATGGAGCGCCATACGGTGTCGCGGCTAATCGGTGCGCCGCCGGGCTACGTCGGCTTTGATCAGGGCGGCCTGCTGACCGAGGCGATCACGAAGCATCCGCACAGCGTGCTGCTCTTCGACGAGATCGAGAAGGCTCACCCGGAAGTCTTCAACCTGCTGCTGCAGGTCATGGACCACGGCACGCTGACCGACAACAACGGCCGCAAGGCCGATTTCCGCAATGTCACGATCGTCATGACGACGAACGCGGGCGCGCAGGAGATGAGCCGGGCATCGGTGGGGTTCACGCTCCAGGATCACTCCTCCGATGCGATGGAAGTGGTCAAGAAGCTCTTCTCGCCGGAGTTTCGCAACCGGCTCGACGCGATCATCCAGTTCGATCCGCTCGATGAGAAGTCGGTCGCGCGCGTCGTCGACAAGCTCATCGTCGAACTCGAAGCCCAGCTCGAGAACAACAACGTCACGATCGAGCTCGAGCCCGCCGCCAGGCGTTGGATCGCAGCACGGGGCTACGACGAGAAAATGGGCGCGCGGCCGATGGCCCGCGTCATACAGGAACACATCAAGCGGCCGCTCGCCGAGGAACTGCTGTTCGGCAGGCTCAGCGACGGCGGCCACCTGCGCGTCGATGTCGATACCGACGGCGATGGCCTGCTGCTGATGCCGGAGCCCGTCACACCCGAGCTCGAACACATCCAATAGCCTATGTCCGGACCGGTCGGCCGAGGCGGACCGGACTTTGCCGCCGGGCAGGGGAGGCGAGCGAGCTGGCGACGGTCCCGTGCCGCTGCGGGGGGCGTGCCGACAATTATTGCGTGGTGCTTCGGCCCGGCGCGCCGGGCTTTAGCGGCGAACTTCAACGGGCAACGCGGTTCAGCGGGATCGGTAGACGATACGGCCCTTGCTCAGGTCGTAGGGTGTCAGCTCGACGGTGACCTTGTCGCCCTTGAGGATCCGAATGTAATTCTTGCGCATCTTGCCCGAGATGTGGGCCGTGATGAGGTGGCCATTCTCCAGCTCGACCCTGAAGGTCGTGTTCGGCAAGGTCTCGGTGACCATACCTTCCATCTGGATTGCGTCTTCTTTGGCCATGTTCCGTTGCGCGTTCGGGCGCCGAATTGTTGCACACGGCCGCGGGGCGGGCAAACGGAATTTCCATTACCGCGACAACCACGGTGGCAGCGCGCACGTGCCAGCCATGGCTTGCCAGTATGTGCATAGTGTGCCGATCTTGGCTGTCCCCCGGTCCACTGCATGCAATCGATAGCTGCTCCGGCGATTATGCCTTGCTGATTTAACGGCAGGCTTTAGAATAGCAAGGATGATTCGCCGTCGTGCCGAACAGGAAATCCTTCTTGGCTTGAGCGAAGCCCCGGCAGTGGCGCTTTTGGGGCCGCGCCAGGTCGGCAAGACCACTCTGGCCCTGGGCATCGCGGACAAGGTGCCGGACAGCACCTACCTCGACCTTGAAAATCCCGCCCATGCCGCACGGCTTGCCGATCCGGGCGCCTACCTCGAACGCTTTACAGGCCAGCTTGTAATTCTCGACGAGATCCAGCGCATCCCCGGCTTGTTCGAAGTGCTGCGGGGGCAAATCGACCGGCGACGCCGGCAGGGCGTTCGCTTCGGACAGTTTCTGCTGCTCGGCTCGGCATCGCAGGTTCTTCTGCGTCAAACGGCGGAGTCGTTGGCCGGGCGCCTGATCTACGCGGAGTTGCCCGGTCTCGACGCCCTCGAGACAGATCCGGACAGCGACAGGCTCTGGATACGCGGGGGGTTTCCGGAATCCTTCCTCGCAAGGACAGATGCCGCCAGCGCCCGCTGGAGGCTTGGTTTCCTCCGCGCCTATCTGGAGCGCGACGTTCCGCAGTTCGGCATCCGCGTGCCGGCCGAGACGCTACGCCGCTTCTGGACCATGCTCGCTCATCGTCAGGGCGGCATGTTCAACGCCTCCCGGTTTGCCGCCAGCATGGATGTCTCTGCACCGTCCATCAAACGCTACGTGGACCTGCTCGCTGACCTCATGCTGCTGCGCAGGCTGTCTCCATTCTTCGCCAACGTCGGCAAGCGGCTGGTGAAAGCGCCGAAGGTGTACATCCGCGACAGCGGCTTGGTACACACGCTCCTTGGGTTGGCGACATTCGACGATGTGCTTTCGCATCCTGTCGCCGGGCAAAGCTGGGAGGGCTTTGCGATCGAGAATCTGATCTCGGCCGCGCCCTTCGGGACAACCCCCTGGTTCTACCGCACCCGGGCAGGCGCCGAGATCGATCTGCTTCTGCAACTGCCAAATCAGCAGCTATGGGCCATCCAGATCAAGCGGTCCTCGGCGCCTCGCACAAGCCGCGGCTTTGAACTGGCCGCAAACGATCTGGGCGCGGAGAACCGGATACTCGTTTACCCTGGAGATGAGGAGTTTCCGCTTTCCAGGGAGACGACCGCCACGCCGCTGAAGACCGCGATGGCCTGGCTTGCGACTACGGCTTGATCTCGTTCGACCCTTCCGTGGCGTCGGCACGGCCACGTGAGGCCCACCCCCGTGAAATTGTCTTTACACGCCCAACTCCTCGAAATTCCGGGCGATCTGCGCGGCCAGTCTGGCGGCGTATTCATTCAATTTCTTGAGGTCGATGTGGATTGACCGCATCGTCTTCTCGAAGTCGAAGTCCTCATCCTCATATTCGGGCGCCACGCCGACGTAGCAGCCCAGTGTCCGACTCCAGTCGTGCGCCCGGTCCTTCGAGAACTCCGCAACGCGCCTGCTCAATCGGACGATTGTCGGTATCCACGTTGATTTTCCTCCACCCGATCATCGACGGCAGCGAGCTTCAGGATGCGGTCCACCCGAAACATCCGCTCATCGTGTCGCAGCAGGCAGTACGCCCGCATCCCGAGGAAGTCCTTGCCTCGATACGAGGCTGTTCCCACGTCGAGCGGCAGGATCGTTCTCTTGCTGCGCGTGTCGTCCGGTTTGAGATAGGTCATCTCGATTCTGCGCCCCGTGGCTATCGCGCTCTCGATCGCGTTGATCTTTTCCTCCAGTGGCATGCTCTTCTCCGATTCCTGCCACCAGTGAGTCGTGAAGAACTTGCAGACGCGCCAGTCCGCGCGGATCGATTTGGTGTCGATGGGGCGCTTCAGCACGATCCCCTCGAGCGAGGTGCAGCGGCTGAGCGCAACGTAAGTCTGTCCGGCGGCAAACGCGCCTCTTTCCAGATCGATCACGATGTTGTCGAACGTCTTGCCCTGGCTCTTGTGGATGGTCACCGCCCAGGCCAGCCGGAACGGAAGCTGGCGAAATCGGCCTATCCGCTCCGTCGCGATTCTTCCATTGTCCAGCGCAAAGCGGATCAGTTCCCAGGTGTGCGGCTCGACTTCCACGAGGGAATCACCATCCTTGAGACGCACCAACACCGTTGGATCGCCGTCGTCCGGTTGCCGGATGCTCTCGATCGTCCCGATGCTTCCGTTGACCCAACGGGATTGTAAGTCGTTGTTGAGCAGCATGATCTGAGCGCGGGGTTTGATCGCCAGTTCGACCGCGGTAGGGTGATACTCGCGTCCGAAGTCGCCTTCTATCTCCGCGACCGACACGACCGCCTTGCCGGGAAGCGACCCGAGGTTCCGGTCGTTGATGGAATCGGCGTTCCGGTTGGTCGTTGTCAGCGTAACGCAGAATTCGCCAGAGTCCGGTGTATGCGAAGCGTCGAGCCGTTCATTCAAGGTAGCAATGTCCGTCTCGTCCACGCTGTCGTTGCGGACGTGATTCAGGATTTCGACGAACCGAGAATCCTTCTGACGGTAGATTTTTTCCAGTTCGATGATTTCGAGTTCAGCATTGCGCAGCGCTTCCGCACTGAAGAAATACGGGGTCTCATATAGTGTCCGGAATATCTCGCGTTCCTGGCCGCTGACGACCGGTGGCAACTGGTAGAGGTCGCCCACAAATATCATCTGCACGCCGCCGAACGGCCGACGGCGCCTGGGTCCGTGCTTCCGCAGGAATATGTCGATGCAGTCGAGCAGGTCTGCCCGCAGCATCGACACCTCGTCGATGACGATCGTATTGAGATTCCTGTAAAGGCGTGCGTTGCGGGGCCGTTTCCGGCTTTCTCGCACCTTCGACGGCGTGACGTCGATACGAAACTGAAAAAAGCGGTGAACGGTCTGTCCCCGTACGTTAAGCGCCGCAACGCCCGTGGGCGCCAGGATGACCGGTTCTTGCTCGGCGTGTGCCCGAAAATACTCGAGTAAGGTCGACTTCCCGGTTCCTGCCTTGCCGGTAATAAACAGGTTGCCCTTGCCCGAACGCATCCTCTCCAGCGCTCGGGCAAACTCGGGGTTGATCTCGATTTCGGCGGATTCTGTGGGGCCATCCGGGCGGGAAGTCATCTTCGGACGACGACGCCCGCCTGGTAGCGGCTCCGTCAGGGGCTTGACGGCCACCGGGCGCCCCTTCCGCGTAACTCGCCTTGCCAAGCCTTTTTTGACCAGCGCGGCCAAGTGAATGTGCACGGCGCGCTCAGATATGTCCAGCCCGTCGGCAAGCTTCGGAACCTCCGGGCAAGCGCCGCGTTGCTCCATGAACTGGACTGCTGCGTCGAGCAGCCGGCGTTGTCCGGCGGTGAGGTCGGCGGAGCGCTGTTTCCTGGCTTGCGGGCTACTCATGTTGTTCCGGTCGATGTACCAACCATTGCGATGCTCACGCGCTCACCGCGGCAGCGGAAAACGCGGCGAAGTCCTGCTGCCACGATCCCGGCGATGCTGCCGGTTCGCGGTAGCGTTGCAGGTGCTCGAGGAATTCGGCTCGCCGCATGTTCCTGGCGCCGAGGCGCGCGAGATGTTCTGACGGCGTCTGGCAGTCGATGAGCGCGACGCCGCGGGCCTGCAGGTACGGGACGGCGCCAGCCAGCGCGACCTTGGATGCGTCGGTGGCGCGAGAGAACATCGACTCGCCGAAAAACATTTGGCCGATGCGGATACCGTAGAGACCTCCCGCGAGGTCGCCGTCCTGCCAGGATTCGATGGAATGAGCCCAGCCCAGCGCATGAAGCCGCTTGTAGGCCGTGGCCATGTCGCTCGTGATCCAGGTGGCGGCATCGTCGCGGCGCGGCTCGGCGCAGGCATCGATGACGGCGTCGAACGCGGCGTCGGCCGTCACCCCGAACCGCTCCTTCGCCAGAGTGCGGCGCAGGCTGCGCGAAATCCTGAGATCCTCCGGCCACAACACGGCCCGCGGATCGGGGGACCACCACAGGATCGGGTCGCCCTCCTCATACCACGGAAAGATGCCGTTGGAGTAACTTGCAAGCAGCCAGTCCGGATGCAGCGTTCCGCCTATCGCGAGCAGGCCGTTCGGCTCGTCGAGCGCGCGCGATGGATCGGGCAGGGCGTCGGGTCCGTCCGATGGAGCGAGCCAGGGGACCAGGCTCACGTACAGCGGTCCTCGGCCTCGCCGCGCCGGTAGGGCACGCGCCCGTCGAGATACTCCATGTATGTGTCCACGTGGGTCTGCTCGCGGGCGAGGAAGTCCTCGACCGCCCGATGAAAGCCGGGCTCGCTGAGCCAGTGGCAGGACCAGGTCGCGGTCGGCGAGAATCCTCGGCTGATCTTGTGTTCGCCCTGGGTCCCGGGCTCGAAGCTGGCCAGTCCTTCGCGTATGCAGTATTCGATCCCCTGGTAGTAGCAGGCTTCGAAATGGAGGCTATGGAAATCCGCCATGCTGCCCCAGTACCGGCCGTAAAGCGTATCCCGGCCGCGAAAGCAGATCGCCGTCGCGATCGGCATCGCCTGGTAGCGCGCGAGCACGATCAGGAGCTTCTCCGGCATCGTTGCCGCGATTTCGTCGAAGAACGCACGATTGAGATACGGCGCGCGTCCGCGGCGATGGAACGTGCGCGAGTAGAACTCGAACACGGCGTCGAAGTCGTCCGCACTCGGCTCGTCGCCGTGCAGATGCTCGAAACGGATGTCCGCTTCTCGGATCCGCCGCCGCTCGCGGCGTACCTTCTTGCGCTTGGCGGAGCTGAACCGGCCGAGGAAGTCGTCGAAATCGCTGTAGCCGCGGTTGCTCCAGTGGAACTGGCATCCCTTGCGAGTGAGGAAACCGCGCTCGCTCAGGAACGACTGCTCCGGTTCGGTCGGGAAGAGCACGTGCAGCGAGGACACGCCGGCTTCCTCGGCGAGACCGACGGCGGCATCGACAAGTCGTTCGGCGGTCCCGTTCGTCGCGCCGTCCGGGGCGATCAGCAGGCGGGCGCCGGTCGCCGGCGTGAAGGGAACCGACGAAACGAGCTTCGGGTAATAGTCCATGCCCGCGCGCTCGTAGGCGTCGGCCCAGCTCCAGTCGAACACGAACTCGCCGCGCGAATCGTGCTTGACGTACAGGGGCAGCGCTCCGACCAGCCGCCCGGAGCCGGAACGCGCGACGAGATGACAGGGCTCCCAGGCCGTGCCCTGCCCGACGCATCCCGCGTGTTCGAGCGCCGCCAGGAACTCGTGACACAGGAACGCGTCCTCGCCAGCGAGAGCATTCCACTCGGCCGCTGCAATCTCATCCAGGCTCGAAAGGCGGGCGAGAGTCGGTCGTTCAGTCGCGGTACGCACCGGGATCGATCATGAGTGCGGATCGCCCATAGTATGCCAATGGCAGTCCCGATTTCCGTCGACAATCACGGACGGGTACTTTGCATGCGGCTGGTGATCAGTATAATCAGTACCTTAAGCAGGGTTTTTCCTGTATAAGGTGAATATGGCAAAGGTAAGCACAGATGTAGCGTCCCTGGGCGTTCCGCGTCTGCGCATACTGCGCGAGGCTGCATTCTGGATCCTGACCGGACTCAGCCTGATCCTGCTCATTGCGCTCATGAGCTACCAGCCGGAGGATCCTGCGTTCAGCAGTTCCGGCACGAACGAAGCCGTCCTCAACCTCATGGGTCCCTGGGGCGCCTGGTTCGCCGATATCGCTTTCCTTGTGTTTGGCCTGTCCGCCTATCTTTTCCCGGTGCTCGTGCTGCTCGCGGGATTGCTGATGTTCCGCGAGCCGAAGGCCCCCCTCAACCGCGCCAACCGCTTCGTCAGGCCGGCCGGATTCGTGCTGGCCATCGTGACAAGTTCGGGCCTGGCCACGCTGCATTTCACGGCTCCGGAACTTCGCGAAACCGCGGGCGGGCTTCTCGGTCAGGGTGCGGGTCTCGGCCTTGAAGCGGTCCTCGGCAATCTCGGCGCGACGGTCTGCCTGCTCGTCTTTTGGCTGAGCTCCGTGTCGCTCGCGACGGGTGTTTCCTGGATGACGGTGATGGAGGGCGTCGGCCGCGGAACGCTGGCAGCCTATGCCGGGGTCACCACGCTGGTCGGAACCGTGCAGGTTCGGCGCGACGACCGGCGCGCGAAGCTCGAGCACAGGAACAAGGTCGTCAAGCGCCGCAGGAAGGCTCGCCAGCGCGCCGCCCGGATCGAACCGAAGATCGAGCGTGTCGAGGTCAGCGAGCGGTCCGAGCGCGAGCGGCAGGCGCCGTTGTTCGAGGCCAGCGAGCCCGCCGCGCTGCCGAAAATGTCGCTGCTCGACGACCCGCCCGACAGAAAGGGCGGCTACTCGGCCGAGGAGCTCGAGGGAATGTCGCGCCTCGTCGAACACAAGCTCTCCGACTTCGGCATCGAAGTCGAGGTCGTCGCCGTTCACCCGGGCCCGATTGTCACGCGGTTCGAACTTAAGCCCGCCCCGGGCGTCAAGGTCAGCCAGATCAGCAACCTCGCGAAGGATCTCGCACGTTCGCTTTCGACCCTGAGCGTGCGCGTCGTCGAGGTCATCCCCGGCAAACCCTATGTCGGGCTCGAGATTCCCAACGAGGCGCGCGAACTCGTCGCGTTCGCCGAGATCGTGCGCTCGGATGTCTTCGACGATCTGAAGTCGCCGTTGACGCTCGCGCTCGGCAAGGACATCGGCGGGCGGCCCTTCGTCGCGGACCTGCTGCGCATGCCGCACCTGCTCATCGCGGGCACAACGGGTTCCGGCAAGTCCGTCGCGCTCAACGCCATGGTGCTGAGCCTGCTCTACAAATCCACGCCCGAGCAGGTGCGCCTGATCATGGTCGACCCGAAGATGCTCGAGCTCTCCGTCTACGAGGGCATCCCGCATCTGCTCGCGCCCGTCGTCACGGACATGAAGGAAGCGGCCAACGCGCTGCGCTGGTGCGTGGCGGAGATGGAACGCCGCTACGCGCTCATGGCCGGGCTCGGCGTGCGCCACGTTTCCGGTTACAACCGCAAGGTCCGCGAGGCGATCGACAAGGGCGAGCCGTTGCGCGTCTCGGACATCGCTCCGGGTCAGCCGGCCGGGGACGACGCCGAACTCGAGCCGCTGCCGTTCGTCGTCGTGATCATCGACGAACTCGCCGACATGATGATGATGGTCGGCAAGAAGGTCGAGGAGCTCATCGCCCGACTCGCCCAGAAGGCGAGGGCGTCGGGCATCCACATGATCATCGCCACGCAGCGGCCGTCGGTCGACGTGATCACCGGGCTCATCAAGGCCAACATCCCGTGCCGGATCGCGTTTCAGGTGTCGGCCAAGGTCGACTCGAGGACGATTCTCGACCAGATGGGCGCGGAGACCCTGCTCGGCCACGGCGACATGCTGTACCTGCCGCCGGGCGTATCGCAACCGACGCGCGTGCACGGCGCGTTCGTCTCCGACAACGAGGTGCACGCGGTGGTTGAGTCGCTGCGCGCGAGCGGCGAACCGGAATTCGTGGAGGACGTTCTCGCGGACTCGACCGAACCGGTTCCCGGGCTCTCGCCTGCGCTCGATGCGCAGATGGACACCGAGCAGGACGCACTTTACGATCAGGCCGTCCGGATCGTCACCGAGACGAGAAAGGCATCCATATCGGGCATTCAGCGGCGGTTGAAGATCGGCTACAACCGCGCGGCCCGCATGGTCGAGGCCATGGAAGAGGCGGGCATCGTCGGGAGTTTGCAATCCAATGGATTCAGGGAGGTTCTCGCGCCGCCTCCGCCCGGCGACTAGCCGTTCTGGCCTCGGGACGGCCGTGTTCACGCACAAGGAATGCCTCCCCCATGCCGCTTGGCGGCACGTTCCCGCGCCTGCCCTCGCCCGGCGGGCCGTTTTTCCGACAAGCTCCATCGCCGTGGTTGCTCGCGTTGTGCTCGTTCTGGCCCTCCCCGCGGCGGTAACTTCAGCGCAGGATCCGGTTGACGCATCCGCGACGCCCGGCGCCGCGGCGCTCGACAGTTTCCTCGCCGAAGTCGACACCTTCACGGCCGAATTCGAGCAGGAACTGACGAGCTCCGACGGGCAGTTGCTCGATAGCGCGCAAGGCACGCTGTCGCTCAAGCGGCCGAACCGGTTTCTGTGGCGCTACGAGTCGCCCATCGAACAGCTCGTCATCGCCGACGGGGAGCAACTTTGGATGTACGACATCGAACTCGAACAGGCGACCGTGGCGCCGCTCGAATCCGACAACCCTTCGAGCCCGGCGATGCTGCTCAGCGGCGAAGAGGACGTGCGTGACGGCTTCGATGTCGTCGAGGACTACGCGAGCGACGGCGCGGACTGGATCAGGCTCAGCCCGAAGCCCGGCGGCACGGACTTCCGCTCGGTGCTGATCGGTTTCATTGACGGGCTGCCCGTGCAGCTTGAACTCGTGGATGGTCTCGACCAGGTCACGTCGATCACGTTCTCCGGTATCGCCGTCAACGCGGAGCTCAGCGACAGCGCGTTCGAGTTCGAGCCGCCGCCGGACGTCGACGTGATCGGCGGGGAAGGTTAGCCGCCCGTGCTGCCCTTGCGGCTGCCCTGGTTGTGGCTCGGCGCCGGTTGGCTCGTCGTTGCGGTCGTGTGCGCCGGCAGCCTGTTGCCCGCCTCGAACATGCCGTGGCTGGTCGGGCTCCTCAGGATCGAATTCATGGAGGAACTGCTGCACGCCGGGGCATATTTCGTGCTCATGGTCTGGTTCGCGGGTCTCTGCCGGCGCGGGCTCTACGGCGTGGTCGCCGTGCTCCTCGTCGCGCTCGGCGCGGCGCTCGACTTCCTGCAGCTCGGCGTGCCGTCGCGAAGCTTCGACCCGCTCGACATCGCCGCGAATGCGCTGGGCATCGGCGTCGGACTTTGCGCCGCGCTCTGGCTGATCGGCGGCTGGTGCCAACGCATCGAGCAGCATCTCTTCGCCTGAGCCGCGCTCGCCGTAGCGCCGCACACTCAATACAATTGCGCCCATGCTGGACCCGAGGCTACTCAGGAACGATCCCGACGCGGTTGCCAGGAACCTGGCGAGGCGCGGATACGTCTTCGATCGCGGCGGGTTTCTCAAGCTCGACGCTGAGCGCAAGCGCCTGCAGGTCGAGGTCGAGTCGCTGCGCCAGCAACGCAACACGCGGTCCAAGGCGATCGGTGCGGCCAGGGCCGCGGGCGAGGACATCGACGCGTTGCGCAAGGAGGTCGGCGCGCTCGGCGACAAGCTGGCCAAGGCCGAAGCCAGCCTCAATGCCGTAGGCGGCACGCTCGACGAGGTCATGCGGGGGCTGCCGAACCTGCTTGCAGACGACGTTCCCGACGGCGTCGACGAGTCGGCGAACCTCGAGATTCGGCGCTGGGGCGAGCCTCCCGAGTTCGATTTCGAACCCAAGGACCATGCCGATCTCGGCGCCGCACTCGGCATGCTCGACCTCGAGTCGGCGGCGAAGCTCGCCGGCAGCCGCTTCGTCGTGCTGCACGGCGACCTGGCCCGACTGCACCGCGCGCTGATCCAGTTCATGCTCGACGTGCATACGACCGAACACGGCTACGCCGAGACCTACGTGCCGTACCTCGCCAACAAAGACGCGCTCTTCGGTACCGGCCAACTGCCGAAGTTCGAGGAGGACCTGTTCGCGGTCTCCGGCGACAGCCGATACTTTCTGATCCCGACGGCCGAGGTGCCGCTGACCAACCTCGTGCGAGAGTCCATCGTCGAGGCTGACAGGCTGCCGATCAGGCTCACCGCGCATACGCCGTGTTTTCGCTCGGAAGCCGGCTCCTACGGCAAGGACATGCGTGGCATGTTCCGCCACCACCAGTTCGAGAAGGTCGAACTCGTGCACATCGTCAGGCCCGAGGATTCCCGGGCGGCGCACGAGGAACTCACCGGCAATGCAGAAGTGATCCTCAAACGGCTCGGGCTCGCCTACCGCGTGGTCACGCTTTGTGCGGGAGACACTGGTGCGGCCGCCGCCAAGACCTACGATCTCGAAGTCTGGCTGCCGGGCCAGAACCGCTACCGGGAGATCTCATCCTGCAGCAACTTCGAGGCGTATCAGGCGCGGCGGATGCGGGCGCGCTGGCGCAACCCTGAGACGGGGAGGCCGGAGCCCCTGCATACGCTCAATGGTTCGGGTGTCGCGGCCGGACGCGCGCTGATCGCTGTGATCGAGAACTACCAGCAGGCGGACGGGGCGATCGCGATTCCCGAGGTGCTCAGGCCGTACATGGGGGGTTGCGAGGCGATCGTGAATGAGCCGAGGATGCGTGAGACTCGGTAATATCGCACCTACTGGACCAACCCCCGCCTGTAGAGCTTGCCGTTCGGGCCGCGCGGCAACGTGTTCGCGTACTCGATGTTGTGCGGCAGCTTCGCCGCCGCGAGCCTGTCGGCTAGCCATGCAAGCAGGTCGGCCGTAAGCGCGCTGCTTGGTTCGGCGCTCGCCGCCGGCTCGACGATGGCCTTCGGAACCTGACCGAGCAGCTCGTGCGGGGCGCCGATAACCGCGCAGTCGGCGACTGCCGGGTGCTCCACGAGAACCTGCTCGATTTCCGCCGGGTAGATGTTCATGCCGGACGAGATGATCAGGTCGGTCCGGCGGTCGCACAGGAACAGAAAACCTTCCTCGTTCATGTAGCCCAGGTCTCCGACGGTAATAAACTCGCCGCGGTGACAGGCGCGAGTCGCTTCGGGGTCGTTACGGTACTCGAAGCGGTCACCGGTAAACCGGGTCATGTAGACTGCGCCGACTTCGCCGGGTGGCAGCGGTTCGCCTGCATCGTTCAAGATGCGAAGTTCCGAACCCGGGATCGGTCGGCCGACCGTACCGGGATACCGGAGCCACTCCTTGCTGCTTGCGAAAGTGCCCTGGCATTCCGTGGCGCTGTAGCCTTCCCAGATGATCGGTCCCCACCAATCGATCATCTTGCGCTTGATGCCCGGCGGACAGGGTGCGCCCCCGTGCGCCACAAACTTCAGCGAGTCGGTCGAGAAGCGAGCCCGTGTTGCCTCCGGGAGCTTCAGCAGTCGAATGAACATCGACGGGACCATGAAGCTTGTCGTGACGCCATGAGTTTCGATGAGATCGAGACACTGTCTGGGGTCCCAGCGCTCGACGAGAACGAGCGCATGCCCCATGTGCAGCGCGCTCACGGCGCGTTCCAGCGGCGCCGCGTAATAGAGCATCGAATTGCACAGATGCACATTGTCAGCGCTCGGGTCGATCCCCGCGGGCCGGTGGAACTCCATGACCTTCCGTCGTGCTGCCTGTGCGCGGTCGCGCTGCAGCAGCACGGCCTTGGGCTTGCCAGTGGTCGCGGACGTGTAATGCATCGCGCGGCCCATGAAACGATGATTCGGAGGTTCGGCGGCGTGGCCGGCGACGAATTCGCTCAGCGGCACGCAGCCCGGCGCGTCGCCGATGCCGACCAGTAGCGTTCCCGGACTCTTGTGGGCGGTCAGGTCGGCGAGTCGCGATGCGGGCAGGCGTTCGTGGACGAATATCGCTTTTGCGCCCGAATCGTCGAGGATGAAGTCCCGTTCCTGTTTGGCGAGATGCCAGTTCACCGGAACGACGTTGAGCCCTGCCCGGAGGCCGGCGAGATACACGGCAAGGTACTCCGCGCAGTTCGGCGAAACGATCGCGATGGCGTCGCCGGGCTCGATCCCGGCGGTTGCGAGTGCTCGTGCCGTCCGATCGATCAGCGCGACGAGCTGACCGCGCGTGAAGCAGCGTCCGCTCGCCTCGCGGATCGCGATGCGGTTCGGGGCGCGCAGCGCGAAACGCCTGAAGCTCGGTTCCGTCATGGGGATATTGGGCCGGATCGGACGGCGGGGATCGAGTCCGCAAACTTGCGAATCCGTTCGGAAATGCGGATTGACCTGAACGTACGCGCTGCTTTGTCCTGTGGTCATGAATTCGGCAGTCGATGTGAGCGAATTCGTCGAGCGCGGGTACCTGCAAGCGCGGCTCGATGAAATCGTGGAAGGGCGGGCTTCGGGCCGGATCGAGGTCGGCGTGGTTCATGGCGGTGTGTCCCGTGTCGCGCGGGTCGCGCACAGCGCCGCAAGCCGCATGCCCGGAGCATTCAACGCGGGGTGTATCACAAAGCTGCTTGTGGCCGAGCTATTGCGCCAGGCAGTGGCGACAGGCCGCGTCGAGCTTGACGGTTCCGTTGCGGAGTATTTGCGCGGCGCAACCGCGCATGCCCGCAAGGTGTATTCGCGCATCACGCTTCGGCAGCTGCTCGATCACACCCACGGACTCGACGATTCGGCGCTCGGCGACGCGCCGCGCCTGAGTAACGGGCGAATCGATGCGCCACTGCTAACACGCCGGCTCATTGCCGCCGAGCGGCTGTTCGCGTCCGGAACGCTGTACAGCTACTCGAGTGCGGGTGCGTGGCTCATCGCTGCGGTACTCGAACGAATGGCCGGCGTGAGTTGGCAAGTGCTGCTCCGGGAGCGGTTGTTCGCGCCGCTGCAACTGAGCGCCGCGCATGGCGAGTCGCTCGCCGCGGCGGGCGCCGGAGCGCGCCTGTGTCCAGCCATCGGCAGGGAGTTGACCGTGACCGTCACGGATCTGCTCAGGTTTCTCGATCACGTCATGACACAGGAATCCAATGTCTGGCCGGACGGCGCCTCGGGTCCGGAGCATGACGCCGACATTGGCGCCAAGGAACGCGGCAGCACGGGATTCGATTCCCGGCGCGATGGCGCTCGCCCGGGCACGTCGGACCGCGGCGGTTCTTCCGCAGGCGCTTCCATGGGCCGCGATCCTCACGGAATCGTCCGGCTTCCCGGTTACAGTCCGTTTGAACGCGGCATCCATCGGGGATGGAAGTCGTATGGTGAGCACTGGTTCGGTCATCATTCCACCTGGCCCGGAGCGTCGATACTCGTGCGCATTCGCCCGCGGTTCGGCACGGTGCTTGTGGTCGCCTCGCAGCAACAGCCGGCGCTCCTTATCGCCGCGCGCCTGTTCGGCCGTCGGCTGCCGGAGGTTTCCGGGCTGAAGCTGCCGAGACGGTTGACCGTCGAGGAGATTGAGTGCATGGATCTGAGGCGGCATGCGGGGATCTATGCGACTGCAGCCGAGACGATACGTATTCGCGTGAGCGCGGGTAGCCTTTGGCTGGACGCACGGCCCCGTTCAGCGGCTGGCCGAGTATCGCCGGAGCGAGTCCGTTCGCGGCGCAACAACGCCGCGGTGCCGGAGCAGGGCTTCGGCACGCGTTTGCAGCCGGCCGCCGCCGGTGTCTTCCTGCCGGAGCCCGGTGCCGCGGACACCTTTCCGTTCGTCCAGTTCATCGAGCGCAACGGCGGTACGGAAAGCTGGCTGTGGAACGGCCGATGCGTCATTCCAAGATGCCGTTCAACGCCGCCGGCTTGACGGCCGCGAAGCCGGCGCCTGGGATCCTGCGCCACAGAAACTCACGGCTGCAGATTTGCGCTCATCCGCCCCGTCGTGCGAACGGTTTCATCAAGTGTGGCTCGCTATTCTTCTCGACCGATCGCAAGATGGGACGGCGATATCGGATCTTCGCTTTCGCGACATCGTGTCACGGGCTGCCAGATCGCGACCTGCACGGCGACATGGCCTTTCCATCACGGACGTTCAGAATCGTCCTGCCGGACAGCCTCCCGGTCGCTTGTCAGATCAGTGGATCCTGCCGGTCAACGTACGCAGCGGTTCGAGTATCCATTCGTAGAGGCGCCGCGTTTCGCGCAGTAGGTCCGCTTCGACAAGCATGCCGGCCCTGAGCTCGCGCGGCTCATCATCGATCCGGATCGACTGCTCGTCGAGCCGGACGACGATCTGATACAGCGGTTCCCGATTCAAGGCGGGGACCGATGCCTGCAGCGGTGGAAGTTCCCCGGCCGATAGCGGCTTGCGGGATATCGTCGCGACCGTGCCTCGATAGTGACCGAACCTCTGATAGGGATAGGCCCGGTAACGCAACCAGACTTCATCGCCGGGCGTGACGAAGCCGATGGCGCGGCTCGGGGCATAGAGTTCGGCCCGCAGTTGGGAATCGACCGGTACGATCGAAACGAGAGGTCTTGCGCCGTCTACTGCTTGTCCGACGCTGCCCATGACGGCGGTCGCGATGCCGTCGGACGGCGCCGCGATCACGATGCTGCGTCTTGCGTCATTCTCGGCCATTTCCTGATCGACCATTGCGACGGCGCGCTCGAGTTCGGCGATCCGGATACGGTGTTCGATCGGGAGATGGATCAGCTGATTCTGCAGTTCGCCAAGCTCTGCTAACGCTTGCGAGCGCTCGCGCTCAAGGTGTTTCATACGCGAGCGCCGGTCGAGCATTTCACCCCGCTTGGCTGTAAGGGTTTCGCCCGGAATGAAGCCCTGGCGTTCGAGTCCTGCATGACGAGCGTAAGAATCCTCGGCAAGCTCGACGCGTTCGCGTTCGGCAAGCAGCAGCTCTGCAAGTTCGTCGAGATCCGATTCGAGCGCTGCGATTCGGCGCTTCAGCGCGGCACTGTCGCTTTCGGCCGAAAGGTCCGTATGCTCGATCTGTCGCAGGAGGCTGCCGCGACGGATATCAAGCTGGCGCGCCACCGAGTCGTGAATCGGTCCGTGGCTGCGGCTCACGCGCTCGCTCGAAATGACGTAGAGCACGTCGCCGCTTGCGACGGCGCCCCCTTCCGCGACGCTTCGCTGAACGATAGTTCCAACCTGCGGTGCACGAACCTCCACGATACCCCGCGCCGGCACGAGTTGGCCGAACAGCGTCTCGTGTTGCGTGTATTCGCCCCAGACGAAGAATCCGACCAGCGCAAGCGTGACAACGAGCACGATACCGCAGTAGATGCCGAAGGACAGCGGGCGGACCAGGACGATCCTGCCAAGCGTCTCGCGCTCGCGCGCTTCAAGGGCGGTCTGGCGAAACAGGGGTGATGCGGTTTGCATTTGACGACGAAGCTCCGCGGTTGGAAGTTTGAAGTGCCACGATGGCTGCCATGACGATAGTCCAGGGAACCGGCAATCTTTCAACCGTCGCTTCTTGACGCAATGCCTGAAAATTCCGATATCCGCCGCGCCGCTGACGCGATGAAATTACGCGACTCAAACGTCCATGATCGGAGCAGCTCATGCAGCATTCTCCCGACGCGGTGGCGGCCCAAATCGACGCCTTCGTCTCGCAGGTCCGTGCACAAACACAGGTTCCCGGCATAGCGGTTGCGGTAAGCAACCTTCAGCAGCGGATATACATCAATGTCGGCGCTACCGCGGCGGGTGGGTCCGTTCGGATGTCGCAACACGCGCTATTCCGGCTCGGTTGCGTTACGAAACTGCTGCTGGCCGCCGTCGTTTTGGAACTCGTCCGCGAGGGCAAGCTCGACCTTGATGTGCCGATCGGCGAATACCTCCCCGAGTTGCGTGGCACTCCAACTGGCGACTCGGTGCGCGCGCGGCACCTGCTGTCGCATACGAGCGGGTACCGCGGCGTCAGCATTCACGACGCTGACGGCCGGTCGCTCACTTGGGATCGTTTCGTCGACTACCTTCGCTCGGCGCCGCAGTTCTTCAAACCGGGGGTCGTATTCAGCTACGAGCACAGCGAAGCGGTGCTGCTCGGACAGATCGTCCGGCGGGTCACGGGTCAGGACTCAAATCAACTGATTCGCACGAAGCTGCTTGAGCCGCTCGGCATCTTTGCAGCCGACTGCAGTACGGGTTCATCGAGAGTGACGAGCGCCGGACATCACGATTTCGACCCAGCAACGCACCGCTTTCGCCCGAGCACGGCTGTACCGGGCATGTCGAAATTCTGGGAACCGTCGTTTGCTCCGATTTCGGTGTCTGCAGCCGATCTACTCACCCTTGCCGAAGCGCTCGCGAGGCCGAACGGCAGTGCGGCCGGGCCGATCTCCGCGGCAACTCTCGATCTGCTAAAGCTCCGCGCCGTCACACTGCCGGCCGTTGTCGGTGGCGCCTACGCCGAGCTGCGACCCGTGGCCTTCGGCTGTGGAACGGCGCACCAGCGCGACGGTTGTCTCGGCCACAACGGGCTAAGCCGCGGTCAGTGCATCGGGCTGCGCTACGATCCGCGATCCAGGCTCGCCGTTGTCGTCGGCCTCAACGCACAACTCCCTCATCTGCGCGATTACATTCTTACCGTGCTCTGCCAACAGCTGAGCGGACGCATGGCACCGCGTGCATCGCGATCGCTGCCCTTCGAACTTGACGAGCTTGCAGGTTTCTACATCGGTGGCGGCCGGACGACCGTAACGGCCGAACGGGATGATGACCGGCTGGTGCTCGAAGTCGGGTCGGAAGGGGAAGGCCGCAAGCTCCGGGCCGAACTCATCGCAGCCGAGAACGAAGAACCGATCCTCGAGTGCCCGATGCCCGAATTCTCGCTTGCCTTCTTCCGCGAGACGCGCGACAACACCATCGGGCTCATGCTTGCACTGAGCGCGTACAAGCGGGCTTAGCCCCAGGTTGTGGCCGTGCATGGGTGACAGGCTTTTGCTGTTCCCGGCGCTCAGGCGCGACACTGGGATGTTGCTGGCCGCAATTTTCATCGTACCCAAATTTACTCGAAACGCCCCGATTCAGGTGTGGGATCGTTGGTCAAGGATCGCTAACGTGCTCATGTCGCCTGACGCGACAAACGACGGAACGTGAAAACACATTGGAGGTGGACTATGTACTCGGTTGAAATGAGCCCTTCGGTCAGTGCATCGGCGGTTGCCATGGAGTTGCCGGCTCCGGGCGCGATGCGCGAGCTCTCGGCGGCGGAGTTGCTGCTCGTGAGCGGTGCATGGATTTGGGGTGAGTTCGGCGGCGCAGTGTTCGCAGGGGCGGTTACCGGTGGAATGGTCGGGGCTATGGTCGGAGGCGCCGGTGTGGTTCCGGGCGCTCTCGGTGGGGCGCTTATCGGGGGTGCGGGCTACGCTGCCCTGTACGCCTGGAACGGGCTGATCAGTTTTCTGTCCTGCTGAGTGCCCTTACATGGCGCTAGCGCGCGATTCGATTTCAATGGAGGCAGAGGAAAACGACATGAAGAAAATCGATTGGGACGCGATGTACCCGCTTCTCAGCGCGGTATTTACTCTCACCATCATCGCACAGGCGGCCGACTTTGACTTGTTCGAACAAATCATGTTGGCGCTCGGTTTCGGTGGCATGGTCGGGACGCTCATGCGCTACAGCAGGATCGAGGCCCGTCGCCACTCAGGGGATCGTCCGGATGCCTAGCGCCTGGCCGGCATGTCGCCTTTGACGCGCATTAACCACAAGGGAGCCGGAACGCAAGATCGGATTCTCGTTCCGGTTCCCGTTTTTCTCCGCACGCGACCACCAAAGTTGCCAGTCAGCAGCGGCAACACCATTGAGCGTCAGTATGGACCGAAGGCGATCGTTGGGGAATTGGAAGCCCAGGCCAGCCAATGGGTGGTATGCTCACGAGTTGCCTCCGACAGGGGACAGCCATGACCTACAAGCACAGTTCCACTGCCAGATCGTTTTCGCTGGCTATTCTGGACGGTATCTCCTCAGTTGGACTCCTGTATCCGGAGCCTTGCTCCGCTACCAGATACCCTGGCTCATACGGGGCCGACATGGACGCGATCGGCCGGGACATGTGGCGCGCAGTAGAGAGATCTGAGGGTGGCGAAGCGGCCAAAGCGCAAGAGCACGCGATCGCCGACTCCACCCGGGTCGGCGCCCGAGGATCGCGCCGACGATGAAGTCGGCGAAACGCTGTCGAGCGCGATGCTCGAAGGTGTTCCTGACGAAACCCGAGTAGCGTACATACAAGCGGCCTCGTTCAAGGGGCCGCTCCCCCCGCCGGCGTTGTTCGAGCGCTATGACGCTGTTTTGCCCGGTTCCGCAGAGCGAATCCTGCGGTTGGCGGAAAAAGAGCAAGCGCATCGTCAAGAGTGGGAAATGACCGTCCTGCGCGCACAGAAGTCCGACGTGCGCAGGGGCCAGTGGATGGGATTTGCTCTTGGCATGACTGGAATGATCGTTGCCGCAGTTTGCGCCCTCTATGGGCTACCGTACGTTGCCGGAGCCTCACTTGGGACTGTGTCGGTCGGTATCCTGACGGCGTTTCTGCGAAGCCGCTCCAAGGACGACTGACAATCCGGTCAATCTCGGGATCAACTCCCTTTCAAATCGCCGCGAAACATCCCGATTCCGGTCTGGGAACTTTCCACCGCCACCGCTAGGCTTCTATCTGCCGTTTCGTGCGGCAGCCGATGGAAGCAGATGAAACCTGGATTCGCTGCAAGGATGCAACAGTCGAATGGCGATCGACCAGCTACGCCTCGGCCTGAGAACACGCCTCGGCGTCGAACTGCAGACGGAGGCTGCCGAGTGCGCGCTGGCCTGCCTGTCGATGATCGCCAACTATCATGGCTATCGCACCGATCTCGCATCGCTCAGGCGGCGCTTCCCGGTGTCCCTCAAGGGCGCGCGACTCAACGGGATCGTCGATGTTGCCGGCCGTCTGGGACTCGCGACGCGGCCCCTGCGTCTTGAACTGGAAGATCTCGACAAGCTCAGGTGCCCGTGCATCCTGCATTGGGAATTCAACCACTTTGTCGTTCTTAAATCGGTACGCGGCAACGGTGTCGAGGTGCACGATCCGGCAGCCGGATACCGCAGGCTCTCGTTCGACGAGGCGTCACCGGCATTTACCGGTGTAGCCCTCGAGCTCTGGCCGAATCAGGATTTCGAGCCGCGCAGCGACCGGTCCGATGTAAGACTGCGCGACCTCATGGGCCGCGTGACGGGCCTCTTCCGCTCCCTCGGCCAGATTCTGCTGCTTGCGCTTGCGCTTGAGGTTTTCGCGATCGCAAGCCCGCTGTTTCTGCAGTGGGTCATCGACCATGTGCTCGTATCGTTCAACGGCGATCTTCTGACCATGCTGGCGGTCGGTTTTCTGCTGCTGACCGTTTTGCAGCAGTCGATCACGGGGCTTCGCTCCTGGGTCATCATGTACTTCAGTACCAACCTCAGCATCCAGTGGCAGGCAAACGTTTTCACGCACCTGTTGCGATTGCCGCTGTCCTACTTCGAAAAGCGCCACCTGGGCGATACCGTGTCGAGGTTTCGCTCGATCGACGTCATTCAACGCACCTTGACCACGACGTTCATCGAAGCGATCGCCGACGGCGCGGTCACGGTGATCACCCTGGTCGTGATTTTCCTGTACAGCCCCCTGTTGTCGTGGATCTGCGTTGGCGCGTTGACGATTTACGCCTTGATCAGGTGGGCATGGTTCGCGCCGCTGCGCCACGCCACCGAGCAGAACATCGTGCACGCGGCCCGGCAGGAGAGTCACTTCTTGGAAACGGTGCGAGGCGTCAAGGCCATCAAGCTCTATCGGCGCCGCGCGGAACGCCGCACAAGCTGGCTTGCCTTGCTCGTCAACCAGATCAACGCGGGTCTTCGCACGCAGAAGCTGCAGATTTTCTATCGGCTTGCCGAGGGGCTCCTGTTCGGTGTTGAGAATGTCGTCGTCATCTGGCTCGGCGCGACACTGGTTCTCGGCGGACAGTTGACGGCAGGCATGCTGATCGCGTTTCTCGCCTACAAGCGGCAGTTCGCGACACGGGTCGCCGCACTCATAGACAAGTATTGCGAACTCCGGATGCTGGGCTTGCAGGGAGAACGTCTGGCGGACATCGTGATGACGGAGCCGGAAGACATCGACGAGACCGAGCGCCTGGCATTGTCGGACGAGACCCAGGTCGAGCCATCGATTGAGCTGCGCGGCTTACGATTTCGTTATGCCGAGCACGAACCCTGGGTTCTGGATGGCATCGACCTGAAGATCGAGGCTGGCGAGTCGGTCGCGATCGTCGGTTCTTCGGGCTGCGGCAAAACGACGCTCATGCACCTGATGCTCGGGATACTCAGCCCGACGAAGGGCGACATCCTCATCGGTGGCCGGGAGCTGAGGCAGTCAGGCGCGGATGGCATTCGCGCCTGGATCGGCAGCGTGACTCAGGACGATACGCTCTTTGACGGCACGATCGCCGACAACATCAGTTTTTTCAGCGAACGCCGCGATCAGGCTCGCGTCGAAGAGTGTGCGCGCATGGCGGCCATTCACGAAGAGATCATCAGCATGCCGATGGCCTACAACACATTCGTCGGCTACATGGGTTCGGCGCTGTCAGGCGGGCAGACACAACGCATCCTGCTGGCTCGCGCACTGTACCGGCACCCGAAAATACTGCTGCTCGACGAGGCCACTGCCCACCTCGACCTTGATCGCGAGCGCCAGGTCAACTTCGCCATACGAAGAGTCAATGTCACGCGGGTGATCATCTCCCACCGCCCGCAGACGGTCGCGCAGGCGGATCGCGTCGTAACCATAGACGTCGGCAAGCTCACCGGCATCAC
>JAQAJI010000050.1 GCA_028278665.1 Candidatus Rariloculus versatilis
GGCCCTAAGATAAGGCGAGCTGGTACATGTTCCCCATCGAGCATGTGCTGCACGTGCGAGGGCAATTCGGCGTCGACGCCGGCAACGGTGAAGTGCGCTACACGAACATGGCCAACGGCGGACCGCTGTTCGTTTACGTCAAGGACGGCAAGATCGTGCGCATGACGCCGATCAGTTTCGACGACAAGGACGCCGAGCCCTGGAGCATCGAGGCCAGGGGCAAGGTGTTCACGCCGCCGCGCAAGACCTCGCTCGCGCCGCACGGCCAGAACGTCAAGTCGACGATCTACTCACCCGACCGGGTCCTCTATCCGATGAAGCGCGTGGACTTCGACCCGAACGGCGAGCGCAATCCCGAGAACCGCGGCATCTCAGCTTACGAGCGAATCAGCTGGGATGAAGCGCTCGAAATCGTCTCAAACGAGATCAAGCGCCAGAAGACGGTGCACGGCCCGGGATCGATCGCCTGCAGTCACCCGTCGCACCATGCCTGGGGGAACATCGGCTACTACCTGAGTGCGCTTCGCAAGTTCGAGAATGCCGTCGGCATGACCGAGGTGCACCACAACCCCGATAGCTGGGAAGGCTGGTACTGGGGCGCCGCGCATCACTGGGGCGGGTCCATGCGGGTCGGCCAGTCCGAGACATACGGGACCGTGGAAGACTGCCTCAAGGATGCCGAGATGGTCGTCTTCTGGTCGAGCAATCCCGAATCGAACAGCGGCGCCTACGGCGCCCTCGAAGGGACGGTCCGGCGGCAGTGGCTCAAAGAGGCCGGCATCAAGCTCGTCCACATCGATCCCTACTCCAACGACTCGATCCAGTTGCTCGGCGGCAAATGGATCGCGCCGCGCCCGACGTCGAGCCCGGCGCTCGCCATCGCGATCGCCTACGTGTGGATCACGGAGGGGACCTACGACAAGGACTACGTCCAGACGCATACGCACGGATTCGAGACGTGGCGCGACTACGTGCTCGGTACTTCCGACGGCATTCCGAAATCGCCCGAGTGGCAGGAGGCGGAAACGGGCGTACCGGCCAGCGACCTTCGCGCGCTCGCCCGCGAGTGGGGGAGCAAGAGGACGTATCTCGGCGCGGGCGCGTGGGGCAACGGGCACGGGGGCGCCTGCCGCAACGCAACCGGCATCCAGTGGGCTCGCACGATGGTCTGTCTCATCGCGATGCAGGGGCTCGGCAAGCCTGGCGTCAACATGGGCAATCTGCAGTGGGGCACGCCGCTCGATTTCAACTTCTACTTCCCGGGTTACGCCGATGGCGGCATGTCGGGCGACCTCGCGAAGACATCGATGTCGGTGTCGCTCTATCAGCGCATGCCGCAGTTGCCGTCGGTCAACACGAACACGCAGGTCATACCGCGCATGCAGCTTCCCGAGGCGATCATGGAGGGCAAGGCCGAAGGCTACGCCTGGGACGGCAAGAGCATCGAGGCGCAGTTCACCAAGATCACGTACCCGAAGCCCGGCTTCTCGCCGGTCCACATGCTCTACAAGTACGGCGGTTCGCTGATCGCGACGATGCCAAACAGCAACCGCTACATCAACATGTTCCGGCACCCGAATCTCGAGTTCATGGTCAACCAGAACATCTGGTTCGAGGGGGATACCAGGTTCGCCGACATCATCCTGCCGGCCTGCACGAACTTCGAGCGCTTCGACATCAGCGAATGGGCGGGCCTCGGCGGCTACGCGCATCACGGCGAGCAGCAGCTCAACCACCGGGTCATCACCTTCCAGCACAAGTGCATTGAACCGCTCGGCGAGTCGAAGTCCGATTTCTGGATTTTCCAGAAGCTCTGTGAACGGATGGGGCTTGCAAGCTATTTCACCGAAGGCGTGGGCGAGCTCGGCTGGGTCAAGCGGCAGTTTGATGGCTCGGACCTGCCCAGGCATATCTCCTGGAATGAGTTCATCCGGCGCGGCTACTTCGTCGTCCCGGCCGAGAAGGAGGAGCTCAGGGCGCCGCTGTCCTGGAACTGGTTCTACGAAGGCCGCAAGAAGGACGTGCCCGAGCCCATGCCGCTGCCGTCGGACTACTCCGAGGAGTATCTGAAGGGGCTGCAGACCCAGACGGGCAAGATCGAGTTCGACTGCGAGAGCCTCAAGCGCTTCGATCCGCTGAGCCCGGACCGGCCGAGCATCGCCAAGTACCAGCGCCCGGCCGAGAGCCCGAACGCCAAGGGCTACGAGGACTTTCCGCTGCAGCTCGTCTCGCCGCATCCGCGGTTCACGTTTCATACGCAAGGTGACGGCAAGGACAGCTTCCTCAACGATATTCCCGATCACCGCGTGCTCGTCGACGGCTACTACTACTGGATCCTGCGCATCAACCCGGAGGACGCGGCTGTGCGCGGCATCCGCGAGCACGATCTCGTCAGGCTCTACAACGCACGCGGCTCGGTGATCTGCGCGGCAAAGCTCACGCACCGCATGCTCCGGGGCGTCGTGCACGCCTACGGCTCGTCGGCGGTCTACGACCCCATCGGCGAACCGGGGAACTCGACCGACCGCGGCGGCTGCGTGAACCTGCTCTCGTCGAGCAAGTCGCAGATCCGCAAGGCGCATTCGATGGGCGCAAGCTGCTGCCTGATCGAAGTCGAGAAGTGGGGCGCGGGCGAGATGGCCATGCCGGAGCCCGAGCACAGGGCCGTCGCATGAAGAAGTGGAACCTGATCGTCGATGTGGCCAATTGCACGAACTGCAATCTGTGCACGCTGGCCAATCAGGACGAGCACGTCGGCAACGAGTTCGAGGGCTACAGTGCACCGATGCCGAAACACCACCACCGGTGGATCGACATCCTGAGCCGCGAGCGCGGCTCCGGGCCGTTGCTGGACGTGGCGTATCTGCCGGTCCTGTGCCAGCACTGCGACGATGCGCCGTGCATCGAAGCGGCCGAAAACGGCGCCGTGACCAAGCGCGCCGACGGGATCGTGCATATCGACCCGGTGAAGGCGAAGGGCCAGAAGGCCATCGCCGATGCCTGCCCCTACGACGCTGTGCGCTGGAACGAGGAGCTTCAGCTACCGCAGCACTGGTTCTTCGACGCGCACCTGCTTGACCGTGGCTGGGAAGAGCCGCGCTGCAGCCAGGTGTGCGCGAGCGGGGCGCTGAAGGCCGTGAAGGTGACCGACGAAGAGATGGCCGAGATCAAGTCCCGCGAGGGGCTCGGCGAACTCAAACCCGAGGCCGCGACCCGGCCGCGGGTGCACTACAAGAACCTGCACCGCTACACGCACGAGTTCATCGGCGGCACGATCGTCCGGACGGTCGATGGCCTGACCGACTGCGTCGCCGATGCCGGGATCCGGCTCGAGAGCGCCGACCGCGTGGTCGGAGAAACCGTGACCGACGCGTATGGCGAGTTCAAGATCGACCGCCTGGAGACGGACAGCGGCCCCTACAGCGTTGTCATCGAAGTCGACGGTGAGGAAGCCGGGCGGCTCGATGTCGAACTCGGGGAGAGCGTGTACCTCGGCAGGATCGATCTCGCCGCCTGACCGGCGATCCGAATCTACACGGACAACAGGTACTCGCTCATCGTCACCTGTGCGAACGATCCAACGGGCACGGTGGCTGCAGCCGCGAGAACAGCGCCCTGAGCCAGAAACTCTCTTCGGTTGCTTTTTGTCCTGATGGCCTGCTTTTCCTGTGATCTGCCCCACGGACTGACTCCACCCAAAGAGTGAGGGTCAGGGATCATTGTGGCGTGCCTGATGCTGCCATGACAAGCGGCTGGAGGCACTGACGTGCCGGGGGGCGGCGTGCCCGAAAGTGTGCCGCTGAACGATTGGCGCCGGGCTCTGCGCGAAGCGCGACTCATGTGGAACTGCACACGATGTACGGGGTCATGCACAAGATCGCCACTGCGACCCGACAATCGAAAATCGGTTTTTTTGTACCATGTTGCAGCGCGGATTTGTCGGATCGCCCTCGGTTTGCGGGCGCGGGAGACTCGTTGTAGAAAAACAGGCACGACCATGCGACTCGGCATCGGACAGAAAATTTTCATTGGGTTCCTGCTCGCCGCCATGGTGGTGCTTGCATTGACCACCGGCGTCACGCGCTGGAGCTTCGAGCGCGAGTTTCTGAACTACGTTAACGAGAACGAGGCGGAATCGCTCCAGTATTATGCCTCGAGACTTGCCGAGGCCTTCGGTGACGAGGGTGATTGGGAATCCGTGGGGAGAGATCGGGATCGATGGCTGGAGCTGATGGATCCGCCTGGAACTGCTGTCAGTGACGAGCTGCTGCAAGTAACCCTGCCTTCGCATGACGGCACTGCCGTTTCCAGGGACCCGCTGGCCGTGTCGCCGCGCATTTCCGTTCTTGACACAGCAGGAACCCTGTTGTTCGGCCCGCCCGCCGGGGGAACAGCAGTTCGCATCGAGCCCATCCTGGTCGGCGGTGAAATCGTGGGCAATCTGCATCTCAATCCATTGGAAGGGCTGGTCGGGGACCTTGATCAGCAGTTTTCGCAGCAGCTGGCTCGTTGGATTTACGGCTCGGCGGTGTTCGCGCTCCTTCTCGCCGCCATGCTTGCCGTGATGTTTTCCCGTCACATTGTCTCGCCGATCTCCCAACTGACCAGCGGCACGAAGGCGCTGGCCGACGGCCGGTTCACTGAACGGCTCACCGTGCAGTCCTCCGATGAACTGGGCAGTCTTGCCGAAGACTTCAACGTTCTCGCCGAAACGCTGCAGCGAAACCAGAACGCCCAGCGTCAGTGGATCGCCGATATTTCCCATGAATTGCGTACGCCCCTGTCCGTGCTGCGCGGCGAACTGCAGGCTGTGGAGGACGGTGTGCGGGTGTTCGACGAAACAGCCCGCAAGTCCCTGAGCGGTGAAGTGGAACGGTTGACGAAACTTGTCAACGACATGTACCAGCTTTCCGTTGCGGATCTGGGGGCGCTGCGTTATCAAAAGGAAGTCGCCGATGTCGGTCAGGTTCTGGAAGACACGGTGGAACTGTTCGAGGCCCGGATTCGCGATGCGGGACTCGAATTGGAAACACGATTTCCCGCGGGACCATTGGAAGCGTTGATCGACGTCAACCGCCTCGGCCAGTTGTTTACGAATGCTCTTGAAAACACCGTGCGGTACACCGATCAAGGTGGGCGTGTATGCGTCGCCTGCGCGCACCAGGGCAAGGACATCGAGATCAGTATCGAGGACTCCGCTCCGTCCGTTCCAGCGGACGCGCTGCCGCGATTGTTCGAGCGGCTTTATCGCGTGGAGTCTTCCAGGGACCGTCAGACCGGTGGAGCAGGGCTGGGTCTTGCCATCTGCAAGCGGATCGCGCACGCGCTGGGTGGGAGTATCAGCGCATCGCCATCGGCACTCGGAGGTCTGAAACTGGTCGTTCGACTGCCCGCGACGGTCCACGAGGGCGGATGAGGGTCTCGCAATCCATGTCGACCAACGGTTCTTCGATCCTGGTGGTCGAGGACGAGCCGAAGATCGCCCGGCTTCTGGTCGACTATCTGGAGCAGGCCAGTTACCCGACGCACCATATCGGCAACGGCGTTGAGGTCGTTGCATGGGTGCGCAAGAACAAACCGCGGCTGGTTCTGCTCGACGTCATGCTTCCGGGCAAGGACGGTTTGTCCATCTGCCGCGAGATTCGAGGGTTTTCGGATGTCCCCATCGTCATCGTGACGGCACGGGTGGAAGAAATCGACCGTTTGCTGGGTCTTGAACTCGGCGCGGACGACTACATCTGCAAGCCGTTCAGTCCGCGCGAGGTGGTCGCCAGGGTGCATGCCATCATGCGGCGCGTAGCCTCGCAGAGTGCGCCGGGGGGCGCGTACCTGGGGATCGTGGTTGACCGGGAACACCACCGGGCGCGTGTCAACGGACATGCGCTGGATCTCACACCCGTGGAATTTCGCCTGCTGGGAGCACTGCTTGGCCAACCGGGCCGCGTGTTCTCCCGCAACCAGTTGATGGATCGGGTCTACAGGGACCGCCGTACCGTCAGCGATCGGACCATGGACAGTCATATAAAGAACCTGCGACGAAAGGTCCGGAAATTCCTGCCGGACGAGCATGTGATTCGAACCGTCTATGGCGTCGGTTACAAGCTTGAATGAAAGCGGGCGATCCCGGACGCGGCGCGACGATTCGGTAATTTCATCGCCAACCTTCGGCTCGTCACGGTCATTTCCGGGTGCGCCGGGATTCCATGATTCCTGCTCAAAGGTGCGATTGGGTGGTTTCAGTCAGGAATCGATTGCTGTCACAGTACGACGGTATGGGGAACTATGAACAATCAACGACTGGCATCAGCCGTTCTGGCCAGTGCGGTATTTCTGGCCGGCACAGGCCAGGCCCACCACTCCAGCGCGCCTCACTTCGACAGTACGCAAGAGATATCGATCGAGGGCATCGTTACCGAATGGGCATTCGTCAATCCACACGCCTATATCTACCTCGACGTCACCGACGAGAACGGCGAGGTGCTGAACTGGCGCTGTGAAGGCAGCTCGTCTACTTCGCTCGGCCGCAACGGCTACTCCGAGGAAACGTTCATACCCGGACAGCAGATAGGGATCGTGGGCAGCCCGGCGAGACGAGAGGACTATCACTGCACGTTGACCAGCCTCATTTTCCCGGACGGAACTGTCGTTGCGAGAAACGGTGCACTGCCGGAGGACAAGCGCATCGGTGCACTGCCGACAGTGATTGCGACCGACGTGGCGCGTGAGGATTACCTTCAGAACGGCCAACCGAATATCAGCGGTTACTGGGTACGTGCCGGTCGGGGCGGTCCGCCATCTGCGCGGGTTGGCCTGCCCGGCGGCATGGGGGCTCCGGGCGCAGGCCCGGCGGGTAGTCGGCCCGCCGGTGGCCGCCGCGGTGGCCCGCCGCGCGGCCCGCAGCTTGCGCTGACTGCAGCAGGCCAGGCTGCGCAGGACGCCTACGAACAGATCTATGACGATCCGAGCATTCACTGCGACATCGGCAATGTATTCTTTGGCTGGACACACGACGGGCATGTCAACGAGATCCGACAGTACGATGACCGCATCGTGATGCAGTACGGCTACATGGATTTCGTTCGCACCATTCACTTGAGCGTGGATGAACATCCCGAAGACATCGTGCCGAGTCGAGGCGGACATTCCATCGGCCGCTGGGAAGGCGATACGCTCGTCATCGATACGGTTGGCTTCAGCGAGGGCGTACTGCATCCGCTGGGCGGCATACTGAACAGCGACCAGATGACGGCGACTGAGCGGTTTACGTACGACAAGGACAATCAGACACTCAACAGTGGCTATGTCGCCGTTGACCCACTCTTCCTGGAAGAGCCCTATACCGGCCAGGCCACGATGGGAATCAGCGCAAGACCTTACGAGCCCTACAACTGCACGGAACTCAGTGGCGACAACAACCGCCGGCCCGAGGACCGAGTCAGCGACTGAATCGACGACAGTTCACTCAAGCGTGTAACGACTTCGCTGCGATCGATGCGATAAGATTTGTCGGCTACTATCCCGAACCGCTGGAGCCGAATACGGCCTGGCGTAACTCGCAACGGTAAGCGCGTGCGCAGTGCTGGCTAAACCAGGAAATTCATCCGGGTCGGGATCCGACAGTCTCATTCTTGTCGGCGTTGTAACCTGCTTCATCCTGTCCGGATTCGCTGCGCTGCTTTACCAGACCGCCTGGATGCGGCAGTTCTCATTGGTCTTTGGAACTTCGGAACTTGCCGTCGCCGCGGTGCTCTCAGCGTACATGGGCGGCCTTGCGCTGGGCGCGGGGCTCGCCGCGCGCTACGTCAGAAAGGTTACGCGCCCGGTCCTGGTGTATGGCTTGCTTGAAGCTGGTATCGCCTTGTCCGCACTGGGCGTACCGCTGCTGCTCAAGCTTGCGAGTTTCCTGTACGCGGCGGTGCTCGGCGGACAGCCGGAACCCGTAGATGCGAGCGGCCTCGGCCAGTCGTTCTTCTATCTCGCAGTTGCGTTCATCGTACTGCTGATTCCGACGAGCTTCATGGGCGCGACGTTGCCGCTGCTGACAAAGTACGTGGTGCATACCGACGAGCAGGTTGGCAGCCGCGTCGGCATGCTTTATGCGACGAATACAGTCGGTGCGATAGCCGGCACGCTGGTCGCCGCATTTCTGCTGCTGCCGCGATTCGGCCTGATGGGTACCGTCTATTTCGGAGTTGCCGTCAACTTTCTGGTATTCGTGCTGGCAGCGGCGCTCGCGCGCCGCTTCGATGACACACGGCAGCCCGCTGACGAAGCCGAAGCACAGACGGCCGCGCGGTCGGTTCAACCAGCCGGGACAGCGGTCAGCACCCGCCGACTGTGGGTACTGCCGATCATGCTTCTGAGCGGCGCGAATACATTCATCTACGAAGTGTTGTGGACGCGACTGCTGGGTCATGTACTGGGTGGCAGCATTACTGCATTTGCCACCATGCTGGCCGGATTCCTGAGCGGCATCGCGATTGGCAGCGCAATCGCATCGCGCTTTGCGAAGCGCAGAGAACCTTCGACACGCTGGTTCGTGATGGTTCAGTGCGGCATTGCGGTAACGTCAATGATGATCTATCAGCTTCTGCCGCTGACAATTCGTGACTCTGTCGGACTCAACGGCAATATCGTGCTGGCGATCTCCGTCCTGCTGCCGGCAACGATCTTTATCGGCGCGACCTTTCCGCTGGCGGTAAGAATGCTCGCGATCGATGAAACCGATGCGCCGTCATCGTCGGCAAAGGTGTATTCGTGGAATACGGTCGGGGCAATCGTCGGTGCAACCATTGCCGCGTTCTTTCTGATTCCGGCACTGAAGTATGAAGGCGCCATCCGGTTCGCCGTCCTGCTCAATGCCTCGCTGGCGGCTGCGGCATTCGTCGTGATGGCAGAGCGTCCGCGGCGGCTGCTCGGATCGGTCCTTGCATTCATTGTCGTTCTTGCCGTGCTCTATCGACCTGCGATGCCTGAGGAGATTCTGCGGGCATCGCCGATCTATCCGCAGCCCGGCGGGGAAATCCAGTTCTATGAAGTCGGGCGCTCCGCAACGGTGCTGGTCATCGAAGAGAACGGCTTTCTGAATCTGCGCACCAACGGGCTGCCGGAAGCCTCCACATCGCTGCGCGGCGCACCGCCGAGCCCACACAACCAGTTGATTTTGTCGACGCTGCCGGTGCTCGCGCGACCCGACGCAGAGCAGATGCTGGTCATCGGGCTTGGCGCCGGCGTCACATTGGAGGGCGTACCCGATTCGGTGCGCGCGATCGACGTAATCGAACTTGAGCCTCAGGTGCTGGCAGCCAACCGGTTCTTTGGCGAAGACCGAGCGCTCGACCCGCTGCAGGATCCGCGCTTCACGGTCACGATCAATGACGCGCGCAGCGCCCTGACACTGACCGACAAGACTTACGACGTCATCGTGTCGCAGCCTTCACATCCGTGGACCGCGGGTGCATCGCATCTTTACACGCGCGAGTTCATGCAACTGGCACGGGAGCATCTGGCTGAAGACGGGGTCTTCCTGCAGTGGATGAACACACAGTTTGTCGACGAATTCCTGCTGCGCAGCCTGTGTGCGACGTTACTCGATGTGTTTCCGAATGTACGCGTTTATCAGTGGGACCCGGAAGTGTTGTTCTTCCTCGGCTCTGCTGCACCGCTGAACGTCGAAACCGAAATGGCGCGGACCGGCCGCCCACTGAACGACGCTGTTCTCAGCTATCTCGAGAAGGGCGTCGGATCCGTTGAGGACGTTGCCGCCGCACTGGCGCTGGACCTGGAAAACATCGAGATCTTTGCGCGCGGCGGTGAGCTGATTACTGACAACAACAATTACCTCGCGACGAATTCGGCGCGCGCCATGGATCGCGGCAATATTCTGCGCCGCAATGAACTCTACGATATCCTGAAACCCTTTGACCCGCTCATCCAGCCGGACAGCCGGCTGCGCCGCGAACTCGGTGATCGGCTCAATTTCCCCTACATATCGCGTCGCCTCGAAGACGACGGTCTGGCCCGGCGCGCCATTGATCTCGCCAACAGCCTGGTTGACAGCGGCGACGCGCAGTCGCTCGTCATGATTGGCCGCGGCCAGGAGCGCCAGGGCAACCGCGCAGAGTCGCAGCGCAATCTGCGCCTGGCGCTTTCCGCGGAACCGGACAATCAGCAGGCAAGATTCGCGTTGCTCGAACCCTGGCTCCTCGGCTCAGCCAATGCCGGAGTTCCCGGCTATGTTGCGGAAGAATTGCCGAACGTCAGCGGTACGGCTGCGGCGACGCTGGCCGGACTCGCGGCCTTCCACCGCGACGACATGCGCGAGCTCGTCGATCTGGACGCGCCGCTTGCTGAGGTTTCGCCGTCCGACCTGTGGTACGAAACGAGCGTCAAACTGCGCGCCGAGTGGCGGGTCCGTCTGACTTCACCGGAACTGCAGCCGCGCATGGCCAGGGAAGCCACGGCCCTGATCGATAGCGCGATCGTCTTCTCGAACGACTTCAGTTTTCTGACGATGCGGCTGCGCTCCACGCTCGTCGCCGGCGAAATCGACAGCGCTCTGGAGACGGCGCGCCGACTGCTGTTTCTGATCGGAAGTCAGGCTGAGCAGGTAGCCGAAGGCCACGTCACGCTGCCTCCGGTACTGATCGGACTCAGACTGGGGCAGATCGAGGAAGTCCGACGCCTGCTGGCACAGTTGCGCAGCGAAGGCCGTGTCAGCCAGTCTGTGGTCGACACCATCGAATCCACTGCCGCGGATACCGAAGCGATGCTGAATGAGTTGCCGGGCCAGGAGCCTGCGCCGTAGAAAGTCGCGGCTGCAAATCCGCTCTCATCCGCCCCTTCGCCCGATCGATTTCGTCAAGTATGGCTCGATATTCTCCTCAATCGATCAACCGAAGGGACGGCGATAGCGAATTTTCACTTTCGCGAATTCCTGCGGCGCAGGCTCCTGGCCCGAGCGAAACGAACGCAACGGCCGCCAGGCCCCTTCCCCGATGCCGCCGCGGTTGGCGGTCAGTCTCAGTCCCGTCATGTCATCGGGATTGCGCGGAAACTCCATACTTTCACCACAATTCAGCGGTACGCTCCCGATCATAAGACCAACGATTCGTAGTGTCGCGTAATTGCATTGGTTTTCCGAGGCGAGCACGCCACGCTGCCGCTTTCATGAAAACTGCTGTCTTGTTCGAGGGGTTCAAATGAGCAACTTTAGAAATCCGCTGGTCGCGGCCGTTTCCCTGTCTGTGCTCCATACCGCGCCAAGCCTTGCTCAGGACGATGGCGCGATGCTGGAGCTGGAACAGATCGTCGTCACGGCACGCAAGCGCGAAGAGAGTCTGCAGCAAGTACCCGTATCGATCTCCGTGTTGGGAGATACGATGCTTCAGGATACGAACATCCTGACTCAAAACGATCTGTTCGAACTGATTCCCGGCATCTACTACGATCAGGGCCCGGATCGCAACGCTGCATTCCCGAGTGTCCGCGGCGTTCAGTCGAATGAGATCGCGACCAACCGAACCAAGGTCACTTCCTTCGTTGACGGCATGCCGATTCTCGGATCGCAGGGCGCCCTTGGCTTCGGCAACGTGGCGCAGGTCGAGGTGTTCCGCGGTCCGCAGAGTGCGGCATTCGGTCGCTCGACATTCGGTGGCGCGATCAACTACGTGACGCGCGATCCCGGTGACGAATTCGAGGGCCTCGTTACTGCCGACGTCAACGATTATGGCCGCAGGCTTGTGCGCGGGCAGGTCAGCGGACCGATCAGCGACACAGTCGGCTTCATGCTCAACGCGGAGTTCGAAGACAGCAGCGCACCGGACGATTTCATCGCGTCGGACGGATTCGAGTACGGCACACGGGCAACGGATCAGATCTCCGGCAAGTTGGTATTCGACCCGAACGAAAACCTGCACATTGAGATGACCTTCAGTCATACCGACATCACAGACGGCCCAACCGCGCAGTACTTCGTTTCCGAAGCGGCACGCGATGCCTGCCTGGGGCAGCTTGGCAGCAGAGGAATCTTCAACCCCGCGATGATGGGCGGCGGCGTTTACATTGACGGTACGTTCGACTGCGACTGGGACCAGGGTGCGCAAATTGCATCGCAGCAGGACCGGTCGGTCGTCCTCGCAGAGGCGTTTGACAACCCGGCGTACGCCCGGCAGTTCCCGCAGTATCAGAACCTGACCGCGGAGCAGCAGGACGACCTGCTGTTCCTCGCACGCTCGCAATCCGTTTTCGGTGACTTCGAGGGCGCCGAGGACGAACGCGATCGCTTGACACTGCAGCTCGACTGGCTGGCGGAAAACGGTGGCGCCATTCAGGCATCGTTCATGACGTCCGAAGAGTTCTACATTCGCGGCAACGATACGAGTCGCGACCCGGACCTGCCGATCACTTTTGCTCCTGGAGGGGGCGTGGACTGGGTGCTCGTCTCCATGGGGCCGATGGCAACGCTCGGCACGATCATGTCGGATCCGAGCGATATCGACGAAACCTATGCCGAGGATCGCTGGGTGTCTCCGGCTGACAATCGCCTGCGTTCCGTCGTCGGCGTCTCGTACTACGACTATGACTTCCTGACCACGCTTTACTTCGGTGGTTATGGGGCGATTGCCGCGGGTCCGGACGCGGTCGCACGTTATCTGGCGCTTACCGGCGACGATGTTTCGGTTCCGGATCAGTTGCTCGGCGAATCCGCAACGAACGTGGGTGTTTTCTTCAACGCCAGCTACGACATCACGGATCAGGCGACGGTTACGCTCGAAGGCCGGTACCAGGATGACGAAGTCTCCGGCACCGATACCATTTCCGGCAATTCCGGTTCGGTGACGACCACGAAATTCATCCCGCGGCTGTCCTTCAACTACAGCGTCAACGACGCGACCACGTTCTACGCGCAGTATGCCGAGGGCAACAATCCGGCTGGCGTCAATGTCGGGTTTTACAATCCGGCCATCATTGCCAGCCTGACCAACGCCAACGCACTGTGGGAGGCGACAAATGGCGCCGAAGGTGCGCCGTACACGGTCGCAAGTGTCGAAAACTTTCAGGAAGAAGAACTCGAAAACCTCGAGTTCGGATTCAAGGGCACGGCACTCGATGGCCGCTTCCAGTATTCAACGGCGATCTACTTCACGGAGTGGCGCGACAACGTGGTCCCACAGAACCTGTACTGGGGACCCACTCTGCTGCCGGGCGAACAGGCAGCACCGCAAGACGGTAACCGCACGTTTCTCAACGCCGGCGATCAGGACATGCAGGGCATTGAGTTCGAAGGCAATCTGCAGATAACGGACCGCTTGAGGCTGCGAGCGGTACTTGGCCTGCTCGATGCTGAGTACGCTGACTTCTGCGACGTGGGCCTGTTCGGCGCGCTTGGCGGGCATGCCGTGGCTACCGGAAGGGCAACGTTTGAGACAGGCGACGAATTCGGCACGCCGTGTTATCGCGTCGATGGCAACGAACTGCGCGAACAGCCAAACGTCACGGCCGCAATCAGCCCGAGCTATCGAGCCGATTTCGGCAACACGGGGCTGCAGTGGATGGCACGCGCGGATATCGTCTGGGAGTCAGGTCAATGGCGCGATACGGCGAATATCGGAAAGACGGAAGACGTGTTGCAGATCAACGCGTTCCTTGGTCTGAGCGGTGAACTGTGGGATGCCACGCTGTACATCAACAACCTCACGGATGAAGACGCACCGCGAAATATCGCTGGCAGTGAGGATGTATCGATCATTGGCAGCTACCTCACCATTGGAAACGATCCTCGATCGAACTTCCTTGTCACACCGCGCCTGCCGCGCACGGTAGGGTTCCGAATGGATTACCGGTTCTAGGCAGTGCTATTGAGGGCGTTTCATGAAGACACTGATTCAACTATTGGTAGTCCTGACGGTCGTGGGTTTCGGCGCCCGGGCTCCGCAAGCACACCATTCGTTTGCGGCTACATTCAAGTCCGATGAGACAATTGCTGTTGAAGGCGTGGTGACGGAGTTCAGCTTCACCAATCCGCACATTCTTGTTTATCTCGACGTGACCGACGCCGATGGGTCGGTCACCAACTGGATGAGCGAAGGTGCGGCAGCCAATCTGATGCGTCGCTCGGGCTGGGACAGGGATACGCTCGAGCCTGGCGATGTCATTCGAGTTCATGGGAATTCGACCCATGACGGTTCTCCGATGGTCTCGATCGAGAGTATCGACGTAGTGGAGGGCGGAGCCGTCGTACGAACTTTGAGCCGGGACCGGCGCGGTGCTCGAGCCCGCACTGCAGCCGCTGTCGAGATCGCAACGCTCCCGCTGCGATTGGCCGACGGTCGACCCAATCTGACCGGCGCCTGGATCCAGGACTTTGGCGCACGACGCGGCCCACCGGGTTCGGAGGATCCGCCGGTTCCCTTGAGTGAGGCCGGCGAAGCCGCTCAGGCCGCTTTCGATCCTGCCAACGATCCGCAGATTTTCTGCGATCCGCCGGGTCTCGTTCGACAGGCGGGCACGACGCCGCATCCGTTGCGAATCACCCAAAATGACGATCACGTCGTTTTCGAGTGGGAGGAATATGGGGGAAGGCGCATCGTCTACTTCGGTGACGAACCCGCGCCGCCGGGGGACGGCAGCTATCTCGGCGATTCGATTGCCCGCTACGCAGGGGACACGTTGGTTGTCGAAACGGTCAATCTCATGGGGGGTAATCCGTCCAGCCCCAGAGGGTTACCGCTCAGCGATCGCACGACGACCCTCGAGCGATACTCGCGTGCCGACGATTCCCGGAATATCCCGACGATCAGCATTGAAGTGGCGGTCACGGATCCTGTAAACCTGAGCGATACCTGGACGCTGCGCAGAACAAAGGTCTATTCGGCCGGCTACGAGTTCATCGAGAATGACTGTCGAGCGCCGTTGCGAGAACGCAGGTGATCGAACGGCGTCCACAGAACATGTGACAATTGCGCACGCGCCCGCGGCGACGGTGTATTGGTACATTGATCGGGCGACCGTCGCGGGACCCTTGTGCGGTGTTGGAGCAGTATACGGGAAGAGCATCGACATCGCACAAGCGTAACGCCAACGAGATCATCATGCGCACCAGACGAAGATTCATGAGAGACAGCCTGACGACGGGTGCGGTCGTTGGCCTGGGCCTGCCCGGCGTACGACTGGCGTCGGCGCAGGACAGCACGGACGAGCAAACGCGCAACAAGGCCGCGGTCCGGCGCTTCATGGAGTCCCAGGGTACGGCTGAGTACGAGCAGGTACTTGCCGAGCTGCGGTCACCGAACTACCGGCGCCTGCGGGGCGGATTCGAAAACCTGGCGGCGAATGCCGCCGGATCGGAACTGGCCGAGGCGGCTCAGCCCGTGCGAACGGCATTTCCCGATCGTACCGACACCATCGATCTGATGATTGCAGACGGGGATAGGGTCGGTATCCGGTTCCGCATCCAGGGGACGCACGAAGGCAACTTCTTCGGCATTCCGGCGACCGGGAGGTCCATCGATATCCAGGAAGTCGGCATCTTGTGATTCGACGACGGCAAGATGATCGAGGGATGGTTCATGGCCGACGAAGCCCAGTTGTTGAAGCAGCTTGGTGTAGGGCTGCCAACCCGGCGCGACGGAAGGCGAATCGTACCTGCGCGGGCGACCGAGGCACGATACGGGCAGGCGGTGCTGGAGGACCTTCTCGCCGAGCCGGTCGATTCGCAGACCTGGCGCAACAAGTTGACGGTTGCCGCCTACAAATCGGCATCGCCACCGCCGGGGCTATTGCCGGATCGGCCGGGACGGCCCTACGACACGTATCTGCGAGGCGGATTCAAGCACCTCGTCGACTACGGGAATGCACATGGATTGAGCGAACAGAACATCGGTCAGGCGTTTCCGGACCGTCAGGACAAGGTCGACTGCGTGCTTGGGGAGGGTGACAGCGTCTGGATCCAGTTCAGGCTGAGCGGCACGAACACCAACAGCCTGTACGGTATCCCCCCGACCCACGGCCCGATCGATGCGGCGGAGGTGGGCATCATGACGTTCGCCAATGGCCGCTGGGCTACCGGTTGGTTCTTCGGAGATGATCTCGGGATGGCGCTCCAGCTCGGTGCTCCCGACATCGTCACGTCGTAACCGACCCGGGCTGGATATCGGCCCACTGGATTGTACCTGGAGAACACCATGCGAATTCCTGTCGCGTTTGCTGCAACGATGCTGCTTGTGGTCGTGGCGACTCCCCTGCGCGCGCACCATGGTTCGGCGCCCCATTTCGACCCGGATGTCCAGGTCAGGCTGGATGGCGTCGTCACGGAACTGAGGTTCGTCAACCCCCACGCCTTCGTGTATTTCGATGCCGTCGACGCGAGTGGACAGAGCGCTGCGTGGCGTTGCGAACTCGCCGGCGCGACTCTTCTCAGGCGGCTGGGCTGGACGTCGGATACGCTCTTTCCCGGTCAGAGGATCGAAATGGTCGGCGCGATGGCGCGCCGTGAAGCCCACTCTTGCGCGATGGAGGAGATCACTCTGGAGGACGGCAGTGTCCTCACCAGCCGGGGTAACCTGCAAGCCG
>JAQAJI010000051.1:0-16521 GCA_028278665.1 Candidatus Rariloculus versatilis
ACGTGAATTCGGGGATCTCGATGTCGATCGTGTAGTCGCGGTCGATCGTCGGATTTTCGAATGTCGAAAGGGTATCCGGGGAAGGCGTCGTTTGGGATGGTTCGGACATCGTAGAAAGGGTTCCATTCGCCGGAAGAGTATCCGGCTGCATCGTGTCGCGTTGAATTTTACTTTAAACTAAGCTATTCGCGGCAGCTAAAGCGGTCTGTACCGTATGCGCCTCAGCAAGATTCGGCTTTCGGGCTTCAAGTCCTTCGTCGATCCCACCGGCATTAGCTTCCCCGGCAACCTGACCGGCATCGTCGGCCCCAACGGCTGCGGCAAGTCCAACGTCATTGATGCCATTCGATGGGTGTTGGGCGAAGGATCCGCCAAGACGCTGCGCGGCGGCTCCATGGCCGACGTGATTTTCAACGGTACGAGCGACCGCAAGCCGGTCGGTCAGGCCAGCGTTGAGCTGAATTTCGACAATACCGACGGAACCATCGGCGGAGCTTACGCAGGCTACAGTGAAGTTTCGGTGCGCCGCGTGGTATCCCGCGACGGAACCTCGCAGTTCTTCCTGAACAACGCACGCTGCCGGCGCAAGGACATCACCAATCTTCTGCTTGGCACCGGGGTCGGTGCGCAGGGCTATTCGATAATCGAGCAGGGCATGATCTCCCGGCTTGTCGAGGCCCGGCCCGAGGAACTCAGGTCCTTCCTGGAGGAGGCGGCGGGGATCTCCAAATACAAGGAGAGACGCCGCGAGACGGAGCACAAGGTCCGCCACACGCGTGAGAACCTCGAGCGTCTGAGCGACCTGCGCGATGAAGTCGACAAGCAGCTCTCTCACCTGAAGCGACAGGCGCGGGCCGCCGAGCGCTATCGGGCGCTCAAGGACGAGGAGCGCCGCACCCGCGCCGAAGTGCTGGCGCTCACGCTTCGCAGCTTGCGCGCCGATGTTGCCGAACGCGAAAAGACGCTCGGATCGAAACAGCTCGCTTTCGATGCGGCCGAGACTGAACTGCGCGCGAGCGAGACCGGGATCGAGAAGCTGCGCGTCGAAGAGGACGAACGTAACGAGGCATTCCAGGCTGTGCACGGAGTCCGTCTGCGACTGGACGCGGACATCGGTCATCTGGAGGACGCGATCAGGCATCGCAAGGCGACGGCAAGCCGTCTGGACCAGGACCTGAAGGACGCAACCCGGGAGCTTGAGGAGTTGTCAGGACTGATCGACAGCGACACGAACAAGATCGAGCGGTTTGACCGGACGTTGAACGAACTGGCCCCGGAATCTGCCGCCGCGGGCGACCGGCAACGGGAGTCGGACGATACGCTGCGCCGGGCCGAGGAAGAGCTCGAACGGTACCGCGAACGTTGGGAGCAGGTCGCCGCGGAACTTGCCGAAACACGCAAGGACTGCGAACTGGGAGAGGCGCGGCTCGAACACCTCGGCGCGCAACGCGAGCGCTTGCAAGGCCGCCTCACGGATAGTGCCGCCGAGCGCGATGCCGCGCAGGTTTCCGAACACGAGGATGAACTCGAACAGCTCGCCGACCGCCAGACAAGGCTCGAGGCCGCTTCGACCGATGCCCTGGCGTCGGTCGCGGCACTGGCGGACCGAATCAGGCGGCAGCGTGGCGACGAACAGCGCACTTTCGACGAACTTGAAGCGCTGCGCGAGCAACTCCAGGGCGAGCGCGAGCGACTGAGTTCACTTGAGGCGCTGCAGGAGGCCGCGCTCGGAAACGCCTCGGAGACGTTCGACGGCTGGCTCGAGGAACACTCCGTGGCGGGTGTGCGCCTGGCCGAGGAGCTTGTGGTTGCACCGGGTTGGGAACGCGCCGTGGAGACCGTGCTCGCAGATGCCTTGCAGGCCGTCACGGTCGAAAGCATCGATCGTCTGGCCGACGTGATCGCGGAGATCGCCGACGGCCGGCTTGTTCTGGTCGAGGCACGATCTGCCACGGATGCCGTCGAAGCGCGTGGCCGGTTGCTCGACAAGGTGCACTCGCCCGGCGCCGCCACAGCGCTGCTCGGCGGTGTACTGACCGCGGATTCACTCGCCGAGGCCCTGAAGCTGCGTCCGACGCTCGAAGAAGGGCAATCCGCGATCACTCCTGACGGTATCTGGGTCGGCAGGCACTGGTTGCGCGTCCATCGCGGGAACGAGTCGCAGCTCGGCGTGATCGCCAGGAGCGACGAGATCGCGCGGTTGCGCGACGAGGTCGCTTCCCTGACCGAAAAGGTCCGGCAGCTTGCAAGCGAACATGCCACTGCACGGAGCCGGTTCGATGAGCTCGAGGCTGAGCACGCCGCTGCGCAGACCGAGGCCAACCGGAGTCAGCAGACGCACGCGGCATCGCTGACGGGACTCGAGGCGGCGCGCGCGAGGCTCGAGCAGATGCGTGACCGCAAGGCGGAACTTGACCGCGGGATCGCGGACTCGGCTGCCGAACAGGAGTCGCTGACCGAACAGATCCGCGAGTGCCGCGAGCGGTTGGCGGCGCGCGCGGTGCAGCGCGACGAGTTGCTCGCGGCAAAGGCGCAACTCGAACAAGACGGCAGTCAGTGTCGGGAGCGAGTTTTGCACGCCCGCTCACAGGCGCACGGCGATCGGGAGTCGGCTCAGGAAATTGCCCTGAGGATGGAATCGGCGCGCAGTTCGAAACAGGCCGCCGCCGAAGCGCTGGCGAGAGTTCGCGTCCAGCAGCACAAGCTGACTGAACGGCATGCCCAATTGATGGTTCAGGTCGAAGAGACACGAACGCCGTTGCCGGCCGAAGAAAAGCGGCTCTCCGACCTGCTGGACCGGCGCTTGAGCGTCGAGGGACAGCTTGCCGAGGCGCGCGAAGCAGTCGAGGACGTCAACGAGCGGTTGCGTGAAGCCGACGGCCGACGCGGCGCGCAGGAGTTGCGCGTAAGCGAGGCGAGGGGCGAGATCGAACAGACGCGCCTTGAGGTCAGGGAAGCGGAAGTCCGCGCCGAATTGGTGCGCGAACAGTTCGACGATTGCGGGTTTGGCCTTGACGAGATGCTTGGAGAGTTGCCGGAAGAGGCGAACGAGTCCGAGCGCGCCGAGTTGCTCGAACGTATCGGCAAGCGAATAACCCGTCTGGGAGCGATCAATCTTGCGGCAATCGACGAGTTCGAGCAGCAGTCCGAGCGCAAGCAATACCTGGACAAGCAATTCACCGACCTGAGTTCGGCGCTCGAAACGCTCGAGTCGGCGATCGGCAAGATCGACCGTCAGACGAAGGCTCGTTTCAAGACGACCTTCGACAAGGCGAACATGCACATCGCCGAGCTATTCCCGCGCCTCTTCAATGGCGGCCATGCATTTCTCGAGCTCACGGGCGGGGATCTGCTGAGTTCGGGCGTGACCATCATGGCGAGGCCACCCGGCAAGCGAATCAACAAGATCCAGGCGCTGTCAGGCGGCGAGAAGGCCCTCACGGCCGTCGCGCTCGTATTCGCGATTTTCGAACTCAACCCCGCCCCGTTCTGCCTGCTCGACGAGGTCGATGCGCCGCTCGACGACACGAACATCACCAGATTTTCCGAACTCGTCAAGGACATGGCCGACCGGATTCAGTTCGTACTCATCACGCACAACAAGGCGACGATGGATACGATGTATCAGTTGATCGGCGTGACGATGAGTGAACCTGGCGTTTCCCGACTGGTCGCGGTCGACATCGATGAGGCTGCGCGGCTTGCCGCGATGTAAGCGCGATGTGGGAACTGCGCTGGGTGCTGCTGGCACTGGGCCTTGTGCTCATTGCTGCGGTTTGGGTCTGGAGCGGGCGATCGACGGGCGATTCGGGCAAGTCGGACAGGTCGCAGAGGCGCCGAGTGTCCCGCGAGGAAGCCGCTGACAGCGAGAGCGGTGCGTCGGCCGCAGCCGAGGGCGAGAGCTCGGCCGAAGCCGTAGCCATAGCCGGCGACGATGCCGGCAACGACAACGACGCCGAAGGCGCTGCCGGGGACAACGGTACGGGCCCGGCGCATGAGCAAGGTGCGGCAGAGCAACCTACCGCAGAGCAACTGGCGCCAGAGCAAGCTGCGGCAGAGAAGGCCTCGGAGACCATAGACAAGGTCATCACGGTCCGCTGCCAGACGAAGGAAGGGACCATGTCGGTCGAGCAGGTCATATTGGCGCTGCGTGCGGCCGGTCTCAGGCACGGGCGCTACGACATCTTTCATCGGCATGCCGAGGGCACGGAGGGCGAGCCGCTGTTCAGCGTCGCCAACCTCACCGAACCGGGCTCGTTCGATCTGACCCGGGCGTCGGAAGCGACGACGGCCGGCATAACGCTTTTCATGGTGTTGCCCGGAAACGGCGACGCCGTGGAGCGGTTCGACATGATGACGCGAACCGCGCGCGAACTCGCCGGCGAACTCGAGGCGGAACTCTACGACGAATCCGGCAGTTTCTGGAGCATTCAACGCGAGCGTTATGTCCGTGATGAAGTCATCCTGCATGGCCTGAAGCACGAGAAACGCTGACACCGAACCTGCGGAATGACGAAGGGCGAACAGGAACGCGACGAGAGTCCCGCTGCCGAGGCTGCGCGCCTGCGCGCGCTGATCGGCGAGTACGATTACGCGTACTACGCACTCGACGATCCCGGGGTACCGGACGCCGAGTATGACCGGCTGTTCCGCCGACTGGCGGCAATCGAGACAATGCACCCGGAGCTTGTAACCGCGACGTCACCTACCCAGCGCGTAGGCGCCGAGCCGGTGGGCGAATTCCGGGAGATAAGCCATGTCCAGCCGATGCTGTCGCTCGACAACGCGTTCGACGAGGATGAACTCGCTGCTTTCGACCGGCGCGTCAGCGAGCGGCTGGTGGCGGCCGGCATCAGTACGGACGTTATCGAGTATGTCGCGGAGCCGAAGCTCGACGGCGCAGCCGTAAGCCTTCGCTACGCCCAGGGCAAGCTTGAATTTGCGGCAACCCGGGGTGACGGTACGACCGGCGAAGATGTCACTCACAATGTGCGCACGATCGCCGCCGTGCCGCTCGAACTCCATGGCCGTGATGTGCCGCCCGTGCTGGAGGTCAGGGGCGAGGTGTATATGCCGCGCGACGGCTTCGATGAGTTTAACCGGCTTGCGGTTGAACGCGGCGAAAAGACCCTGGTTAACCCACGAAATGCGGCTGCCGGCAGCCTGCGTCAGCTCGATCCCGAAATGACGGCCAGGCGTCCGCTCGCAATCTTCTTCTATGGGATCGGCGAGACTCAGGGATGGGAGTTGCCTCAGTCGCACGCTGAAGTTCTCGAAGCCCTGCGTGGTTTCGGTTTCCGGGTATCTCCGGACTGGCAACTGGTATCGGGAGTCGCGGGCTGCCTGGCCTACTACGCGCAAGTCGGTCAACGTCGCGATCGCCTGCCCTATGACATCGACGGCGTCGTCTACAAGGTCAACAGGCGAGATTGGCAAACGGAATTGGGTGCCGTTTCCAGAGCGCCGCGCTGGGCGATCGCACACAAGTTTCCGGCCCAGGAGGAGATGACTACAGTAAAGGCGATCGAATTCCAGGTCGGCCGGACCGGTGCGCTGACGCCGGTTGCGAGACTTTCGTCCGTCTTCGTCGGCGGCGTCACCGTCAGCAATGCGACACTGCACAACATCGGCGAACTGCACCGCAAGGACGTGCGTGCCGGCGACACGGTCATCGTGCGACGCGCAGGTGACGTCATCCCGGAAGTCGTCAAGGTGATCGAAGAGCGGCGCCCTGCGGGCGCTTCCATCGTCGAGTTACCGGATCGCTGTCCGGTCTGCGATTCGGAGGTCGTTCGTCCCGAAGGCGAGGCCGTCGCGCGTTGCGTCGCCGGCCTGATCTGCGCAGCGCAGCGCAAGCAGGCGCTGCGCCACTTTGCTTCCCGGCACGCCATGGATATCGAGGGTCTCGGCGAGAAGCTCATCGAGCAACTCGTTGATGCCGGGCTCATCGAAACTCCGGCTGATCTGTATGCACTGACGCTTGACGAGTTGACCGGTCTGGAGCGGATGGGTGAAAAGTCGGCCGAGAACTTGTTGGATGCCCTGCAGCGGCGCAAGTCTACGACGTTTGACCGGTTCCTGTTCGCACTGGGAATTCGCGAAGTCGGCGAAGCGACGGCGGCATCCCTGGCGACGTGTTTCGCAGACCTCGATGCGTTGAGAGATGCCGACGAGGAGCAACTGCTCGAGGTTCCGGATGTCGGTCCCGTCGTCGCAGAGCGCGTGCTCGCCTTCTTCAAGGAGCCGCATAATCGCACCGTGATCGACAAGCTGCTGGAGAGTGGGATTCACTGGCCAGAGCCAGCTCCGATCCGGGCTGTCGAGTCGCCGTTATCGGGAAAGACCGTCGTGCTGACGGGCGCGCTCGCGACCATGTCCCGCGACGAGGCGAAGGCCGAACTCGAGGCTCGCGGCGCGAGGGTGACGGGCAGCGTCTCGAAGAAAACGGATATCGTCGTTACGGGTGAGAGCCCCGGCTCAAAACTTGCGCGGGCTCAGGACCTCGGGATCGCCGTCATGACGGAGGACGAGTTTGTCCGGCAGCTCGAGCCCGGGTCAGCGTAGCTCGATCACCGCCGCGTCTTCGAGCGACTGGACATAGTCTTCGAGCTTCTGCTGCTCGACGGCGCGCGTCAGTTCGTCGCGGACCGCGTCGAGGCCGGGCGGTTGCTGTTCCCGGGATTCCTCGAGCATGATCACATGCCAGCCGAACTGGGTTCGCACGGCTTCTGACGAGTAGCTGCCGTCCTCCATCGCGCGCACGGCATCGGCGAACGGCTCGACCATGGATTCCGCGGAGAACCAGCCGAGATCGCCGCCGCTCGGGCCCGTCGGACCGGTCGAACGTTCCATGGCCAGCTCCGCGAAATCGCTGCCCGCGTCGAGCGCCTCGATGACGCTCACAGCCTCGTCTTCGGTGGCGAGCAGAATGTGGCGAGCCTTGTACTGATTCGTCATCAGCTCGGGCAGATTCTCTTCGTAGAGTGCCCTGAGTTCGGCTTCGCCCGCAGGGTTTTCGTCGAGAAAGCGAGTCGCGGCAGCGCGCGCGAGCAGTTGCAGACGTTGCAATTCGAGCTCCGCCGCAATCGTGCGTTCGTTCGGCAGCCCGCTCTGCATGGCCGCGTCGGCAAGGAGTGTCACGCGGATCAGATTGTCGACGACCTGAGCGCGTTCGTCGTCGCTGAGATCCTCCGCGGCTGTCTGGAACCCGTTGAGCGCGTAGAACCGAAACAGGGATTCCGCAACCGGCTTGTCGTTGATCGTGGCCACGACACCCGGCCCAAGCGGTCCCGGGCCTTCGCTTGTGGCGTCGTCGTTCTCGCCCGGGGCGCAGGCGGCCAATGCGACGAGCATCGGCGTGGCGACCATCCAGTTTGAAAGTTTCATCCGCGTTTCCTCTGCATTATTCCGTTTCCTTAACTTCTTCAGGCGCTTGCGCAAGCACGCTCAAGGCGTGGATGTCGGTTTTCAGCATGTCGTCCAGGGCGTCAAAGACCAGTCGATGGCGCTCCAGCGGTCTTGCGCCCTTGAACCGTGGTGAGACGATCCGCACGCGAAAGTGACTCTTTCCGTCGCGCGCGCCCGCATGCCCGACATGCTGGTCGCTTTCGTCGATGATCTCCAGTTGCGTCGGCGCCAGCGCAGCATCGAGACGCTCGCGAATCGCGGCTCTTCGATTCCGGCTCACGGTACGATCTGCTTGAACGGTTTGACGATGACCTCCTCAAAGACGCCATCCGTCAGGTAGGGATCGTTGTCCGCCCAGTCCTGAGCCTCCTCGAGCGAATCGAATTCGACGATGAGAAGGCTCCCGTACATGCCGGCAGGGCCGGGTTCGGTGCTGTCGATGGCCGGAAGGGGCCCTGCGAGCACGACGCGGCCCTGGTCGATGAGCTGCTTGAGGTAGGCGAGATGGCGTTCGCGTGTGGCGCTTCGGGCCGCCACGCTGTCGGGAATGTCCCGCGCAAGGATTGCATACAACATGAAGGGTCAGCCTTCCTCCTGCGTGTGTTCGGGCGTTCGCGCGGCAATCCAGACCGCCTGGGCGATGACAGTGATCAGCGTCAGGCCGAGCGTCCCGAACAGTTTGAAGTTGACCCACACAGCCTCGGAAAAGTTGTATACGACGTAAAGGTTTGCGGCTCCGAGCACCAGGAAGTTGGCCACCCAGATGAGATTGAGCTGCCGCCACATGGCCGAGGGAAGTGAAATCGCTTCTCCCATGACTCTCTCGGTCAGAGTCCTCTTGCCGATATACCGGCTGCCAAGAAACGCTGCGGCGAAGAGCGAATACACGATCGTGGGTTTCCACTGGATAAAGATCGGGTCCCTGAGCAGCAGGGTCGCACCGCCAAATACTGCGACAAGAGTGCCGGAGACCAGCAGCATGTTGTTGACCTTGCGTTCGCGCAGCCATTGAATGGCGATCTGTACGGCCATGACGACGACGATCGCTGCCGTGGCCGCATAGATGTCACGCAACTGAAATACGACGAAGAAAACGATAATCGGAAGAAAATCAAACAGTAATTTCATTTCGGTCGGCGTCGTTCGCGGTTCGGATACCATGTTAGCGCAACTGGGAGCCTGCGGCGCGGGCTCCCGAGCCCCGCTCCGGGTACAGGTACAGGCAAGCCCCCGAACAATGTCATGAGCCAGATCCTGCGGATACATCCGGCCAATCCCCAGCTCCGCCTTGTCAGCAACGCTGCAGAGGCGCTCGGCAACGGTGGCGTGGTCGTGTATCCGACGGATTCCTGCTATGCCCTGGGCTGTCAACTCGGCAACAAGACAGCGCTCGAACGGATTCGTCGCCTGCGCCGCAGCGAGCGCGACCATGAATTCACGCTGGTGTGCCGCGACCTCTCCGAAATCGCGCTCTACGCCAGAGTCGACAATGCGGCTTACCGCATCCTGCGGTCGCTGACGCCGGGGCCATACACGTTCATCCTGCGCGCGACCCGGGAGGTTCCCAAGCGCCTCCAGGACCCCAAACGCCGTTCCATAGGCATCCGGGTACCCGACCACGCCATCGTCGCTGCGCTGCTCGAGGCTGCGGGCGAGCCAATCATGAGTTCCACATTGCTTCTGCCGGACGACGACGTGCCTCTCACCGATCCGGAGGACATCTACGAACGTCTGCGCGGCCAGGTCGACGTCATCATCGATGCGGGTGTGTGCGGAATCGAACCGACGACGGTGCTGGACTTCAGCGATGGAGCGATGGAAGTGATCAGGCACGGAAAAGGGGACCTTCCCGGCTTCGATCGCTGAAGCGGCGATCGCGACGCATTGAACCTGCGCCATGGGCACCTCGCACGTATAATGCCCTGATGCAGTTACCTGACCTGTCTGGCCTCGTCCAGCTTCTGTCGGTCGTCATTATTCCGCTGCTTTTCGCGATCACCCTGCATGAGGTGGCGCACGGCTGGGTGGCCAAACGTTGCGGCGATCCCACCGCGCTTTTCGCCGGCCGCCTTACGCTCAATCCGGTCAGGCATATCGACCCGTTCGGCACCGTGATCGTACCCATAGCCATGTTGCTGATGTCCGGTGGCTCGATGGCATTCGGCTGGGCCAAACCGGTACCGGTCGCGTTCAACAATCTCAACAACCCCAAGCGCGACATGATTCTGGTCGCCGCGGCAGGCCCCGCATCGAACCTGCTCATGGCGACCTTTTGGGCGCTGCTTGCGTCGTTTGTGATCGGCACGGCCTTCATCGGAGGAGCGGCCGGGGAGTGGCTGCTCGGGATGTGTGTTTTCGGAATACGAATCAATGTGAAATTGGCGGTCTTCAACATGCTGCCTCTGCCGCCGCTTGACGGCGGACGCGTATTGGCGGGTCTGTTGCCCGCGAATGGAGCCGCCGTGCTGGATCGCATCGAGCCGTTCGGATTTCTGATCGTCATCGCACTGATGATCACCGGAGTTCTCTGGACGATTCTGGAACCCTTCATGCTGTTTTTCATCGACTTCTACTGGGGTCTCGCTGGATTCTGATCGATGGCCGAGGAATCCGCACAGGCAGGCAAGCCGCAACTGACGCTGGTACCGGTCGTCCCGCCGCCGCTAAGCGATGAAGCCGGTTCGATTGCACAGGCTGAAATGCCGTTCGCAATCGTCGAAGGCGAACCCCTGACCCAGCTTCCGCGCGATCTGTACATCCCGCCGCATGCACTGGAGGTTTTCCTCGAAGCTTTCGAAGGGCCGCTCGATCTGCTGCTTTACCTGATCAGACGCCAGAACATCGACATTCTCAATATCCCGATCGCCGAGATCTCTCGCCAGTACGTCGAATACATCGAACTGATGCGGGAGATGCAGTTCGAACTGGCCGGTGAGTATCTCCTGATGGCGGCCACGCTCGCCGAGATCAAGTCGCGTTTGTTGCTGCCGCGGCCGACAGACGCTGAAGACGATGAGGAAGACCCGCGTGCGGCGCTGGTACGCCGCTTGCGCGAATACGAGCGCTACAAGAAGGCCGCCGAAGACATCGACGGACTCGAGCGGCTGGAGCGCGATGTCGCCGTCGCTCAGGCGCAGGTGGCTGAGCGCAAGGTCGTCAGGAAGTTGCCTGATGTCACCCTGAAGGCGCTTTTGGAGGCGTTCAAGGAAGCGCTCGAGCGCTCGAGCATGTTCGAGCACCATCACATTCAGCAGGAACCGCTCTCTGTTCGCGAACGCATGTCGCAGGTTCTGCTCAGGCTTTCGGGCAAACGCTACATGGACTTCGCTGAGCTTCTCGATCCTTCCGAAGGACGAGTCGGCATCACCGTCACGTTTCTCGCGTTGCTCGAATTGCTCAAGGAAGCTGTGATCGACGTGGTGCAGGCCGAGGAATTCGGGCCGATTCACGTGCGGGCCGCAGAGTCCTCGGCCGGCGGGCAAACCGCGCCGGACAGTCCCGGACGCGACGATGGATGAACGGTACCTGCGAAACGTGATCGAGGCGGCGCTCCTCGCCGCCGGACGTCCGCTTTCGCTCGACAAGCTCATGGAGGTCGCCGCAGGCGGGGGGGAGTCTCCGGAGCGCGCCGTCGTCCGCAAGGCGGTCGAAGCACTCGCCCACGAGTACGAAGGGCGGGGCATCGAGATCAGGGAAGTCGCAAGCGGCTACCGAGTCCAGGTGAAGCGCTCGATGACGGATCTCCTGCAGCCGCTTTGGCAAGAGCGTGCACCCCGGTACACGCGTGCTCTGCTGGAGACGCTTGCGCTGGTGGCCTATCGGCAGCCGATCACACGCGCCGAAATCGAGGAAGTGCGCGGTGTGTCGGTCAGCACGAACATCGTTCGAACGTTGATGGAGCGAGGCTGGATCCGCATCGTCGGCTACCGGGACGTGCCGGGAAGGCCGTCGATGCTTGGTACGACACGCGAGTTTCTCGACTACTTCGGGCTGAGGAAACTCGAGGACCTGCCGCCGCTCTCGGCGATCAGGGACGACGACCCGGCAGCGAGGCCTCAGGCGGACCTCGTCGAGGCATTGCGTGGCCTCGATACGCACGATGCGCCCGTGACGGCGGAAATCGGTGCTGCACAAGATTCGGCCGACGACTCGTTGCAGGAAGATTCCGCGGAAACAGGACAGGGAGATGAAGTACCGCCGGACCACAGTTCGACGGATCCGGGACGCGGCGAGCATGGTCCGGTGCAGGACCAGCCGACACGGTAGCCCGATCCTCCCCCTGAATCGTCCCTGTCACTGAATCGGAGATGCAGCGACTCTGGCCGAGCGGATCCAAAAAGTGCTTGCCGACGCGGGTGTCGCTTCCCGGCGCCGTATTGAGGAGCTGATCGCCGCTGGTCGCATCGTCGTCGACGGGCGCCGCGCGCGGCTCGGCGAACTGCTGAGCGGTGGCGAACGGGTCCTGCTCGATGGTCGTCCGGTCAGCCTGCCTGCCGCTGTCCCGCGACGTGCCCACGCGCATCTCGCCTACTACAAGCCGGCCGGCGAACTGACAAGCCGGCAGGACCCGAAGGGCAGGGCACGGGTGTTCGAAGCGCTGCCGCGGCCGCAGCACGGACGATGGATCGCTATAGGCCGTCTCGATCTCAACTCGCTCGGCCTGTTGCTCTTTACCACGGACGGCGAACTTGCCCATCGGCTCATGCATCCGCGATTCCGCGTGCCGCGGGATTATGCCGTTCGCGTACTGGGCCCGGTGACCGAGGCGCAGCTTGTCAGGCTCAGGACGGGAATCGAACTCGACGATGGGCACGCCCACTTCGACGCGCTGGAACGGTCGGGCGGGTCGGGCAGGAATGTCTGGTATCGCGTGACCCTGCATGAAGGCCGCAATCGCGAGGTCCGCCGCATGTTCGAGGCCGTGGGTCTGACCGTGTGCCGCCTGATCAGGGTACGCTATGGGCGCGTGGAACTGGCAGCGCTGCATCGGGGGCAGACCAGGATGCTCAGCGGTGCCGAGGTTTCGGAGCTTTATGACGCCGTTGGCCTGTCGGCTCCTGAACGCAACGCGGATCGGCCGTCGATCCGAAAGCAGCGAGGAACAAAGCGATGATGAACGCAAATCTGTTTCGTACCGCATTCGCCGTCACGATAATCGTTGCGGCGCCGCTCTTGTCCGGCGGATCCGCTGCCCATCATTCGTTTGCCTCGGAGTTCGATATCAATCAGCCCTTCGAGGTCACCGGAACGGTCAGGGAAGTCGTCTGGATGAATCCTCATGCGCGGTTGCATATCGACGTCGAGGAAGCCAGCGGCGAAATCGTGACCTACGAATTCGAGCTTCTGAGTCCGAACATACTGATCCGGGACGGCTGGTCGCGAAACGATCTTCAGCCTGGCGATCCGGTCACGGATACCCGGCACCGCGCAAGAGACAGGCCTACCGTCGGGCGCGCGACGGGAGTGATTCGGGACAACGGCGAGCGTGTGTTTGGCAGAGCAGGCGGCAGCGCTATCGAGAATTGACGGTCAGGACTGACACTCGATGCGTCGACCCGAGACCCCGCGACTCGCGGGGCCGAGCAGGTACAGATACGGTCCCGTCAGCGCCTCCGGATGCAGTAGCGCGCCGGGGTCCTCCGCCGGGTAGGCGCGCGCGCGCATCGGCGTCCTTGCCGGACCGGGATTGATGCAGTTGACGCGAATCGGCGTATTCTCAACCTCATCGGCGAGTACCTGTGCGAGGCCCTCGACGCCGAACTTCGACACCGAATAGGCACCCCAGTAGGCTCGTCCGCGGTTACCGACTCCGCTCGTCGTGAAGACTACCGAGGCATCCTCCGCGCGGCCGAGCAGCGGCAGCAGGCAGCGCGTCAATATGAACGCTGCATTGAGATTGATGTGAATCACGCGTTGCCAGAGCCCGATGTCGTAGTGTTCGATGGGGCTTCGGTCGCCTAGCACGCCCGCATTGTGCAAAAGACCATCCAGGCGGCCGTAGCGAGCTGCGATCTGCTCGGTCAGATGCAGATACTCGTCGCCCTGCGCGCGTTCCAGGTCGAGTTGCGCTACGGTGGGTTCAGGGCCCGACCGGCGTAGCTCCTCGTAGAGTGCGTCGAGCGCAGCGGCATTTCGCCCGTGCAACACGACCGTCGCACCACATTTGACCAGATCGAATGCAACGGCGCGCCCGATGCCGCGCGTTGCACCCGTGACGAGCACGACACGGCCGGCCATGCAGTCCGGTTCCGGCACATAGCCGCGGTAGTCGTTCATCGAAGAGTGGCGTCGAGCGTCGCGAGCGCCGCCACGATTTCCCTGCAATGGCTGGCTACCGCATCCGCGCCCCAGCGGTGCGGGTCGCTGCCGGGTCGGATATAGCCGTAAGCGGCTGCGATGGTTCGCATGCCCGCCGCGCGACCCGCCTCGATATCGTTGGGTGAATCGCCGACATAGACGCAGCGATCGGTTGCAACGCCGAGTTCCGCGGCTGCAAGGTGCAGCGGAGCCGGGTGGGGCTTGCGCTCGGGCAGGCGGTCGCCACCGATGACGCACGCGGGCCGGGAGTCGATGCCCAGCTTTGCCAGCAAGGCGTCGGTCATCGCCTGCGGCTTGTTGGTCACGATGCCCCACAGCCTCTTGTTGTCATGTAAAACATCAAAAATACGATTGAAATCACTGAATATATTAGAATACTTGCAGATATTACGCATGTAGAGTTCACGAAAGCGCTCGGCCAGACCGCCGAGTTCGCTGTCGGGGCATCGGGTCCGGAAGCCGAGCTTGACCAGCCCGATGGCACCGTTGGATACCTCGTTGCGGGCAACGGCGTAAGGCATCGGCGGGAGTGAACGCTCGCGCAGCAGCTCATTGAGCACGTGAACGAGATCCGGCGCCGAATCGACAAGCGTACCGTCGAGGTCAAAAAGTACCGCTTCGATGGTCACGCGGACTCAGGCCTGGTCGAGTAGAGGAAATAGTTGACGTCGACGTTGCCGCCGAGCGAAAAGGATCTCAGCAGCGGGTTGTAGTGCAGACCGGTCAATTCCTCGACAGCGAGACCTGCGGCGCGGCAGGCGCGTGCGAGATCGGCGGGCCGGATCAGCTTGACATACTCGTGCGAGCCCTTCGGCAGCATCCCGAGCGCGTATTCGGCAGCAACGATCGCAAGCAGGAAACTCTTGGGGTTGCGGTTGATGGTAGACAGAAAGACCGCACCTCCGGGCCGAACGGCCTGCGCGCAGGCGGCGATGAGGCGTTGGGGTTCCGGCACGTGTTCGAGTACTTCAAGACAAGTCACCACATCGAACGATGCCGGTTGCTCGTTTGCGATGACCTCGGCATCGATCTCGCGATACTCGAGATCGAGACCGGCGATTTGCGCGGCATGAGTTCTGGCGACCTCGAGATTGTCCGCGGCGAGATCGATTCCGACGACGCTCGCGCCGCGGCGTGCCATCGCTTCGCTGAGGATACCGCCGCCGCAGCCGACGTCGAGTACCCTGGCTGATGAGAGTTGCCTCCGCTGCTCGATGTATTCGACTCTGAGCGGGTTGATCCGGTGCAGCGGCATGAAAGGACCGTCCGGGTCCCACCAGCTCGATGCCAGGCGCGCGAACTTGTCGATTTCGCCGGGATCGGCGTTGTGGGGCAGTTCGTTCATGTCGCCGTGAGGCGCTCGCCCCAGGCGTGTGCCGTCGTCGAGATTTCAGCCATGTCCATACGCGTCAGTGTTCCATCGCTTACCAGACGCGCTCCGGCGATCCAGACGTCGGTCACCTGGTCGCGCGAAGCGGAGTAGACGAGCTGCGATATTGGGTCGAGCACCGGTACAAGTCCAGGTCCTGCAAGCTCGACGCAGATCAAGTCGGCGGCCTTGCCGGGCGCGAGCGAGCCTGTCTCATCAGCAAGGTTCAGGGCGCGTGCGCCGTTGATCGTCGCCATTTCGAGCGCGGTCGACGCCTTGACGGCCTGTGCATCGCCGGCGACGTGCTTTGCAAAGAGCGCTGCCAACTCGAGTTCCGACCACAGATCCAGGCGATTGTTGCTGGCGGCGCCGTCGGTGCCGAGCGCGACGTTGACGCCCGCAGCCTGAAGCCGTTCGACAGGGCAGGCACCGCTTGCGAGCTTCAGGTTCGATCTCGGGCAGTGCACGATGTTTGCCTGCACTTCGGCAAGGCGCTCGATTTCCTCGCCATTCAGATGCGTCGCGTGCACGCCGATCAATGCGGGATTGAGGAGGCCCAACGCGTCCAGCCTCGCCAGCGGCCGCTTGCCCGTTGCGGCGACGGACTGGATTACTTCCCTATCGGTCTCGAGAATGTGCGTATGCACGGGTACGAGAAGCTCGTCGGCAAGCCGGCGGATCCGCGAGAGCATGTCGTCAGAGACGCTGTAGGGTGCGTGGGGTGCGAACGCCGTGGTGACGAGCGGCGCGCTCCGGCAGCGGTCGTGCACGGCGAGTCCCCTTTCGATGTACTCGTCCGCGCTCGATGCCCAGGCAGTCGGAAAGTCGAGTGCGATCATCCCCACGACCGCGCGAATGCCCGCGTCGATCGCCTGTTCGGCGACGACGTCGGGAAAGTAGTACATGTCCGAAAAGCAGGTCGTGCCGCCTAGCAGCATCTCGGCGATCGCAAGCCGCGTACCGTCGGCGACGAATCTGCGGTCGACCCAGCGTGACTCGGCAGGCCAGATTCGGTCGTTGAGCCACTGTTCGAGCGGCAGGTCGTCAGCGTAACCTCTGAGTAGCGCCATGCCCGCATGGCAGTGAGCGTTGATGAGGCCGGGCATGAGTACGTGTCCGGGCCGCTCGTGGACGACATCCGGAGCGAATCGCTTCCGAACTTCGTCAGGCGGTGCGATGGTGACGATTCGACCCCCGTCCACGGCGAGCGAAAGGCCGGTTTCCGCCACGACCCTGGGTTCTACGGTCACGATCCACTTCGGATGGATCAGGGCGTCGATACGCTGCATGTACTGAGAGGCGCGTACAAGCTGACGCACCGGGCTGAAAGCTGCGCAAAGTATAGCGTCAAGGCCGCCAGGAGCCCGCATTTCGGGAATTCGCTAACGCGAAAAATTCGATGTGAGCGCCCTTCGGTCGATTGATTG
>JAQAJI010000051.1:16546-29578 GCA_028278665.1 Candidatus Rariloculus versatilis
ATGCGGTCGGACGAGAGCGGGTTCGCAGCGGTAAATCCCCGCGGTGCGGGCGCCCCGGAACGCCTCAGGAAACGGTTGTCTGTGGTAGAATTTACGCCCGTTCAGGAGCCTGAGGTGCAGGCTCCCGGGGCACCTTGAACCGCTAGATTCATGGAGAGCCTCGGCCGTCGGGGGCGGTCGCCGTCATGGCCTGACGGCACTGTTTCTCCTCACTTTTATCGATCGTGGCGGACGTTCCAGCGGTGCTGGATGTCGGTACCTGTATTTGGATGGAACGAATGGCAGGAGCGGCCAAAGAGATTATCCCTGTCAGTCTCGAAGACGAGATGCGGCAGTCATATCTCGATTACGCGATGAGCGTGATCGTGGGCCGCGCGCTGCCTGACGTGCGCGACGGCCTCAAACCCGTGCACCGCCGTGTCCTGTTCGCGATGCGCGAACTCGGCAACGACTACAACCGCCCCTACAAGAAGTCGGCCCGCGTCGTTGGCGACGTCATCGGCAAGTACCATCCGCACGGCGAATCGGCCGTCTACGACACGATCGTGCGCCTCGCGCAGGATTTCTCGATGCGCTACTTGCTGATCGACGGCCAGGGCAACTTCGGCTCGATCGATGGCGACGCGCCCGCCGCGATGCGTTACACCGAAGTGCGAATGGCGCGCATCGCGGAGGAGCTGCTGGCCGATATCGACAAGGAGACTGTCGACTTCGCAGCCAACTACGACGACTCCGAACACGAACCCACGGTATTGCCGACGCGGATTCCGAATCTGCTCGTAAACGGTTCGTCGGGAATTGCCGTCGGCATGGCCACGAACATCCCGCCGCACAATCTCGGCGAGGTCGTCGATGCATGTCTGGCGATCCTCGACAAGCCGGATTTGACGTTTGCCGAACTCATCGCACTGATGCCGGGCCCGGATTTTCCGACCGCCGGGCAGATCCATGGCGTTCAGGGCATCCTGAGTGCTTACAGCACCGGGCGGGGCCGCATCTACGTCCGGGCCAGGACGCACATCGAGGAACTGGAGTCGCGCGGCCGCGAAGCCATCGTGATCACCGAATTGCCGTACCAGGTCAACAAGGCGCGCCTGATCGAGAAGATTGCCGAACTGGTGCGCGAAAAGCGTCTCGAGGGCATCACCGAACTGCGTGACGAATCCGACAAGGACGGCATGCGAGTCGTGATCGAGCTCAGGCGCGGCGAGCTGACGGAGGTGGTCCTCAACAACCTCTACAAGCACACGGCGCTGCAGAGCGTGTTCGGTATCAACATGGTCGGTCTCGTGGACGGCCAGCCGCGCCTGTTGCCGCTGCGGGAGCTGCTCGACGTTTACCTCCGGCACCGTCGCGAGGTCATCACGCGGCGCACGCTGTTCGAATTGCGCAGGGCGCGCAATCGCGCCCATGTGCTCGAAGGGCTCATGGTTGCGCTTGCGAACATCGATGCCGTGATCGAACTGATCCGGCGCTCGCCGTCGCCGGCGGAGGCCAAGAGCCGCTTGTGCGCGCACGACTGGGCGCCCGGAGCCGTCATTGCGATGCTCGAGCGGGCAGGCGCCGAGGTGACGCAACCTGACGATCTGCCTGACGGCGTTGGCCTCGATCTCGACCGCGTCAATCCGGTATATCGGCTCTCGCCCGTACAGGCACAGGCGATACTCGACTTGCGCCTGCATCGTCTGACGGGCCTGGAACAGGACAAAATATCCAAGGAATATAATGAGTTAGTGGATAGGATCTCCGAGTATCACGAGATTCTGTCCGACCCCGACAAGCTGCAGGAAGTCATCCGTACCGAACTCACCGAGATTCGCGACCGCTATGCGGATGCCCGCCGCACGGAGATCGTCGAGGACTACAGCGATCTGACGATCGAGGACCTGATTCCCGACGAACCCCTGCTCGTGACGCTTTCGCATGCCGGATACGCCAAGGCTCAGCCGGCCGCCGATTACCAGCCACATAAGCGCGGCGGCCGCGGGCGCGCGGCCACGCGCATGAAGGAAGAGGACTTCATCGACCAGCTTTTCGTCGCCAACGCTCACGATACGCTTTTGTGCTTTTCCACACGCGGCAAGGTGTACTGGCTCAAGGTCTACCAGTTGCCGCAGGCCGGCTACACCGCCCGGGGACGGCCTATCGTGAACCTCCTGCCGCTCCAGCAGGACGAACGAATCAGCACGGTATTGCCGATCGGCGATTACGACGAGGACAAGTACGTGTTCTTCGCCACGCGCAACGGCCGTGTCAAGAAGACGAAGCTCACGGCGTTCTCCAGACCGCGAAGCAACGGTATCATCGCATTGGACCTGCGCGGCGACGATCGTCTGATCGGCGCAGACATCACCGACGGCAAGCAGGACATCATGCTGTTCGGACGATCGGGCAAGGCGATTCGCTTCTCGGAAGGCGATGTGCGGCCCATGGGACGTACCGCCTCCGGGGTCCGCGGACTGCGCCTGAGCGGACAGGACGACGAGGTGATCGCGCTCAATATCGTCGCTGAAGGTCTTATTCTGACTGCGACGGAGAATGGCTACGGCAAGCTCACAGCCCAGGACGAGTACCCGACCAAGGGGCGCGGCGGAAAGGGCGTCATAGCGATCCGTACGTCCAAACGCAACGGTGCGATGATCGGTGCAATGCAGGTGTCGCTCGACGATGAAGTGATGTTGATCAATTCCGCAGGCACTCTCGTCAGAACGCCCGTGTCGGACATTTCCGTGGTTGGACGCAACACGCAGGGCGTACGGCTCATCCGCCTCGACGAGCAGGATCGCCTGGTCGGTATCGATCGGGTCGAAGCCCTGCAGGACGAAGAGGTGGAAGAGGACTGAGCGGTCATGGATCGCGTCCATAACTTCAGCGCCGGCCCGGCCGCGCTGCCCGATACGGTGCTTGAGCGGGCACAGGCGGAACTGCGAGACTGGCAGGGTCGCGGCATGTCGGTCATGGAAGTCAGCCACCGTGGCCCGGATTTCATGGCGCTGGCTGATTCCACCGAAGCGAACCTGCGCAAGTTGCTGGGCGTACCGGAGAACTATCGGGTGCTCTTCCTGTCCGGCGGCGCGACGCTGCAGTTTGCTTCCGTGCCGTTGAATCTTGCCCCACCGATGTCGGGCGCCGACTATGTAGTGACCGGAAACTGGGGCCGGAAGGCAGTTTCGGAGGCCACACGCTATCTGAATGTCAATGTCGCAGCGGACAGCGAAACCACCGGGTACACGACGATACCGGATCCTGCGACCTGGGCGGTCCGCGACGATGCGGCCTATTTGCATTACACGCCCAACGAAACGGTGTACGGCGTCGAGTTCCACTCGATTCCCGAAGTCAGCGGTGCGCCGCTCGTCGCTGACATGTCCTCCACGGTGATGTCGCGGCCGATCGACGTGAGCCGTTTCGGTGTCATATATGCCGGCGCACAGAAGAACCTGGGCGCCGCGGGAATTACCTTGCTGATCGTGCGCGACGACCTCATTGGCCGGGCTCGCAGCGACACGCCGGGCGTCATGGACTACCGGGTCATGGCGGACTCCGGCTCGATGTGGAACACGCCGCCGACGTATTGCTGGTACATCATGTCGCTCGTGCTCGACTGGCTGCGCGAGCAGGGCGGCGTGGCGGTCATGGCCGAACGTAACGCGCGCAAGGCGCACAAGCTCTACGCCGCGATCGACGCCTCGGACTTCTACAGCAACCCCGTCGATCCGGCATGCCGATCCTGGATGAACGTGCCATTCAGTCTGGCAGACCCGGAACTCGACGGTGTTTTCCTTGCCGAAGCCGAGGCGGCTCGCCTCATGAACCTCAAGGGGCACAGGCTGGCAGGCGGCATGAGAGCGAGCATCTACAATGCGGTGCCGGAGTCCGGCGTCGATGCGCTCATCGATTTCATGTCCGACTTCGAGGATCGCCGGGCTTGAGTCCCGACGTGAATCGGAGATCGAAACCGGTGGGAGCGAGTCAGGCGATACACGCATGAACAAGCAATCCGAATCTGCACAATCGGCGAAGCCGCTGTCGCTCGATGAGTTGCGCGACCGAATCGATCGGCTGGACGCTGAAATCCAGTCGAGGATCTCAGACCGTGCCCGGTGTGCGCGGCAGGTCGGCGAGGTCAAGGGGCTGGCAGGGCCTGCAGAGTTTTATCGACCCGAGCGCGAAGCCCAGGTATTGCGCAAGGTCATCGAACGCAACGACGGGCCGCTCAGCGACGAGGAAATGGTGCGACTGTTTCGCGAACTCATGTCGGCCTGCCTCGCTCAGGAGGAACCGCTCAAGGTTGCCTACCTCGGTCCCGAAGCCACCTTCACGCAAGCGGCCGTCCTCAAGCATTTCGGGCACTCCGTGCGGGCGCTGCCGATGCCGACGATCGGCGAAGTGTTTCGCGAGGTCGAGAGCGGCGGTGCGGACTTCGGCGTCGCACCGGTCGAGAATTCGAGTGAAGGTACGGTCAACCACACGCTTGACAGGTTTCTGACCTCGCCGCTCAAGATCTGCGGCGAAGTCGAACTCAGGGTTCACCAGAACCTGATGGGGCGAATGACCGAAATCGGCGAGGTTCGCCGGGTTTGCGGACACGCCCAATCGCTTGCGCAATGCCGCGCATGGCTGGCGCAGTATCTGCCGGATGCCGAACAGCTGCCGGTCGCGAGCAACGCCGAGGCCGCGCGAAGGGCGCGCGACGAGACGGGAACGGCAGCGCTCGGCAGCGAGGCAGCGGCGGAGGTCTATGAACTCGGCGTGCTGTTCGAAAACGTCGTCTCGTGATCGGTAGAAAGCTGTTTCCGCCGAGCGGTTCCGACAAGACGACCTTGCTGATCTCCGCAACGAGCACCACCGGCCCCGGCGTTCTGATGCACCTGCTCGAGCCGCTCGCGAACCATGGCATCAACATGACGCGAATCGAGTCGCGGCCTTCGCGCAGGCGCAAGTGGGACTACGTCTTCTTCGTCGACATCGACGGGCATGCCGACGAAGAGCCCGCAAGGCAGGCGCTCGAGGAAGTCCAACGCGGCGCCGACCTGTTCCGCGTGCTCGGCGCGTATCCGATACGCGTCATCTAGGGTTCTGTATGTCGAGTGCCGGACCGCAACGGATTGTAGTCGAGCCCGCGCAATCGGTCGGTGGGGAACTGACCGTGCCCGGCGACAAGTCCATCTCTCATCGCGCAGCCATGCTGGCCTCCGTCGCCTGCGGCACGTCGCGGATTCGCGGTTTCCTTTCCGGCGAAGATTGCCTGGCAACGGTCGAAGCATGCAGGGCGCTCGGCGTCTCGATCGCGGACGGCGGCAACGGCGAACTACTGGTCGAAGGCCGTGGCATCGGCGGCTTGCGCGCACCGACCCGCGCGCTCGACCTCGGCAACTCCGGAACGGGCCTGCGCCTGATGGCGGGGCTGCTCGCGGCGCAGCCGTTCGACGTGGAGCTTACGGGCGACGAATCGCTGCGCTCGCGGCCGATGGTGCGGATCGCCGATCCGCTGGCCGCCATGGGCGCGCGGATCGACACCTGCGATGGCCGGGCACCGTTGCGGATCCGAGGCAGTGCCGGGCTGCGCGGTATCGATTACACCTTGCCTGTCGCGAGCGCACAGGTGAAGTCGGCCCTGCTTTTGGCCGGCCTGTCGGCAAAGGGAACGACGACGCTCAGATCGCCCGGCCCCACGCGCGATCATACCGAGCGCATGTTGCGCAGCATGGGCGTTTCACTGGACGGGGATGTCGAGGCCAACATCGTGTCGCTGGAAGGTCCCGCCGAGCCACGCGCGTTCGAGCTTGCGGTCCCCGGTGACTTCTCGTCCGCGGCGTTTTTCATTGTGGCCGCCTGTCTGGCGGCACACGATGGCATGACAATCAGAAACGTTGGCGTCAATCCGACGCGTACCGGTCTTTTGACGATACTGCGCACGATGGGCGCCCGAATCGAGCTTGCGAACCTCACAACTGTTGGCGCGGAACCTGTCGCGGACCTGCACGTCCGGCAGAGCGAGCTTCAGGGCATCGAAGTGCCTGAAGTCCTCGTCCCGCTTGCGATCGACGAGTTTCCCGTACTTTTCGTCGCGGCTGCCGGCGCGGCGGGGCAAACGCTCGTCCGCGGCGCCGAAGAGCTGCGACACAAGGAGTGCGACAGGCTGGCCGTCATGGCCGAAGCGCTCAACACGCTGGGAGCGAGAGCGCGTGAACTGCCCGACGGGCTCCTCATCGATGGCGGGGGGCTCACTGGCGGCAGCGCGTCGAGTCACGGCGACCATCGTGTCGCGATGGCGCTCGCAGTGGCAAGCGTCCTTGCCGAAGACTCGATAGAAGTCCTTGACACGGCACAGGTGGCGACATCCTTTCCCGGTTTCGCGGATGTCGCTGCACAGGCCGGTTTTTCTATCGCCGGCCACGAGTGAAGGGCAGTTCACAGTGACCGGTGACGTGTTCATCGTCACCATCGACGGCCCGAGCGGCTCCGGAAAGGGCACGGTGAGCCGGGCTCTTGCGGATCACCTGAGCTGGCATCTGCTCGACAGCGGTGCGCTCTACCGGCTTGCTGCGCTTGCGGCTGAGCGCAGGCGGATCCCGCACGCCGACGCAACCGCACTGGCGAGCCTCGCGGCCACCATGAATGCGAGTCTGTCGTTTCGCAACGGTGTCGAGTGGGCAACCCTCGACGGTGACGACGTAAGCGATGCACTGCGTTCGGAACGCTGCGGTGAACTCGCATCCAGAATCGCCGCCGTTCCAGGCGTCCGACACGCACTGCTCGATCGCCAGCGCGCCTTCGCGAGACCCCCCGGTCTGGTTGCCGACGGTCGCGACATGGGCACCGTCGTCTTCCCCGCTGCCCAGGTCAAGGTGTTTCTTACGGCAAGTTCCGAGGAAAGAGCGTTGAGGCGTCATAAGCAGTTGAAAGAAAAAGGGATTGATGTTAGCCTTCGCAGCCTTTCCGAGGACATTGGCCAGCGCGACGAGCGCGATGCGGGCCGCAGGTTGTCGCCGCTTCGCGCCGCCAACGATGCGCAGGTCATCGACTCCACGAGGCTTTCCCCCGAGGAAGTGACTGCCCGTATCCTGCCGCTGCTCGAAGCAGCCGGTATTGGACCAAACCGGGCATGAAGGTGGGCACGGGCAGGATGCCGGTGCAATTTGTGGTAGATCGCCGGAGCACGATGCGCCGGCGCAAGCGATAGAGAGTGTCGAATGAGTGAGTCTTTTGCGCAACTCCTGGAAGAGAGTCTTGCGAACCAGCAGATCAGGCCCGGCGCAATTCTGACGGGCACCGTCATTGACGTTAATTCCGATGTAGTCATCGTCAATGCGGATCTCAAATCCGAGGCGGTCATCCCCGCCAATCAGTTTCTGAATGAGCAGGGCGAGATCGAGGTCGTCGTCGGCGACGAGGTGGAGGTCGCGCTCGATTCGGTAGAGGACGGCTTCGGCGAGACTCAGCTGTCGCGCGAGAAAGCCAAACGTGCCCGCACCTGGAAACGCCTCGAGGAGTCGTTCCAGGCGGGCAAGGTCGTGACGGGAACGATCAGCGGCCGCGTGCGCGGCGGCTTTACCGTCGACATCGACTTTGTCCGCGCTTTTCTGCCCGGTTCCCTCGTGGACGTGCGGCCGGTCCACGATCCCGCCGCGCTCGAGGGCAATACGCTCGAATTCAAGGTCATCAAGCTCGATCAGAAGCGCAACAACGTTGTCGTATCGCGCCGTGCGGTCGTCGAGGAGGAGCACAGCGCGGAACGCGAAGCGTTGTTGAAGAGCCTGCAGGAAGGCGCCGTATTGAGCGGTATCGTCAAGAACATGACCGATTACGGCGCTTTCGTCGATCTTGGCGGCATCGACGGCTTGCTGCATATCACCGACATGGCCTGGAAGCGCGTCAAGCATCCTTCCGAGGTCGTCAGCGTCGGCCAGCAGCTCGAAGTCAAGGTGCTGAAGTTCGACCGGGAGCGCAGCCGCGTGTCGCTGGGACTCAAGCAGCTCGGGGCCGATCCCTGGGTCGACCTGTCACGCCGCTATCCGCGCAATACCCGATTGTTCGGCAGCGTTACGAACATCGCCGACTACGGTTGTTTCGTGGAAATCGAAGAGGGTGTGGAGGGTCTGGTTCATGTCTCGGAGATGGACTGGACCAACAGGAACGTGAATCCGCACAAGGTCGTCCAGATAGGCGACGAAGTCGAAATCATGGTCCTCGACATCGACGAGGAGCGCAGGCGCATTTCGCTAGGCCTCAAGCAGTGCATGCCCAACCCCTGGAGCGAGTTCGCGCAGAACTACAAGAAGGGCGATCGGGTTTCAGGTCCGATCAAGTCGATCACCGACTTCGGCGTTTTCATTGGCCTGCCTGGCGACATCGACGGGCTTGTCCATCTGTCCGACCTGTCGTGGGATGTACCCGGCGAACAGGCCGTGCGCAACTATTCGAAAGGCGAGGAGCTTGAGACGACGGTGCTTGCCATCGACCCGGAACGCGAGCGAATCTCGCTCGGGGTCAAGCAGCTCGACCGCGATCCGCTGTCGTCGTTCCTGGCCCAGCATCCGAAGGGAAGCACGGTCAACGGCGTGGTCGAGGAGGTCGATGCCAAGGCAGCGTCCATCCAGCTTCAAGGCGGTGTGATCGGGCAACTTCGCGCGTCGGAAATTTCACGCGACCGCGTCGAGGATGCTCGCATGGTGCTCAAGCCCGGGCAGGAGATCGAGGCGCGATTTACGGGCCTCGACCGCAAGACGCGTGTCATTTCACTGTCAATCAAGGCCAAGGAAGCTCAGGACGAAGCCCAGGCTATTCAGAGCTACAAGGCCGACGAGAGTCGAACCGCAACGTCGACCACTCTCGGTGATCTGCTCAAGCAACAGATGAGCGAAGACACGGATGCCGCGCCTGAGAACAAGCCGAGCAAGAAGACGACCGAAGGAGACGATTCGGCCGGGTAGACGAGGCGTGCCGCGTGCAGGTGCGCAGGCCGATACAGGGGTCACGGGTGGTTTGGGGAGCGAACCCTGGCGATGACAAAATCCGAGTTGATCGAATCGATTGCGAGAAGTCAGAAGCACTTGCCGGCCAAGGATGTCGAGCTTGCCGTCAAGCACATTCTCGAGTTGATGAGCGAGTCGCTGGGCAATGGAAACCGAATCGAGATTCGCGGATTCGGCAGCTTTTCGCTGCACTACCGTCCACCTCGAATGGGCCGCAACCCAAAGACCGGCGATTCGGTGGCCCTTGCAGGCAAACACGTGCCGCATTTCAAGCCCGGCAAGAACCTGCGCGAACGCGTCAACAATTCAAGACACCTTCGCGTGCGCAGCTAATCCATTACAATCGGGCGAAAGCCGCCCGATTCGACTGGTGCAACGTTGGCCACCCTGCGCAGAGCCACCTACTTCCTCGTTCTCGTATTGTTCGTGCTCGTGGCGGTCGTGCTGGCCTTCAGCAATCCGGAGCCGGTGACGCTGGATATCGGCATCGCGAGGATCCAGAACGTCTCGATGTCAGTGGCGCTTGCTGGCGCCTTTGCGGTGGGCTGGCTGTTCGGACTGATCTCGGCCGGTGCGGCACTGATCCGGATGATGGGTGACAGGCGCCGGCTGCGTCGGGAAATCAGGTTCGCAGAAGCCGAACTCAGCAGCCTGCGGGGTTTGCCGCTGCAAGATGCCGACTGAAGCCACATTCTTACTGGCGGGTCTGCTCATCGTCTTTGCGGCCGCCGGCTGGGCCTTCGCCTGGTTCGGCGACCGGGATCGCGACGGCGAGCTTCCGGCACGCATCAACGCCGACTAAATCCGTGGCCTCAACCTCGTGCTGAGTCGGCGCACCGACGAGGCGCTCGAACTCTTCCTGCAGATGGCCAAGGTCGACGACGAGACTCTGGAGACCCATTTTGCGCTCGGTCATCTGTTTCGCCAGCGAGGCGAGATGGAAAGGGCGATCCGCGTTCACCAGAATCTGCTCGCACGACCGAATCTGAGTCAGGCGCAGCGCGACCAGGCTCTTTATGCACTTGGCGAGGACTATCTCGGCGCGGGCCTCTTCGATCGCGCCGAAACGCTGTTTACGGATCTGACGGACAGCGATACTGTTGCGACGTCCGCGCTGGAGCGGCTCGTGTACATCTACGAGCGCGAGCAGGAATGGGAGCAGGCGATAGACGCCCAGCGTCGCCTCGAGGCTCGCAGTGGCGAAAAGTCAAGCCACATCGCCCACTACTACTGCGAGCTCGCCGAAAGGGCGCGGCGTGACGGTGACCTGAGCCGGGCGCGCGATTACCTCAAGAACACCGTACGCAGCGAAGCCGGTGCGCTCAGGGGCGCCTTGATACGCGCAGCCATTGCGAAGGAAGAAGACGATCACGAACAAGCGCTCGGTTTGTATGAGCAGGTCCTCGACAAGGACAGCCGATTCATGCCCGAAGTTCTGCCGGAACTCTTCGACTGCTATGCGCAGACTCGCAGAATGCCCGACTTCGACAGGTTCATAGACGCGCTCGTCGCCAGGGACCAGACCGCCGTCGGCCACATTGCGTATGCGTCAATCGTCGGTAAGCTCGCGGGTTCGCAGGCGCTGGCACGGTGCGTCGAGGAGTTCGTGTATGGCGAAGAAACGCTGGCGAGGCTCGTCGACGTCGATTCGCTGCGCTCGTCGACGCCAGAGCACAAGAGCCGGGCACTGGAGCGCATCTCGAACGCACTCAGAAATCTGGGTCTTGCCAGTGCGCGCTACCGCTGCACGAACTGCGGATTCAGTACACGTCGATTCATTTGGCATTGTCCAAGCTGCAAGCTGTGGGAAACGTTGCGCCCCATTCAGCGCTTCCAGCTCGAATCGGTCATGGGTTAGCTGAATCTGCGTCAAGCCGCCGGATTGGAATACTGCCGCCCGACAACGCGGCGACTAGCATTTTGATCTCATTCCACTTTGGAGCGAGATCCATGAAACCCAAACCGCTGATTTTGCTAGCCGCGTTGTCTTGCCTGCTGGCCCCGGCAATCCTGTTGGCCGGTCCGGTCAACATCAATACCGCTGATGCTGCGACACTTGCCGCAGAGCTGACCGGCGTCGGTCCGGTGCTCGCGGACGCCATTGTTCGCGACCGCGAGGAGAACGGCCACTATGCGTCGCCCGACGCACTCACCCGGGTCAGCGGCGTTGGTCCGCGCATCATCGAGATGAACCGGGAAAATATCCTCACGGGCGAAGCCGGCGAGTCGGCAGAGGCCAGCCAAGAAACCGCCAATAACTCACCGTTGCCGGCGGTGGGCGCCGATCCGGCAGCCCGGGTTCGGCGCGCGCCTTTTCTTGGCCCTGCGAAGCCTGCGATTTGGAGCCGCCTGATGCCGAGAATACGTACCGCGGTTTTTCCCGTGGCGGGCCGTGGAACCCGTTTTCTTCCTGCCACGAAGGCGCATCCCAAGGAAATGTTGCCCATCGTGGACAAGCCGCTTATCCAGTACGCGGTCGAAGAGGCGCTCGCCGCGGGCGCGGAGAAGCTCGTATTCGTGACCGGCGTTTGCAAGCGGGCGATCGAGGATCATTTCGACGTCGATCCGGAACTCGAACGAGCGCTCGAACGATCCGGCAAGACTGATCTGCTCGATGCCGTACGCAACATCGTGCCACCGCATGTCACCTGTTTGTACGTGCGCCAGGGTCGCCCCCTCGGTCTCGGACACGCGGTGCTATGTACTCGCGCGGCTGTCGGCGATGAGCCGTTTTTCGTCCATCTCGCCGATGACCTCATCCACAGCGACGAGCCGTGCCTGAAGCAGATGGCCGGGCATCATGCCGAGCACGGTTGCAGTGTCCTCGGTGTCGAAACGGTGCCGATGGACCTGACGGGCCGCTACGGCGTCGTTGCCATTGAACCGGAACCGTCAGGCGCTGAGCGCGTCACGCGTATCGTCGAGAAACCCAAGCCTGAGGACGCACCTTCGAATCTTGCGGTCGTCGGCCGCTACATCCTGACGCCGGCCATCTTCGATCATCTCACGCAGACGGGCAGGGGCGCGGGCGGCGAGATTCAGCTCACAGACGCCATCGCAAGCCTGCTCGACGATGAACCCGTGCATGTGCTGCCCTTCGAGGGCCGCCGCTACGATTGCGGCAGCAAGATCGGTTACCTGCGCGCTACGGTGGAATATGCGCTCAGGCATCCGGAACTCGGCGAGAACTTCCGTGCCTACCTGCAGGGCGTCTGGGAGCGCTAGGAGCCTCTGCCGCAGGAAGTGGCGAGAACGGATTTGCGCCCTCGAATTCCTGCGGCGCGGGCTCCTGGCCCTCGACCCACGGCGTTGCGGGGAGTCGCACACCGGGCGCTTGAAACACGCGGTGAATACATCCCTGTACGCTCCACAGTCCGCATCCCGGCGGGCGAGGGTCTAAAGCGACCTGTAGTGCAACCCCCCTGTGGCTACGCTTCAAGCCGTGGAGTCGGTGACCTGGCCCCGTTCGGCTGACAGGCTCGCGGCCAGCGTGCGTATCTCCTGATTGTGCTCGCCCAGCCGCGGCGGGTACCGCCGGTAACTTGGCCCCGCTCGGGAGAACTGCGCGGGCAGGCCGATCGAACGGACGATGCCGATTAGCGGATGCTCGAGTTCGACAATCATTCCCCGGGCCAGGATGTGTTCGTCCGTAAGGGTGTCGTCCGGAAAATTGATCGGCCCGGCAGGAATCCCGGCTGCCAGGAAGTCTTCGATCCAGTCGTCGGCGTCGCGCTCGACCAGGAGGGTCTCCAGCAGTTCCACAAGCTCGGGCCGGTTCACGTTGCGCCTGGCGTTCGTTTCGAACCGGGGATCGCGCATCAGGGTCGACTCGATACCGAGAATTGCGCAAAAGCGCTGCCAGAGCCGGTCGGTGCCGTCGGCGATGATCATCAACTTGTCGCGCGCCCGTATCGGTTGATACGGAGTTACGGTCGGATGCGCGTTGCCGAGCCGCTCTGGCCGTTCCCCGGTCGCAAAGTATGTTCCACCCTGATTCCCAAGCCATGTTGTCTGCGCTTCGACGAGCGCGACGTCGACGAACTGTCCACGCCCC
>JAQAJI010000052.1 GCA_028278665.1 Candidatus Rariloculus versatilis
GTCGCCGAGCGGCACGAGCCGTTCGCGCCTGCCCTTGCCGACGACGCGCACGACGCCCTGGTTCAGGTTGACCTGACCCATCCGCAGACCGACGAGTTCGGAAACGCGCAGTCCCGTCGCGTAGAGCAGTTCGAGCATAGTTCGGTCCCGGTGGCCGAGCGGCCCGGCCGTGTCGGGCGCCGCGAGCCGCGGCTCCACGTCGCTCTCGGTCAGCGAGTGCGGCAACGCGCGGCCGAGTTTCGGCATCGCGATGTTCGCCGTCGGGTCCTCGCCGATCACGCCTTCTCTGAAGAGGTAGCGATAGAAACGTCGGAAGCTTGAAAGCTGTCGAGCCGTGGACCGCGGCCGCGCACCGGCTTCGACTCGAGAGGCGATGTGATCGAGGAGATCTGCGCGGCGCGCGTTGACGAGCGTAACGGATCGCGCGGCGAGCCGTTCGGCGAGGGCGATCAGGTCGGCCCGGTACGCATCAAGCGTATTCTCCGACAGTCCCCGCTCCATCCAGACCGAGTCGAGGAATCGCGAAATCAGTGCCTGGGAATCGGCCGCAGGCTTCGCGGCTGCCGCCGCCGCGCCGCTGCGGTTAAGATCGTCCGCCATGGAACAAGTCTAGCCCGCAAATCTCACCAAGTCGCGCCTGACCATGGAGCATTACGGATGAATTTCAGGAGTTTGCCAGACCATCAGGGGCATCGCGCGAGTGACAGCTTGCGCTGGCCGCGCCCTCGCTTGTCTTTTGCGATCATCGTGGCCCTTGCCTTGGTGAGATTCGCGCGCTAGCAGCCCGTGGCACAACCCCGCTTCGAACGGAAATCGGCGAGGCGCCCCGCGACAAGGCGCGAGGAGCGGGAAAATTGGACATTTCGATGCACATATTTGAACGACGAGCAGCGCAGTTCAGGCGGGTTGGATCGCCGGTCGGTCAGCCGTCGTCGCTGTGGCGGTCTTGCGCCCCCTGCAGCGAGGTTCGTGCCATGAGTTGCTCCATCTGCGGCTTCGCGAGGCATCCAGCCTGACCGTGCACGGTCGCGCGACCTCACCGTTGCCGATCCGGATCGCCTATGGCTGCTACGCCTGGATCGCGCTCCTGATCGCGTCGACCCCCGTGGCGCTCGCCCTGCTGCTGGTGCCGGGCGTGCGCAACCGGCGCCGGGCGGCACGCCTGGGCGCGCGGGCGTTCTTCTTCCTGATCGGCAGCCGCATCCGCGTCGCCGGTCCTGAACTTCCGGCGGACGCTTCCTGCGTCATCGTCGCCAACCACGCGAGCTACCTCGACGGCATCGTCCTGACCGCCGCCCTGCCCGCGCGGTTCACGTTCGTGATCAAGCACGAGATGACGGCCGTACCGCTCGCGGGCTTCGTTCTCAGGCGGCTGGGGTCGGAGTTCGTCAAGCGCGGCGATGCACCGCAACGCCAACGTTCGGCTCGCCGCCTCATCACCGCCGCACTCGGCGGCGCGGACCTGGCCTTCTTTCCCGAGGGGACGTTCGAGGCGGAGCCGGGGCTGAAGCCCTTTCGCGCCGGGGCGTTCCGGTCCGCGTGGCGAAGCGGTCTCGCCGTCGTCCCGGTCGTGATTCTCGGCTCGCGCCGCAAGCTCCCGGCCTACGGATGGCTTGCGAGCCCAGGACCGCTGAGCGTGCGCGTCTGTTCGCCTCTGCCCCCTCGCGAGTACGCAAGCGCCTCCGGGTTGATGCGCGCCGCCCGGCAGGCGATCCTCGAGCATCTCGACGAACCGGATCTCGCGGTCAGCGAGGCAAGCGAGCCATGAGGGACGAGCCGATCTGGACACCTGACGCGGATCGCATTTCCGCGAGCAACATGCACCGTTTCATGCTCGGGCACGCCGAACGACTCGACGCCCCGGACTACGCGGCATTGCATCGCTGGAGCGTCGAGCGGCCGGACGAGTTCTGGGCCGCGGTCTGGGAGTTCTGCGGGGTCCGCGCGCACACGCCCTACCGCAGCGTGGTCGAGGATTTCGACCGGATGCCGGGCGCCCGCTGGTTTGAAGGCGCGCGGCTCAACTACGCGGAAAACCTGCTCGGCCACGGCCAACAGGGCGAGGCGCTCGTGTTCGCCAACGAGCGCGGCGACCGCGTCGCACTAAGCTGGGCTGAGCTGCGCCGCCAGGTCGCAAGCGTCGCCGATGCATTGCGCGATCTGGGCGTCGGGCCCGGCGACCGCGTTGCGGCACTCCTGCCGAACCGGCCGGAGACCGTGGTCGCGGCGCTTGCCGCCGCAAGCATCGGGGCCACGTGGTCGTCGTGCTCCCCGGATTTCGGCGTGCGCGGCGTGCTCGACCGCTTCGGTCAGATCGCACCGAAGTTTCTGTTCGCCGTCGACGGCTACTTCTACAACGGCAGAAACATCGATTGCCGCGGGACGGTCGCAGAAATCGCCGCGGCGCTTGAAGGGCTCGAGGCTGTCATCGTCACGGGCTACCGGGAAGAAAAGCCGGACCTTCGCCCCATTGCGGGCGCGCTTCGATTCAGCGACGTTTCACAATCCGATGCCGAGCCCCGCTTCGAACCGCTGCCGTTCGCGCACCCGCTCAGCATCCTTTACTCGTCTGGGACCACGGGCGTCCCGAAATGCATCGTCCACGGCGCCGGCGGCACCTTGCTGCAGCACCGCAAGGAGCACGTCCTGCATTGCGACATCCGTCCTGGCGACGTCGTGTTCTACTTCACGACCTGCGGCTGGATGATGTGGAACTGGCTGCTCTCGACGCTCGCCTCGGGCGCCACCGTCGTGCTCTACGACGGCGCACCGCTTCACCCGGATCCCGGTGTGCTGTGGAGATTGGCCGAGAGGGAGTCGGTCAGGGTGTTCGGCACGAGCGCCAGGTATCTGAGCGCGCTCGAGAAAACAGGCTACAAACCGCGCGATCACGGCAAGCTCGGCGCGCTCAGGACGATCCTGTCGACGGGTTCCCCGCTCGCGCCCGCGAGCTTCGACTACGTGTACACGGCGGTCAAGGACGACGTGCAGCTTGCGTCGATTTCCGGCGGTACGGATATCGTGTCGTGTTTCGCGCTCGGCAATCCGCTGCTGCCCGTCCATCGCGGCGAACTGCAGTCGCGCGCACTCGGAATGAACGTCAGCATCTTCAACGACGCCGGCGAAGCGGTCGTCGGCGAGAAGGGCGAGCTCGTCTGCACGGCGCCGTTTCCGTCGCTGCCGCTCGGTTTCTGGAACGATCCGGGCGAGCGCAGGTACCGGGCGACCTACTTCGAGCGGTACCCGGGCGCCTGGTGGCACGGCGACTATGCGGAACTCACCGTGCATGGCGGCATCACGATGCACGGCCGCTCCGACACCGTGCTCAACCCCGGCGGCGTGCGCATCGGCACGTCGGAGATCTACCGCGTCGTGGAAGGGCTGCCCGAGATCGTCGAGAGCATCGTCGTCGGTCAGCAATGGGAGCAAGACACGCGCGCCGTGCTGTTCGTGCGCCTGCGGGAGGATCGCACGCTGGACGATGCACTCGAGCAGCGCATCCGGCGGTCGATCCGCGTAAACGCCTCGCCCCGCCATGTACCGGCGAAGATCCTTGCCGTCGCCGACATTCCGCGCACGCGCAGCGGCAAGATCGTCGAACTCGCGGTGCGCGACGTCATCCACGGCCGCGAGATCGCCAACGCCGACGCACTGGCCAATCCGGAGGCGCTCGAGGAGTTCAGGAACCGGCCGGAGCTGCAAGCTTGAGACCGGCACTGAAGCCATTGCGGGGACATCGTGGTCGACCGGCCTGTCCCGGCCGCACCATCGGCAGGAGCTTCGGGCCTGAATCCGGCGTGGAACGCGTTACGTGCGCAACGCGCCCGAACGGCCTGTCACCGAGGTGCCCGCCGGTGACGACGCGCGGTCGGCGCCCTATTCGCCGATCCTCGTGCGTACGGCTGCGAGTTCGGGGAAGAACGTCGTGTCGAGCGTCCTCTTCAGGAACGGCACACCGGAAGTGCCGGCGGTCCCGGTCTTGAATCCGATGATGCGCTCCACTGTCTTGATGTGGTGGAAGCGCCAGGCCTGGAAGTTCGTTTCCACGTCGACGAGGTTCTCGCAAAGCTCGTAGGCCGCCCAGTACTCGTCCGGACGCTCGTAGATGATCTTCTGGACATCAACGACGCCCGGGTGCAGCCTGTAAGGCTCGGTCCAGTCGCGCTCGACGCATTCCAGCGGAACGCGGTGCCCGACGCGATAGAGATAGCGAAGGAATTCATCGTAGAAGCTCGGGCTCTCCAGGGCACCCTTGAGCATGCGGTAGTGCTTCAGGTTGTAGCGGTACAAAGGCAGCAGGCTCTTGTCCTTGTTGCCGAACTTGAACTCGAGCACCCGGTACTGCGGCGACTGGATCCCCGAAGCTGTGCCGAGGACGTTGCGAAACTCCGCGTATTCGCTCGGCGTCAGCGTCGCAAGCACCGACCACTGCGAGATGAGCTGATACTGCACCTGCTTCAGGCGCTTCACGACCTTGATGCTGCGCGCGATCTCGTCCTTCTGCAGACAATCGATTGCGGCATCGAGCTCGTGCAGCGCGAGCTTGAACCAGAGCTCTGCGACCTGATGCTGAATGATGAACAACATCTCGTCGTGACGAGACGGATCGCCAACGGGCTCCTGGGCGCCCAGCACCTTGTCGAGCTGCAGATAGTCCTCGTAATGCACCTGCGGTACAGGCGCGGGTTCTGCGCCGACACCGGGTTTTCGCTCGCTTGCGCTCGTCTTCGTGGCCATGGCGTCTCCGTGGCTCGTCGGCCACATGCGGATCGGTATTGTAACCGCCGGCACGACCGCCCGGTGCAAGCCGGCCTGCGGGACTTGTACCGCGGCCAGCCTGCGCGAACAATAACGCGCCATGAACACGCCAACACAGCCCGGCCGGCTCGTCATGGTCCGCCACGGGCAAAGCGACTGGAACCTGCAGAATCTCTTCACCGGCTGGACCGATGTCGACCTGACCGACCAGGGCGTCGCCGAAGCGCGCGAGGCCGCGGCGACGCTGCGCTCCGAAGGGCTCGACTTCGATGTCGCCTACACGTCGGTCCTGGTGCGCGCGATCCGCACGCTGTGGCTCATTCTGGACGGGATGGACCTCATGTGGATTCCGGTCGTGCGCGACTGGCGGCTCAACGAGCGCCACTACGGCGACCTGCAGGGGCTGAACAAGGCCGAGACGACCGCGAAGTTCGGCGCCGAACAGGTCAAGGTCTGGCGCCGCAGCTACGACATCCCGCCCCCGCCGCTCGCGGCCGACGATCAGCGCCATCCGTGCCATGAAGCGCGCTACCGCAACATCGCGGCGAGCGCGTTGCCCGCGACGGAATCGCTGAAAACCACACTCTTGCGCGTGCGCCCGTGCTGGGAGGAACGCATCGTTCCGGACCTCGTGCAAGGCCGCAACGTGCTGATCGCCGCCCACGGCAACAGCCTCAGGGCACTCGTCAAGATGCTCGAGGGCATTTCGGACGCCGAGATCACCGAATTCAACATCCCGACGGGTGCGCCAAGAGTCTATGAGTTCGACGCGGCACTGAAGCCGGTGCGCGCGGAGTATCTGGGCGACGCCGACGCGATCGCCGCAGCGGCAGCGGCCGTGGCCGCGCAGGCCAACGCCTGAGCCCGATCGGTGCTGGTTGATATGATCTATTATGTGATCTAGTATATGGTCATGATCAAGATCAACATTGCCGAGGCGAAGACGCACTTCTCACGCTATATCGAGTCAGTCGAGCGCGGTGAGACGGTTACCGTCTGCCGCCGCAACGTGCCGGTAGCCGAAATCCGCCCAGTTCCAAGAGCCCCGGAAAGCAAGCGCCCCGTCGGCATCGACCGCGGCATGGAGATTCCCAAGAGCTTTTTCGAACCACTGCCCGACGATCTGCTCGCCGCTTTCGAAGGCGAGAACGACTCACGGTGAGGTTGCTGCTCGATACGTGCACGTTTCTTTGGTTGGCCGCGGACAGCCCGCATTTGTCCGAAACAGCCCGAACGCACTGCCGCGAACCGAGCAACGAGGTATATCTGAGTTCCGTCTCGGCTTGGGAAATAGCAATCAAGTACCGGCTCGGGCGGTTGGAGCTTCCGGAAAGACCGGATCGTTACGTCGCCAGCCGCCGGCGCCGGCTCCAACTGCAATCGCTCGCATTCCATGAAGACAGTGCCGCGCACGACGTTTTGCTGCCGGATCACCATCGGGACCCTTTCGATCGAGCGCTCGTTTCCCAGGCGATCCTGAACGGCTTGACGATCGTCACTCCGGACGCCGCGATCGCCCGTTATCCTGCGCCCATCCTATGGTGACCCTGCCGGGATTTCGCAGGCTACACTGATGTGTGTCCCGTAGCCGCGCAGGCCACTGCCTGACCCGGAACGAGGATTTCCCCTATGCGGATCCGTCGGCACTACCCAGGCCGATCAGCCACCTCGCAAGTGGCACTACTGCCTTGACGGCGATCCACAGGAACACCAGCGGCAGCGCGATGTTCTTGATCGCAATGGCGACCAGCAGGCGCGACAGCAGTTCCATGGCTTCCCCGGCCATTGCCTGAACGGTCGCGAGATCGGGTATTTCAGGCAGGATGACGTCGGGCATTTCGGGCAGGCTCAGGCCCGACAGGATGTCGACGGCAGCATCCTGAGCCGCGGACAGGCCGCCGAGCAGGCCGCCCAGCAAACCGTCCTGTTCCGCGGGGGGCGGTTGCGCAGCGTCCTCGTTTGCAGGCGAGGGCTCCACGCTCTCCCCGTCGCCTGACACTCCCTCCGGAAGTGCCTCCTCAGCAGGTACCGCCGCGTCCTCGTCAGCGGCGATCCGCTCCCCGCTCGCCTGCTCGTTGGGATCGTCCTGTTCGTCGGCAGACGAATCTGCGCCTCCGAAGATCTCCGCGGACACCGCCTCCAGGGTCGCGCGGTGCTCATCGATTTCCGGTTGCAACACGACGTTGCTGACAGTGGCACTGACAGCCAGAAACACCGGCACGAAGAATCGAACCATCGCAGCGACAACGACGATGCGCACGAGCCAGCCGCGCAAGCGCTCCATGCCGGGAGAGGCACGGTTTCCCGAACGGCGTCGTTCGAGCAGCAACATCAGCGGTACCGCGACGGCACAGATCGCAACGAAACCCCATTGCAACGTGGCGCTCGACACAAGCTCGAGCGCGGTACGCTGCAGCAACAACGAGCCGATCGCCCAAACGATGACCGTGGAGAGTCGTTCGACGGCGTCATTGATCGGGTCGAGCCCCGCGCCGACGACGGGCAGGTCCTGCAACGCAGAAACGCCGGCGTCAAAGCCCATCGACACGAGCAGTATGCCGATCGACTCGGTCGTCGTATCCGCAACGAATCGCTGGCCGAACTCGTCGAGCACGCCGAGAGCGGAAACCACGGCGAGCCCCAACGCGAACGCCGCGAAAATCAGTGTGCGGTAGCGTGACCGACTGCCGGGAGTTCGGTCGCCCGTCCATTCCTGCATGTCGTTCCTCCGCAATCTGAATGGGTTATGGTTATGGACGATGTTACGTGGGCACAATGACGTAAGCGACGGCGATGCGCTATTCCCGTCGTGAGCTGATCGCAAAGGGCCTCGGCCTGGCCGGTCTCGGACTTGCACCTGCACGGCTGCTGCGCGCCCAGGAAGTCGAGTTCGACTCCGATCCGTTCACCCTTGGCGTGGCATCAGGTTACCCCGAGCCCGGCGCCATCGTGCTCTGGACGCGGCTCGCGCCCGAACCGCTCGCGCCCGGCGGCGGCATGCCGCGCGACGCCGACGCCGTGCCCGTGGACTGGGAGGTCGCCGAGGACGACGGTTTCCGCCGAATACGCCGCAGCGGCCAGGCGTACGCTACCTCCGATTGGGGGCATGCGGTACATGTCGAGGTCGCGGGACTCGATCCCGGCCGTGACTACTGGTACCGCTTCACGAGCGCAGGTGTGCAAAGCCCGGTCGGCCACACGCGCACCGCGCCCGTCGACGCCCGCTCGCTGAAGCTCGCCGTTGCGAGCTGCCAGCAATACGAGGGCGGCCACTATGCCGCCTACGCAGCGATGGCGCGCGACGACCTCGACCTCGTGCTGCATGTAGGCGACTACATCTACGAGATGCGCGGGCGCACCGACCGGGTGCGCTCCCACGACGCGCCCGAGTGCTACACGCTCGACGACTACCGCCTGCGCTACTCGCTCTACAAATCCGATCCGCAGCTAATGGCGGCGCACGCGAGCTGTCCCTGGATGGTCACCTGGGACGACCACGAGGTCGACAACGACTACGCCGACCGCCGCTCGCTCGAAGGCGACGCCGAGGACCTCTTCCTCGCGCGCCGCGCAGCCGCGTACCAGGCCTATTACGAGCACATGCCGCTGCCGCGCCGCATGGTGCCATTCGGCCCGCACCAACGCCTCCATGCCCGCCGCGGCTTCGGCGAACTCGCGGAGATCTGGACGCTCGACGGGCGTCAGTTTCGCAGCTCGCACGCCTGCGGCACGGGCCTCGTGAACCCGTGCAGCGCAATGTACGCCGAGGAGCAAACGATGCTCGGCGCGCAGCAGGAGCAGTGGCTCAATACCGGCCTTCAGCGCAGCCGCGCGCGCTGGAAACTGCTGACCCAGCAGACCGTGTTCGCGCACATGGACCAGGCGCCTGGACCCGAAACCGGCTACTGGGGCGACGGCTGGAGCGGCTATCCGGCCGCGCGCCGGAGACTGCTCGACTTCATTGCCGAGCGGAACATCGCCAATCCCGTGGTCCTGAGCGGCGACATTCACGCCTTTCTCGCCAATGAAGTTCATACGCAGCCCGGCGATCCCGATACGCCGGTCCTCGCGACGGAATTCGTGACGACGTCGATCAGTTCACCGGGACCCAGGCAGGCCGTGCTGGACTCGTGGGTACCGGAAAACGCGAACGTCCGTTTCGCCCGCGGCGAGGTGCGCGGCTACGTGCGGCTGTCGCTCGACGCGCAATCCGCGCATGCGGAATTCGTGGGCGTCGACGATGTGAGCCGCGCTGACAGCGGCACGCACGTCGTCACGACTTTCGACGTCGCGGCCGGCGAACCGGGTCTGCAAGTCTGATTCCCCGAGCGGAGCGATGTACGCCGGCGGAAGGGGCTGCGCCTAGGACTGGGTCAGGATGTGCGTGACGACGGTCGCGCCGCTGCCGCCGATGTTCTGGGTCATCGCAACTTCGGCGTTGGCGACCTGGTTGGCTTCGGCACATCCTGTGAGCTGCTGGGCGGCTTCGACCACCTGGTAGACGCCGCTTGCGCCCACCGGGTGGCCGCGCGCCTTGAGCCCGCCCATCGTTGCGATCGGCAGGCGGCCGTCGATTTCGAACTCGCCGTCCTTCGCCATCCGGGCAGCCTCGCCGGGCCGCGCGAAGCCGGCCGCCTCCAGGCTCAACGCCGAAATGACCGTAAAGGCATCATGCAGTTCGAAAAGATCGATATCGTCGGGCGCCATGCCTGCCCCGGCGTAGGCTTCGCGGCTCGACCGCTCCGCGGCGGGCATCCTCAGGGCCTTCAGCCGCTCGCCGACCGCGACGGCGTCCGTCGCGACCGCCGATGCCCGAATTCTGACCTGCGGCCGGGATGCGGCGAGCGCTGCCGCCGTATCCCGGTCGGCCAGGACAAGCGCCGCGGCGCCGTCGCAAATGGGCGGTGCGTCCATGATTCGCATGGGTTGCTCGAGTTGCCTTGAACTCAGGTACTCGCTGACATCGAGCGAATTCTTCAGAAGTGCGTTCGGATTGTTCACGCCGTTTCTGTGAGCGGTGATCGAAAACGGTGCAAGCGAGGTGTCGTCGAGCGCGTGGGCGTCCATGTATCGGCGCATCAGGCTCGCATTGAGCGAAACGAACGATTCTCCCCTGCCGCCCTCGATCGGCCAGTCGGAGGCCGTGGCGAGCGCCCGGACCACATCTTCGTTCGCCGAGTGAGACATCTGTTCGGCGCCGCAAACCACGACGATGTCGTGAAACCCGCCCGCAACAGCCATGAACCCCGCTCGCAGCGCACCGCCTCCAGACCCGCAACTGGCCTCGACGGTCAGCGCCTCGATGCCGTTCATGCCGGCGGTATGCGCACAATAGGCGGCCAGTTGCGTCTGCTGTTCGAGGATTGCGGCAAGCATGTTGCCGAGGTAGAGCGCGGACACGTCGCGCGGTTCGATCGCCGCATCGAGCATCGCGGCGCGAACCGCGTCGGCCGCCAGGCGGTGTGTGCGCAGCCCCCGACCCCTGGTGACCGGCGTCTGACCGCTGCCGATGATGAATACTTCGCGCATACTCCTGTGTGCCGCCGGGGGCTGTTGGGCCACATCCGATTGACACTGCGGACGAGGCCCTGGTGGTATCCCTTCCGTGAAAATGGATTTTACAACGAAAAAATTTTTTTCGCCAGTATCCAATGTGGGATATGAAACTGTTTCTTTCACATTGCACATGGGGTGCGTGCAGGCCATATCTCGCTCAAAAGCCGCGCAGACACGACCTGGCCCGCAAATCTCACCAAGCCGCGCCTGACCATGGAGCATCCCGGATGATTCTTACGCCCCGGATACACATGATCGGGCCTGCGCGATCGTCGCGGCCCCTGGTTGGATTTGTGCGCTAGCCCTGGGCCCTCGCGAGCAGCTGCATTCTTGTCAAGAGCTGTTCGATTCGCGCCGCAACGTCGCTCGAGGCCGCGCCGGGATCGTCGCTCACTTCGAGGAGGTCCGCGCGAAGCGCGATGAAGCGGCGGATGTTGATTTCGAGTTCGGAGCCGGAGATCGGTGCCGATCCCGCGGCCGAACCCTCGAGCCTGCCGTCGAGCACCTCGGCGGCGTGCCGGCAGGATTCGATGAACGCATCCGTATCGTCGAGCACTTCCGCGGCTGCGGCCCGCAACAGGAACAGGTCGACATCGGGCCGGATCAGCGCGGCACGGTCGATCATGCGCAGCGCGTCCCGGGCATGGCGGGTCTCACCGACGATCCGTGTGCGCCAGTCCGCTCTCAGTCGCGTCGCGTGCGGATACCACAAATCGGTGACGTTCGAGCGCGCAAGTGCCGGATCGAGCCTCGCGAGACCCTCATAGTCGCCCCTCGCGGCCAGTTCCCAGCCCTGCAGCACCGCCGCCGGCGCACCCGGAAGCGCCCGCGCCAGCTCGCGGGCCTCGTCGCTCGCCCGTCCCGCCGCGAGCGACGCGAGTTCCGGTTCAAGAAGCGCGAACCGCGCGTCGGCGTTCGCCGGGTCGGCTCGCAGCGCAGCTTCGTAGGCCTCGCGAACGCCTTCAAGCTGCCCGGCCGAACCGCGCACGAGCCCCGTGATCATTGCGCGGTCCGAATCGTCCGCGACCGCAAACGCAAGCCGCGCGGCCCGATCGATCTGACCGTCGGCCAGCAGGCGGCCCGCGACGTAAGCAAAGTTGAGACTGTCGGCGAGCCGCGCGTGAACCCGGCTACCGGCGTCGACGAGCGGGTCGTACGGTTCGACGAGCGCCGTGAGCTCCGCCGGCGTGAGCCCGTCGCCGTAGGGGCGGCTCCGCGTTGCCATGAGGTTGCGGTCGTCCGTGCTTGGCCGTGCGGCGGCCGCAAATCGCTCGGCTGCGTCCTCGTCAAGAAGCAGCGCTGCGACGAAGTCCTCGACGCCGTTGAGACCGAGGTAACTGAAATAGAGCCGATTGCTGTTCAGCGGTCGGCCGCTTCTCGCCAGCTCGAACTCGACGTCGAGCGGCCCGTCGGAGGCAAGCAGGAACAGCGCGCCGGCACCGCCGTGGTAGACACGCACGTTGTCGAACACTTCGAGCAGCGTCGCCACGAGGCTCTTGAGGAGCTCCGCGTCGACGAATTCGGCGCTCATCCACTGTGCGAATAGGCCCGCGTCGTTGAGGCGCGCTTTCGCGAGGCTGACAAACTCGCGCGTATAAAGTGGAGCGGCACCGGTGGTCCACGGGTGCGACGGTTGCGACAGTATCGCGTCGTAGCGCTTCCCGGTAAGGCTAAGTGCGTTGCGCGCGTCGTTGACGATGACGTCGATGCGCTCGTCCTGAAGCGGATCCGCGGCTCGCCGCCGCGCGAGTGCCCGGTTGGCGGCAAGCACTTCCGGCTCGATCTCGACGACGTCGACCTCTCGGACGGACGGCGGCAAGTCCTCCAGGGCAACGCCGCCACCGAAACCGACCATGAGCATCGATTCGGCATCCGGGCGGGCCGCAATGGGCAGGGCCGCGAGCCAGGGCTGCACCTGACCGAGCGGCGGTGCCCCGCGCGCCCGGACCGTCGCCTCGGGCAAACCGTTGCTGCGAAGCTCGTAACGGCCGTTGCGCTCACGCAGCAGCACTGTCGCAGAGCGGCCCACCGCGTAATGGATCTCCTCGACACGGTCCGGCTCCGGCAACGCAAAGACCGATGCACTGATCACGGCCTGCGGACGGGCCGGGCGGTACGCGACCAGCGCAGCCACCAGCGCCGCAACGGCAAGACCCTTCGCCAGCGACTTCACCGGAGCAAGCAGGACCAGCACGAACACGGCGATGCCGAGATTGACGAGCACGGCGAGCCGTATCGAACCCTCGAAGCCGAGTGCCGGGACCAGCAGGAATCCGGCGAGCAGCGCGCCCGCGATGGCGCCGACGGTGTTCCAGGCATAGACCGAAGCTGTAGCGCCCGCGGCGGCGTGGCGGTTGCGGGCGGCTATTCGCACGGCGAGCGGAAACGTTGCGCCGATGCACACGGTCGCCGGCAACATCACGGCGACGGCGTATGCCGCCAGACCAGCGGTTGCACGAGTGTCGGGGACCAGTGGCTGCACCCAGGCATAGACGCAGGCCGCCAATACTGCGATCGCGGCCTGCACTGTCGCGAACAGGCTCACGGCGTTCTCGCGGTGCTCGGCCGGCTTGGCAGCCAGCCCGCTGCCGAGCGCGATTCCGGCCAGAAACGCCGCGAGCATCGTCGCGAACGCGTAGATGCTCCCGCCAAGCACGTGCGACAGCATGCGCGTCCACAAGACCTCATAGAGGAAGGCATTGGCGCCGGAAACCGCCATTAGAGGCAGAATCATGGCCCGCCTGCTCCGGAACGCGCGGCCCATGACCGGCACCAGCGCACGTCCGGAGATCAAGGGTGGCGGGCTCTTGGCGCGCACCGGTCCCTTGTGCCCGGAGTCGTCAGCCGATTCACTCGCAACTGTGGCGGGCCGAGCCTCGTGCGATGCGCTGTCGGGCGCGCCGGCATCGGACACCGTCTCGTCCCGCACACGCCGTGCGAGCAATACCGCAAGTGCGAATATCAGGGCGTTGACCGCGACGCCGATCCAGACGGTCGCACCGAGTCCGAGCCGGGGCAGGAGGATGAACGCCGCCGCCACGGCGCCCGCCACGGCGCCCGCCGTGTTGAGCGCGTAGAGCAGTGCGACGCGCGGGCCAAGCTGCCGGTCCGTGCGCACCGCGTAACGCGTGAGCAGCGGCAGCGTCGCGCCCATGAAGCCCGTCGGCAAGGCCAGCGCGATGAAGGCTGCCGTGACGAAATACAGTGACTGCCCGACAGCAGCAGCCGCCGGCGGTTCAGGCTGTCCGCCAAGCAGTGCAACGTACAGCGCCCCGGCGCCGGCAACAAGCAGCGGCACGGCCAGCGCCGATCCGGCGATTCCCGCCTCGAGCAATCCGTAAACGAGCACCGGCCGATGCACGCGGCCGACGTGGCGTCCCGCGATCCCGGCGCCTGCGGCCAGGCCGCCCATATAGGCGGCGAGCACTGTCGCGACCGCAAGTTCCGTCGTGCCGAAAACCAGCGTGAATTGCTGCAGCCAGGCCGTCTGGTAGAGCAGCGCCGCGAAACCGGAGAGTACAAAGCAGGCGAGGACGCCTGCGTACACGTACGCCTCACCCGGCGGCCCCGTCCTCACCGCGCCAGGAGCCTGCGCGCCGCGGGCTCTTGCCACAAAGAGCTAGCGCGCGCCGTCGCCGAAGTTGTACTGGAACGTCACGCCATACTCGCGCGGCCGGCCCCGTACATGCTGGACGACCGAGCGCTCGGGAACGCCGAGCCCGCCGGCCACGCCCGGAACTACGAAGTCCCACCAGCCGCCGCCGGCGCGGCTCGCGTTGTTCGAATAAACCTCGTCGGTCAGGTTGTTGACAAACAGCGTTCCCGTCCAGCGCCCGTCGGTACTCGTGTACCTGACGCGCGCGTTCCATAGACCGTAGGCCTCGTTGGTATAGCGGGAGTCGAAGAACCACTGCGCCGCCGGACTCGGGCAGCTCATCTGCGTCCCGCCGGGATGCGTCTCCTGATCGCCGACGTAGGCATAGTTCAGTGAGACCGCCAGGTTGCTGCCTGTCCGCATCGGCGCGTTGAATCGGCCGCCGAGGGAATAGCTCTCCTCGACCGGCCCGGGGAACAGGAAGTCGCCATTGTTGCCGCAGATGTCGTGCAGTTCGTAGTCAACGTTGCCGGCGGCCATGTCGAGCGCGAAGTTGTCAGTGATGCCGAACTGGGCATCGAGCTCGACGCCCCAGATATCGACGTCTCCGGTATCGACAGTCTGGATGATGAAGCCGGTATTCGTCGTCGGATCCGGGATTGCAACCGGTCCCTGGCGGTCGGAATAGAACATATCGAAATACGTCACGTTGAACCTGATGCGGCCGTCGAGCCACTCCGTGCGAAAGCCGATTTCGTGGTTCTCGACGCTCTCCGGCGGTATGAACGGCGGGGAACGTGCAAGGTCGGCGCTGATCTGCTCGCCCGAGAAGTTCTCCGAGATGCCGGGCGCCCCCATGCCGCTCGGCAGGGAATACGCTCCCGCGCGGAACGCCTTCGACGCAGTCACGTAGACCATGTGACTGTCGGCGATGTCGTAGTCGAGCGTGAGCCGCCAGTCGACCTCGTCCCAGTCCTCTTTCGCGTTGATCGTCGTGCGATCACCCTCGAACGGGACGAAGTTGTCGGACGCGAACTCGGTCTGCGTCACGCTTTTCTCGTCGAATGACCAGCGCACGCCCGGCGTGATGCTGAGGTTGTCTGTGACGTCGACGGTCGCATTGAGGAAAAGGCCGTAGGCCTCGGCGTTGGGTTCGGTCAGAACGTTGTTCTGCGAACGCAGGCCCGACCAGGCGTTGCCGAACGGTTGCTGGATGAAGTAATTGCTCGTGCCGACGACCGACAGCGCAGCGTCGGCATCCGACCTTCCCTCCTCCTCGAAATACGTGAACCCGGCCACGAGGTTGACCCGCTCGAGGCCGACGTTGAGCTGCAGCTCCTGGTAGAACACGTCGGAGTTGACCTCGCTCGGCGTCCACGAGAAACCGAGAAGCTGCGCATCGTTCACGGCGGCGCTCTCGAAGCTCGATATGCCGGTAATCGAGGTCAGCGTCAGCGTATCGTTGATCTCCCACTCGACGGTCGCGTCGATCTGCTGAAAATCGAGCGTGTTCCACTGTTCGCAGGCGGGGTCCCAGTCCGGGTCGCCGTCGTCGATGAAACACCAGTCGGGCATCGTGTAGTCGTCGAGCACGACGCGCGGGTCGTTGTAGACCTCCAGGCGCGGCTGGCCGGCGTTCTGGAGAAAGTCCGACAGCCAGTCGGCGTAGTTGCCTTCGTAGTCCTGGTGCGGGCGCATGTCCCAGATCGCGAGATCCTGCGCGCCGCCGTCGGAATCGACCTCCGTCTGGCTGAAATTGATGTCGACGGTGACGTTGTCGCTCGGCACAAACCGGGCCTGCAGCCGGCCGATCACGTCCTCGGAGCCGCCGAGGAGTTGCGGGCCGCGCCGCACGAAGCCGTCCTGGTTCAGCGAGGCGAATTGGCCGCGCAGGTAGAAGCTGTCGCTGACCGGCACGTTGAACATCGCGCTCAGGTCGCGCCGGTCGAAGTTGCCGACTCCGAGCCTGACGTAGCCGTCGCGTTCGGGTCCCGGCCGCTGCGTGAAGATCCGGATCGCGCCGCCGGTGCTGTTGCGCCCGAACAGCGTGCCCTGCGGGCCGCGCAGGACCTCGATGCGCTCCACGTCAAGCACGTTCAGGAAGGGGCCCGTCGTGCGCGGCACGTAGATGCCGTCGATGTAGAGGCCCGCCGTGCGCTCCGATGTCGTGCCGCCGTAGCCCGACAGCCCGCGGATCTGCCACACGGGGTTGTTGTTGCCGGAGAACCTCGAGCCCTTGATGTCGAGATTCGGCGTGAACGTCGAGATGTCCTCGATCGTCTCGATGCCCTTGAACTCGATGCTCTCGGTGGTGAAGGCGACAACCGAAATCGGCGTTTCCTGAAGTGACATCGCGCGGCGCTCGGCCGTGACAACGACCTCCTCGAGTAGCCCGGCCTGCTGGGCAAGGCCGGCCGCCGGAAGCGCGGCGCAGGCCGCCGCCAGACTCAGGATCGCGAACAATCTCGGCGCATTAGCCCGGAAATCTCACCGATGAATGGAAAGGGACCTCGATGTGTCGGATAATGTGAGTTAGCTCAACAACTTACATC
>JAQAJI010000053.1 GCA_028278665.1 Candidatus Rariloculus versatilis
ATCGCGTTCCTCTTCTTCAGGCGCGGACTCAGCAAGGCAAGCGTCTTCGAAGACGACCTCGACGATCTTCAGGCCGAGCTCGAATCCTCCGAAGATGACGACGAGAGTCCTTCGGATCCGACGACGCTCCAGGACATCGGGACGCGACTCGATCTCGCGCGCGCGTACATCGACATGGGCAATGCCGACCGCGCAAGAAAAGTGCTCGCCGAAGTGCTCGAAGAGGGAAATTCCGACCAGCGCGAGGAAGCGCAGACGCTGCTCGACGCGCTCGACGAGTAGCGCTCACGCTGCGTCGGGTGGTTTCGCGGGCGCTGTAAAGGGGTCCGGAGCGGGACGGAACACGAGCACATGCCGAGATTCGCAGCCGGTATCGAATACGACGGAACCAATTTCGTCGGTTGGCAGACGCAGCGTACCGGGCGCAGCGTGCAGTCGACCCTCGCTGCCGCCATCGGCGCGGTTGCGGACGAGCCCGTGGATGTCCACGGCGCCGGGCGAACGGACGCGGGCGTTCACGCGTGGCGGCAGGTCGCGCATTTCGATACGGCGGCAAACAGGACGACGCGCCAATGGCTGCTCGGTATCAACTCGAACCTGCCCGATGACTTGGCCTTGCGTTGGGTCAGGCCTGTAAGCGCGGACTTCGATGCGCGCCGCTCGGCGCTGTCGCGAACATACCGCTACCGCGTCGTTTCCAGTGCGACCCGGCCCGTCCTCGCGCGCCGCGGCGCCTGGTGGGTTCGCGATGCGCTCGATCCGGCCGAAATGACCGCTGCCTCCGTCCAATGGCTCGGTGAGCGCGACTTCTCGACATTTCGCGCTGCGGGATGCCAATCGAGCACACCCATGCGTTGTCTGAGTGCGTTCGAAGTCACGCGAGACGGACCCGAGATAAAGCTCGATTTCACCGCCAACGCTTTCCTGTACCACATGGTGCGCAACCTCGTCGGAACGCTCGTTCACATCGGACGCGGCCAGGCGCCGCCGCAGTGGGCCGGCGAACTGCTCGCGAGCCGGGACCGCACGCTTGCGCCCGCGACAGCGCCCGCCCGCGGCCTGACGCTCCTGGCCGTGAGCTATCCGGACGCCTGCGGCTTGCCCGTGGACGCCGAACGCGCGTGTATCATGCGGTAACGGGAGTTTACGGTCAGACCATGAGCTGGTTCGACAAACTGATGCCGTCGCGTATCCGCACGCAGCGACCGAGCCGCTCGGTGCCGGAAGGACTTTGGGTCAAATGCACGGCATGTTCTGCGCAGCTCTACCGCGCGGAACTCACGCGCAATCTCTACGTCTGTCCGAAGTGCGAACATCACTTGCGGATCGGTGCGCGCGAACGCCTCCAAATGTTCCTCGATGCCAACTCCGAATTCGAGATCGCGTCGAAGCTCGAACCGCAGGACCCATTGCGGTTCAAGGACAGCAGGCGCTACCGGGAGCGATTGTCTACCGCGCAGAAGGAAACCGAGGAAACGGACGCGCTCGTCGTCATGGCCGGGACGCTCAAGGAGATTCCGCTCGTCGCCGCGGCCTTCGAGTTTCGGTTCATGGGGGGGTCCATGGGCTCGGTCGTCGGGGAGCGTTTTGTTCGGGGAATCCGCTACTGTATCGAGCACCACAGGCCATTCGTGTGTTTTTCGGCGAGCGGCGGCGCCCGCATGCAGGAGGGGTTGTTTTCGCTGTTCCAGATGGGCAAGACCAGCGCGGCGCTCGCAGCGCTGAACGAGTCCGGCCTGCCGTATGTCTCGGTCATGACCGACCCGACGATGGGCGGCGTCTCGGCGAGCCTCGCCTCGCTCGGCGACATCAACCTGGCCGAGCCCGGGTCGTTCATCGGTTTCGCCGGACCGCGGGTCATTCAGCAAACCGTCGGCGAGACCTTGCCGGAAGGGTTTCAGCGCGCGGAACTGTTGCTTGAGAAAGGGGCGCTCGACATGATCGTCGACCGCCGCAAGGTCCGCGACGAGATCGCGTCGCTGCTCGCCAAGCTGACCGACCGCCCCGCGGTCTCCTGAGACGGGACCAAACCATCTTGGCAGAGTCCGCGCGTTTCGCCACGCTTGACGAACGGCTCGCCTGGCTCGAGACGCAGCATCCGAAGAAGATCGATTTCGGGCTCGATCGCGTTCGCTCGGTGCTCGATTCACTCGATCTGAACCCGCCGCCGTATCGCGTGATCGCAATCGGCGGAACGAACGGCAAGGGTTCCTGCGTAGCCCTGCTCGAGAGCATCTATCTCGCGGCCGGGTATTCGGTCGGCGCTTTTACTTCGCCACACCTTTGGCAGTTCAACGAACGCTTGCGCCGCGACGGCAGGCAAGCCAGCGACGCCGAACTCATGGAGTTGTTCGCGATCATCGACGAAGGGCGAGGCTCGGTATCGTTGTCGTACTTCGAGTGGTCGGCCGTCGCCGCCATACTCTTCTATGCGCGCGAACGGGTCGATGTCGCTTTGCTCGAAGTCGGTATGGGCGGACGGCTCGATGCGGTCAACGCGGTCGACGCCGACGCTGCCCTGATCGTCAGTATCGACCTCGATCACCGCGAATGGCTCGGTGAGGACCGCGACGCGATCGGGCGCGAGAAGGCCGGCATCGTGCGCGCCGATCGGCCCGTGATCGTCGGCGATACGAACCCTCCCGCAAGCCTGGTTTCGGCCATTGAGGACAGCGGCGCGATCGGCGTGCTGCGCGGCCGCGACTTCGACTACGTTGCCGAGGGCGGCCGATTCGAACTGGTTCGCAAGGGACTGCCGGCCGTGACGCTGCCTGCGCCCGGCTTCGGCGGTGCGATCCAGATGGCCAATGCGGCCGCATGCGCTCAGACCGTGGCGGCGCTCGAAGCGGTATTGCCCGTGAAACACGAGGCGATCGCCGACGGATTGCGCGCCGCACGCGCGCCGGGCCGGTGGCAACGTCTCGAAATCGGCGGCGTGGAATGGATATTCGACGTGGCGCACAATCCGGCCGCCGCGACCTGCTTGCGGCGCGAACTTGACGGATTGCCGCGGCCGCGCCGCACCGTGGCCGTCTTCGCGGGGATGCGCGACAAGGAGCTCGCATGCGTGCTTGAGCCGTTCGCCGCCGAGGTCGAGCAATGGCACGTTGCGCCGGTCGACTCCGAACGCAGCGCGACGCCCGGGGCATTGCGCGACCTGCTGCTCTCGATCGGTGCGCGAAGCGTCGAAATCCATGGCGATATCGCAACCGCCACGCTGGCGGCCGGCGCTCGCGTCAAGCCCGGTGACCGGGTCCTGGTCTTTGGCTCGTTCTATACGGTCGGTCCCGCGACAGCGGCGCTTGGGCTATACTGCGAAGCACGTTCGGTTGGGTGATCCTCGAGATGGATCCGCGGTTGAAGGAACGACTCATCGGGGCGGCCGTGCTGGTGGCGCTGGGGGTATGGCTGATTCCCTGGATCCTCGACGGCCGCGACCCGCAGCCCGCGCAGACCGCAACGGAAAGCGCGGCGCAGTTGCCGGACGACGCCGACGAGTCCGTCCAGCTCAGAACGCGGACCATCGACCTCGAGCGTCGTCCCGGCGGCGCGGGCGCTCAGCCCGTGGCGGCACAAGCCGCTGGCGACACCGTGGCGGTAGCGGCGGCGCCCGATGAGATCATTGACGATCCGGCCACCGTTGCAGGCGGCGCGCAGTCAACCCCACAAGTGACGGAGCCGATTGCCGCTCGACCCATCGACGAGCAGTCTGCCCCCACCGCGGACGCGGAAAGTGCGCCCCCCGATCCGCCGGCTCGCCCCGCGGCCGCGGCCAACGTCAGCAACGATGCCGGCGGTTGGGTCGTGCAGCTTGGCAGCTTCCGCGACAGGGACAATGCCGACCGGCATGCGGCACGGGTGACGACGTACGGCTTCGAGCCCGCCGTTTCGGTCTTCACGGCCGGCGGGCAGTCGATGTACCGGGTCCGCGTCGGGCCCTACGATTCGCGCGGCCGTGCCAACGAGACGGCGTCGACGCTCTCCGCGAACGGTTTTGTGGCACAGGTCGTTGCGAACTGATTCGCCGATGGACGAGAACACATGTCCTGGGCCGACTGGTTGATCGTCGGCATCTGCGCGATGTCCGGGGCGTACGGTTTCTGGCGCGGATTCGCCAGTGAAGTTGTTTCGCTAGCAACCTGGCTCGCCGCGATCTGGCTCGCGTGGCGTCTGGGCACGTTCGTTGAACCGCTGCTCGGTGTCTGGGAGGCGGCGCCGGAGCTCAGGGTCTGGGCTGCCCGTCTCGTGGTCTTCATAGTCGTGCTGGTTCTCGGCGGTCTTTTGGCCTGGCTGATCCGGGGCTTCGTCCGGCATACCGGCCTGACGGGGACAGACAGAAGCCTCGGTGCGCTCTTCGGCGTGGCGCGCGGCGTCATCATCGTCGGCCTCGCTGTCATCGGCATGCAGTTCGCCGGGCTCGATCAGGATCCCTGGTGGCAGAGTTCGAAGCTCCGGCCGACGAGCAACCAGGTCGCCGATGCGATCCGTTACTATGCCGAACTCGGCGGCCGTTATCTCGAACAGCAAGAGCTCATCTAGCAGCCCGTGGAAAAAGTCCCACTGCATTCGACCGACGATGCATCCCGCCCGGCTGCGTTGCTCGTCGGTCGCATATTCCCGATATTCTCCATCCTTGCGCTTTGCCGGTCGGGCGCCTCGCCGATCTCGGTGCGACGCGGGACTTTCACCACGGGCTGCTGACGATGTGCGGAATAGTCGGAATCGTCGGACGCGAAGCGGTCAATCAGCCGCTCTACAACGCGCTCACCGTGCTTCAGCACCGCGGGCAGGACGCCGCCGGGATCATCACGGAGGTCGACGGACTGCTGCAGATCAGGAAGGGCAACGGACTCGTGCGCGACGTGTTCGAGGAGCGCCACATGCTCAGGCTGCGGGGCAACGTCGGAATCGGGCACGTGCGCTACCCGACGGCCGGCAGCGCGAGCCAGTACGAAGCGCAGCCGTTCTACGTCAATTCCCCCTATGGGGTCTGTCTCGCGCACAACGGCAATCTCGTCAACGCCGACGACCTCAAACAGCTCGTCGAGAAACACGATCGCCGGCACCTGAACACCAACTCAGACTCAGAAATCCTGCTCAACGTGCTCGCCCACGAACTCAGCCGAAAAGCGAGCAACGGTCTGCGTCCGGACGAAATCCTCAATGCCGTGCAGGCCCTGCACGGCCGCTGCTCGGGCGGCTATGCCGTGGTCGCGATGATTTGCGGTCACGGCATCGTCGCATTCCGCGACCCCTACGGTATCCGGCCCATCATCCTTGGCGTTCGCGAAACGCCGTTCGGCATTGAGCGCATGGTCGCGTCGGAAAGCGTCGCGCTCGATGCGCTGGGTTTCGAGATCGATCGCGATATCCTGCCTGGCGAAGCGGTGTTCATCGACAAGGACGGTACGCTGCACAGCGCGAAGTACGACGGCGAGCCCGTCTATTCGCCGTGCATCTTCGAGTTCGTCTATTTCGCGCGTCCCGACTCGATCATTGACAATCTCTCGGTCTACAAGGCGCGCCTGCGCATGGGCGAGACGCTCGCCGCGAAGATTCAGCGGACCCGGCCGCATCACGACATCGACGTCGTCATTCCGATTCCCGACACCTCGAGGACCGCCGCCATGCAGGTCGCATACCGGCTCGGGCTCAAGTATCGCGAAGGTTTCATCAAGAACCGCTACATCGGGCGGACCTTCATCATGCCCGAACAGGCGGCGCGGCAGGCCTCCGTGCGGCGCAAGCTCAACGCGATCGATCTTGAGTTCGCGGGCAAGAACGTGCTGCTCGTCGACGACTCCATCGTCCGGGGCACGACGTCGCGGCAAATCGTCGAAATGGCGAGAGAGGCGGGTGCGAAGGAAGTCTATTTCGCCTCGGCGTCCCCACCGGTGCGCCATCCGAACGTCTACGGTATCGACATGCCCGCAGCCGATGAACTCATCGCCGCGAGCCGCAGCGAGGAACAGGTGCAGCAGTTCATCGGCGCCGACTGGCTCGTATACCAGGATCTCGACGATCTCGTCCACGCCGTCGCCCACGAAGAGTCCGACATCGTTTCATTCGATACTTCATGTTTCTCCGGCGAATACGTCACGGGCGACGTGAGCCGCGAGTACCTGGACGAGCTTGAGGTCGCCCGGTCCAATCTGGCCAAGGCCAGGCGCGACAAACAGGTGCGCCAGGACGAACTCGACGACGAATCGATCCAGGCTGCGGCGGGCCTTTAGACGAACAGCGGGCGTTTTCGCTGACGCCGACCGTGGAGCGGCGGCGCAATTCAGGGATTTTCCGAGCCGATGAATGCGCCGGTCGCCGGTTTGCGCCGTTCAGACTTCGACAAGCTCGAAACCCTGTTCGTCCCAGCGCACGATGCTCGCGCGCTCGTGCCATGCGCCGAGCACGATCCGCACCGCCGCGTCCGAGTCGAGCGCGAATTCGTGCACGGCCGGCCGGTGCGTGTGTCCGTGCAGCAGCGTCCTGACGCCGAAGCGGCGCATCGTCTCTTCGACGCTCGGCTGGTTCACGTCCATGATGTCTTCGGGTTTGGCGGCGATTTCCGTGCGGCTGAGTTGCCGCAGGCCGTCGGCGATCGTGCGCCGCTCCGCCAGCGGTTTGGCCAGGAACCCGGACTGCCACGCCGGATCGCGCACCGTCCCTCGCAAGGTCATGTAGCGCTTGTCGTCGGTGCACAGCAGGTCGCCGTGGGTAAGCAGTACCGTAGTGCCGCCGATCTCTATCGTTTCGTAATCGCCGAGCAGCGAACAGCCGGTTTCCCCGGCAAAACGCTCGCCGATCAGGAAATCCCGGTTGCCGTGCATGACGTGGCACGGTGTGCCGGATTGGGTCAGTCGCCTCAGCGCCGCGTGCACCGGTCGAAGTCCCGGGTCCGGGTCGTCGTCGCCGATCCATGCCTCGAACAGATCGCCGAGAATGTACAGGCGATCCGCCGCAGGGCCTTCGCGCCCAACGAAGTCGACAAAGCGCTCTACGCCCTCGGGTCGCGCCGACTCCAGGTGAAGGTCGGAGATGAAAAGGACCGCCACGCAGCGGTTACTCGATCAGCAGGGAGACGTTCTCGATCAGGATCGGATTCACGGGCACGCTGCGCTCGAACTCGCCGCCCGCACCGGTCGGTGCGTGGCCGATCTCGTCGACGACGTCCATGCCTTCGACGACCGTACCGAACACCGTGTATCCCCAGCGTGTCGGGCGAGGGTTCAGATCGAGGTTATCGGCGAGATTGACGTAAAACTGCGTCGTCGCAGAGTGCGGATCGGCAGTGCGGGCCATTCCGACGGTGCCGCGCAGGTTGCTGAGGCCGTTGCCCGACTCGTTAATCACGGAGTTTTCGGTCGGCTTGAGCTGCAGATCGGTCGTATAGCCTCCGCCCTGGGCGATGAAGCCGCTGACGACGCGGTGGAACACGGTGTCCGCATAGAAGCCGGTCGTGACGTTGGTCAGAAACGCTTCGGTGGTCAACGGCGCCCGACCCGGGTCCAGTTCGATCACGAAATCGCCGACGCTCGTCTCGACACGAACGCGCGGGTCCGTCGAAATGGTTGAGAGTTCCTGGGCAAATACCTGTGCCGCGGGCAACACCAGGCCAAGCAATACGATCGCTGACTTCATGACTCGATACCGTGCCTTGCTTGATGCGGACTTCCGATAATAGCCAAGTCTCCCTCAACGTTGCACTGTCTCGCGCCGGTTTGCCTCATGCGCTCAGGCGCATTTCCGCCGCGCGGACCGTGTTTGCCATGAGCATCGCGATCGTCAGCGGGCCGACGCCGCCCGGCACGGGCGTGAGTGCGCTTGCCGTCTCGGCGACGTTCGGGTGTACGTCGCCGACGAGCACCGAGCCGCGCCGCTCGAAGAGTTCAAGCCGCTTCGGCTGGGAAGCGAGGAGTTGGCGGGCTTCGTCAGCATCGCTGACCCGATTCATGCCGACGTCGATCACGACGGCGCCGGGCTTGACGAATTCCCGGGTGACGAGGCCGGCGCGACCGATCGCCGCGACGAGGATGTCGGCCTCGCGGGCCACGCCCGGGAGATCCTTCGTCCGCGAGTGGCACACCGTCACAGTCGCATTGCGGTGCAGCAACAGCATCGCCATCGGCTTGCCGACGATGTCGGAGCGGCCGATCACGACTGCGCGCGCGCCTTCGATGGCGATGCCGGAGCGATCGAGCATCTCGATGATCCCGGCCGGCGTGCACGGCGCAAAGCCGGTGCGCTTCTGCGAGAGATGCCCGGCCGAGATCGGGCTGAAGCCGTCGACGTCCTTGCCGGGATCGATGGTGTCGAAGACCCGCTGCGCGGCGTTTGAGCCCATTGCGGCGGGCAGCGGCGATTGAACCAGGATGCCGTCGGTTTCCGGGCTCGAATTGAACCGATCGACGACGGCCAGTGTCTCATCGAGTGTCGCGTTGCCCGGCAGCGTCTGGAGCGTGACGCTCATGCCGGAGTCCTCGGCCGTCTTGAGCTTGTTGCGTACATAGACGTGGGATGCGGGATCGTCGCCGACGAGAACGATCGCCAGTGCCGGCGGCCGTTCGAGTCCGTCGCGCACGGCTGAAATGCGCTGTGCGAGGTCGACCCTGATTTGCTTCGAGATGGCCTTTCCGTCGATGATTCTGGCCGACAATTGCTTGATCCCATGGGCGAAGGAGCGCGGATTCTCGCACGGCGTTCCCGCGTCTCTCAAGCACCGCTCTTGATTGATTCGGCGCTTCGCGGCCCCTACCATCTCTGTTTGCGCCGCTCGGCGGTGCGAGTCGGGGCATGGCGCAGTCTGGTAGCGCATCTGCTTTGGGAGCAGAGGGTCGGCGGTTCGAATCCGTCTGCCCCGACCAGTTTCGACGAATTCAGGAGGAGATATTCGACAAGACAATAGCGCCCGTAGCTCAACCGGATAGAGCATCGGCCTTCTAAGCCGAGGGCTGCAGGTTCGAGTCCTGCCGGGCGCGCCACAAATTGATTACAATCGCATCCGGACAACGATGGTGGGCGTAGCTCAGTTGGTAGAGCCCCGGATTGTGGATCCGGTCGTCGTGGGTTCGAATCCCATCGTCCACCCCATTCCACACGCAGCACCGCACGGGCCGTTAGCTCAATCAGGCAGACCAGTGGACTCTTAATCCATTGGTTGTAGGTTCGATTCCTACACGGCCCACCAAAGCTCAATAGCCTGGCCTGCCCCACAGGCCGACTTCACCCGACCGACGTGGTTCCCGGAATCGTATTCATCCGCCGGCTGGTCGGCCCGGCGGCGCGTGATCGGTTCTACGCAGGAACGCCTTGATATGCGATGTCTCGAACTCCTGATAGTAGGCCGTAATCATGAAGACCGGTTCAAAGTGCTGCCGATGGACTGCGATGAAGGCGTCGAGGGATTCCCGGACGGTCTCGAGCACGGCTTGATGCGCCGGCATGCTCCAGTGCCCGGGCTGCTCCATGATGACGCGGCACGAGGCTGCGCGGCATTCGACAAAGAGGTCGGAGAACTCGGGACCGGCGTGTTTGACGTGTGCCTCGATCTGCGGCTGCATCGACTGAGCCCAATCGGGGTCGCGAGGCTCTTGCGCGAATAGCACGTCGGCACGCAGGCGGTCGTGAACCATTGTCGAGAGCTCGGCATTGAGAATCTCGTCGACTTGTGACGAGTCGAGGCCTGTGGCACCGGACCCGGCGAATCTGATCACCAGGTGTCCGTCCCCGTCCGTGAACACAAAGTTCCGGTCTGACTGCGTGTGGCCGAATTGCGGCCACATCAGCAGGGGCCATCCCAGCGCGATGACAGCGAATGAAACTCTCGCTAGCATGATCGATTGCCGGCTCCAATGGATTCAATGCCGGCCATATTGCATATTGTCGGCCCCGGGTGGTCAACATTTCCTGTGGCCGCCCATATGCGTTCGGAGCCGATTGTGACGCAATGGGTACGATGTTAGCCTAGTAAGACAATAAAATCGTCTGAACGCAACGGCGCGACGGGCTGACTGTTGTCGATCACTCGCACCATTGAGGATAAATGAAATGATCAAGCGGACATTTGGAACAGTCTTTTCGGCCGGGTGGTTTCTGGCCAGCGGCGCATTGTTGGCGCATCACTCTCTGTCAGCGGTTTACGACATCCGCGCCACGGGTGAAGTGACGGGCGTCGTCAAGAAGGTCGAGTTTGTCAACCCTCATGGGGTGATGACGGTCGACGTGCCGAGTGACGAAGGCGAGTCGACCGAATGGCAATTGACGACGGGTTCGGCCAACACACTGTCGAGCCTCGGATTCGGCGGCGACGGCCCGAATACGGTCATTGCCGGCGATGTCGTCACCATCACGTATTTCCCCGCCCGCAACGGCACTCCTTTGGGCTTCATTCGGTCGATCACATTGGCGGACGAGCGCACGATCGAGTTCGAGGTCGAATAGGACTTACTTCCAACGATTCACAGGGGAAACGATCATGGTCTTGGACAAGGGAATCGCCAGGAAATCGATCGCCACTTCGGTAGTGCTTGCCATCGGCGTATCGCTCTCGGCAAGCGCCCAGTTTGGCGGCGAACCTCCAGATCTTTACACGCCGGAGCCCGGCGCCAGAGACTTGAAGTCGGTGTTGTTCAACTGGCCCTGGCACATGGGTATGCTGCGCGGCATCGAGGAGCACGAGCTCATGGTCTCGCTCGAGTATCGGGCTGAAGGCACTATCCAGGTCGACGGCCAGGCCTGTGCGATTGCGCCGTTCGAGGACGCTGCACGGGAGGGCGAGCTCGGCACGTCGGGATACCGTATCAGTGCCAACTATCAGGAGCCCGGCTACCGCACCCGGATTGAATGCGCGCTGCCGAATGGTCAGACGTATTCCAACATCGAGGTCGTCAGCGGCGAATACGCCTGGGACGAAGACATCCCGGGCGCCGGTCTCGTGCCGGGCGAAGGTACGGCCACGCCGAATCCGGATGCCCTCAACGATCGCCTGATTCGTTTCTGGGCCAGCCCATTGGGCGCACCCAAGGCCGCTTTGGCGGGCGCCGGAATCCCCCTGCGCAGAGTGTGGCGCGATCCCGGCGGACTTCTCGAGGAAGGCCCCTCGAGCATCGGCGAGACGTCGGTGACCTGGGACGGCGATACCCCGGTCGTCTCATTCCCGATTCCGGGCGTCGACGGCGCTACGGCCGTTGCCCGGCTCGACGATCGCTTCATGGCCGAGTCCGTTGTCGTCACGAACGGTCGCGATACCCATCAGTTCACGTACAGCGACTACGACGACCACAACAATCCGCTGCATCGGATCGAAGTCTATACGGCCGGCAGAATGACCGAGAGCAAGAACGGCGAAGTCCTGCGCGATCTGAACACGATCCAGACGGAAACGGGCAGCGTGTACGTTGTCCTGCCCGTGCCGTCGAGCGTGGGCCCCGCCACCGAGGCGGTGGCGATGTACGGGACAGACCAGCAAGCGCCGGTGCTCGATTCCACCGTGCCGACCCCGCGGCTGGCCGACGGCAAGCCCGACCTGACCGGAAACTGGAGCAACCCCGGCAAGTTCTTTATCTGGCGCTATGGCAGCCGCCGCTGCGCGCCGACCCAGCTCGAAGGCTGCAGCACGATGTGGAATCAGAATATCGATTTCACATTCGAAGCCGCTTCACGATTCGGGCCGAATCGCCCGATCTACCGGCCCGAGCACTGGGACGAGGTCATTTATCTGGATATGTGGACAAACCTTTACGATCCGATCATGACCTGCCAGCCGATGGGGATTCCGCGGCAGGGAGCACCCGGGCGCATCTTTCATACCGAAAGAGACATCACATTGCTTTATGGCCGCGGCGGCGATGGCGGTGGGGGTTATTCGGACTTCCGTGTGATCGGGACCGACGGTCGCGAGGTGGACGAAAGGCGGCTCATCCAGACCAAGTACACCGGTCACTCAGTCGGCCACTGGGACGGCGACACGCTCGTGATCGAGTCGGTCGGCTTTACGCCGTTGACCTGGCTCGCGCGCGGCGGCTTTTTTCACTCCGAGGACATGAAGGTCACCGAACGCTTCACGCGGCAGGGCGATCAGATGCTCTATGAGGTGACCGTCGAGGATCCCGAGGTGCTTCTGCATCCCTGGGAACAGAACCCGATGCTGATGACCACCGGTCGCGGCGGCCTCAATAGCAACGGATTGGTTGGCACGGAGCGCGGCAACTGCCAGCAGATCGTGCTCGACGACATCGCTACGCAGTATCGTCATTAGAATCCGCGCAGTCCCCGGGCGCCGGACGTCGACGAGACGTCCGGCCGGCGCCGGTCAGTCAATGCGCGTGGAGGGTAAGCCCCCCGGCGCACGAGCGGCCCGATCCGGACACGTTCCGGTACCCCGCCGAGACGTGAACGGACTCCGCGTGGTCGAGGCGGTATGGAACCACCGCAGCCGCGTTCGGGACCGGCTCCAGTTCGACCCCAACCCGTAGCAGCCGGGCTTCACCGCCTGGGAAAAGGGATGACGTTATCCGTATTTCCGGTCCGGTTGGTGCGTAAGCGGATCAGTTTGGGCTCGCCGTCGCCCGCGGCATTCCTGGCGCGTACCTGCATCTCGTATTCGGTGTCGGGCTTCAGGTCGACAAGCGAGAAGTGCGTGAGCGGGCTCTCGAATCCGAAACTCCACTGCGCCGCGCCGGCTTCCCGAATTCGCACGACATAGGTGGTCCCGGGTCTCCACTTCGCTTCAAGGCTGTTTCCGTCCTGCACGGGCAAGCGGACGAACCAGGTAGTGCCGTCCCACTGGATGAGTGGGATTGGTTTGGTATCGCGGGTCACGTCATGCTCATCGCCGAAAGCGTGTCACCTTGCCCGTTGCACAGAACGCGATTGTACGACCAGTGCGCCGACGGTACGAAATGGCGTTCAGCCATCTTTGCGGTGTCGGTCCGAGTCCTGCGGGCAAGCCTCCTATTGAGGCTCGGCGGTGACCGATTTTTCAGGGTCAATCCAGTCAGGAGCGTGGGAATCGGCCGGATAGCCACCGCAGGCTTACTCGCCTGAAGTCCCGGCGTTACTGACTTTGGAAGGGCACTTTCCATGTCGGTGCAAGTGCTGATCGCGCTGAATCTGCTGTGTTAGCATCGGTGACCCACAGGGTCAGCGTCAGGCGCCAGAGGACCGAGGGCATGATCAACCGAAGACACTTCCTCCAGATGAGCAGCGGCGCGCTCGTGCTGCCTGCGACCGGGATCGGGGCCGTGGCCGCGGGCTTGGGCACCGCCGCGGCGGACCGCCTGATCGTCTTCAATTCGGAGTACGCCGAATGCCGGAGTTTCGCCCGTGAGGCGCTGGCTGAAGGCGACAAGGTCATTGCGCTGACCGGTGAGATCGCTGTCGGCGAACGCCTGCAGCTGTATCGCTCGCTGCTCGCGACGCCGAAGACCGTGATCGGCATGACAAGCGAAGAGAACGCCTTTCAGATCGGCATGCTTGCGCGCGACGCCTTCCACGAGCAACTCGTGCTGGAGACGGGCGCTGCTTCGGGCGGGCAGGGGCCGGTCTCGTGGATGGTTTCACCGGTCCGGGAGCGGACGCGCCAGGCGTAGATTCAACGAGCTTGTACGCAAGAGAATACTGACGAAAGGGGAAATTCAATGGCAATTCCACCAGGAGTAAGCGAAAGCGATTTCAACCAGGCGTTGCAGGAGTTCGAGAACATCGTCGGGCCCGAGTGGGTGTTCACGTCTCCGGAAGCCGTCGGCCTGTATCGCGACACGTACTCGCCGTTCTACGACGACGAGGGGGAACGGCTGACGTCGGCCGCCGTCGCCCCGGATACCACGGAGCAGGTGCAGGCCATCATGCGGGTCTGCAACCGCTACCGGATCCCGATCTACCCGATTTCGACCGGCAAGAATCTCGGCTACGGCAGCGCGGCGCCGGCGTATTCGGGCAGCATGGTGCTCGATCTGAAGCGCATGGACCGCATTCTCGAGGTCGACACGCGCAACCACACCGTGCTCGTCGAGCCGGGTGTCACCTTCTTCCAGATAATCCAGCATTTCAGGGACAACAACCTCGAACTCGACCTCGACATACCGGATCCCGCCTGGGGCAGCCTGATCGGCCACGCGCTCGACCGCGGCGTCGGCCACACGTACTCCGATTTCGGCCGGGACCGCTTCAGCACGGGTTGCGGCATGGAGGTCGTGCTCGCGAACGGTGAACTCATGCGCACCGGCACGGGCGCCCTGGAAAACTCCACGATGTGGCAGGATTACCGGTACGGCGTCGGTCCGTACGTCGACGGGATCTTCAGCCAATCGAACTTCGGCGTCGTGACCAAGATGGGCTTCTGGATTCGCCCGCGCCACAGGGGAATTCGGTCCTGCTACGTGCATGTACCGAACTACGAGGATCTCGAAGCGCTCATCGATGTGGAGTGCGAGCTCAGCAACTCCGGCATCAACAACGGCATGACGTTCTTCGGCAGCGACGTCATGTCGCCATTTGCACAGGATCCCGAGATTCGCGCCCAGTTGCCGGCCAGCGGTCCGCTCGACCTCGCGGCCATCGATCGCCTCAGGCAGGAGCGCAATACCGGGTTCTGGTGGGCGAAGCTCGATTTCAATGCGCCGCTGAAGGTCAGCGCCGCGCAATGGGAGCACTGTCAGGATGTCTACTCCGCCGCCATACCCGGTTGCTGGTTCGAGGAGGAGGTGGCGCTCGAGTTTCCGCTCAGCGATGAGGAGAAGTCGCGACTGAACACGCCTGGCAATCCGGAGATGGTGCATCTGGGCATGCCGAGCCTCGCGCGCTTCCGCGGCGGTAACCGCAGTCCGAGGAACCCCGACCCGGATTGGGGCCATCTGTGGTTCGCGCCGCTGATCCCGAAGCGCGCCGAGGACATCTTCCGGGCCCAGGAGGTCTTCGATCGAGCCTACCGCGAACGGGGTATCGATGCCGGTGTGACCTATTTCGCAAGGATCCCGATGTTCTGGCATGCGCGCGTCGGGGTCTTCCTGGCTTCGCTGTCCGTGGGCCGGGACCTCGAGGCCAACCGGAAGGCGCGCGAGGACTTCCTGTACCTCGTCCAGGTCGCGGCCGACGAGGGCTGGCAGGAGTACCGCACGCCGTCGTTCTTCCAGACCGAGGTCATGGATATGACCGCCGGATTCAACGATCACGCGCTCATGCGTTTCTTCGAGACGCTGAAGGATGCAGTCGATCCGAACGGCATCCTGTCGGCGGGGCGCTACGGCATCTGGCCTGCGCATCTGCGCGAGGAGAAGGCACCATGGCACCGACGAGGATAGTCCTTTGTCTGCTGGGTCTCGGCGTGGCGGGCAGCGCCGCGGCTCAGGACGATGAGACGATTGCGGCCGGCGAGCAGGTCTACAACTCGTGGTGCGTGCACTGCCACGACGATGATCGGCCGTGGTCCGGCGGCGGCACGATGGCCCTGGAGGTCAAATACCGCGGCGAACTGCCGGCTGACCTGCGCGAGCGCACCGATCTTAACGCCGAAGTCGTCGCCGGCTATCTCCGCGACGGGCTGTTTCGCATGCCGCCGTTTCGGCTGACCGAAATCAGCGAACAAGACATGCGGGTGCTACTGGCGTACCTGACGCGCAACAACCCGGAGTGATCGTTGGAGACTTCAGGCCCGTGTTGTCACCGGCGTGCGAGAAGATCCCCTAGTTGCTCCGTCAGCGTCGCGTATGCGGTTGCTGCGGCGCCCGAGAGACCCTGTAGGGACAGCGGGCTCAGCTCGTTGGGGTCGTCCACGAGATCGTAGAACTCCTCGCGCTCGTTGATGACCACGAGCTTGTAGCGTTCGTCGCGGATCGCCGTCCCGACCACGCTGCCCAGCGTGCCCTCGCTCAGCACCCAGGATCGCCGGCTCGGCAGGTTCTCCCGAAACAGGTGATCCGCAATGCTGACGGAGTCGATGGCGAGATCGTCGGGCAGCACTTCGTCCGGGTCGATTTCCCCAAGTTCAAGTATCGACGCGAAGAGATCGACGGCGTGAGCGAGCGGGCGCTCGATCTTGCCGGCCGCGATGCCCGGACCCGTAACGATCAGCGGCACTTCGATCCCGCCCTGATAAACGGTTCCCTTGACACGGTCCCGGTCCCGGGGCGCGGGGGGATCGTCCCATTCCACCGTGCCGTTGTCGCCGAAGAAGATCACGTAGGTGTTCTGCATGGTTTCGTCCGGGATGCTGTCGAGCAGGCGGCCGATCAGCGTGTCCATGGCCTCGACCTGCGCAAAAAAATAGGCGCGATTGTTCTCTTCGGTGTCAAAGTTCGGCGGCAGATCCCGGGCTGCGCTATGCAACAGTTCGCGCGGCGGCAGGTGGACCGGGGTGTGGGGATTGGAGTAGGACATCCACAGGAACCACGGGTTGTCGCCCTGCTCATCGATCCAGCGGATGGCATCTTCGGTGATGTGCGTGTCGTAGTA
>JAQAJI010000054.1:0-375 GCA_028278665.1 Candidatus Rariloculus versatilis
AGATCCGGCCGTCGCGCACCAGGAACAGGTTCTCGCCGGCGCCCTCGCTGACGTAGCCGTCGGAGTTGAGCGCGATGCCCTCGGCGAAGCCGAGACGCCTGGCCTCGAGAGTCACGAGGATGCTGGACAGGTAATTGCCGCCGGCCTTCGCCAGTGTGGGAACGGTATTGGGCGCGACTCGCTGCCATGAGGAAATGCAGACGTCGACGCCATGCTCGAGGCCGCTCTCGCCGAGGTAGGAGCCCCACTCCCACGCCGCGATCGAGCACATGGCGGGTTCTTCGGGATTTCCCGCAACGCCCATTTCCCCGTAGCCGCGAAACGCGATCGGACGAATATATGCGCCTTCTGTCAGGCCATTGTCGCGAATGACTT
>JAQAJI010000054.1:403-31040 GCA_028278665.1 Candidatus Rariloculus versatilis
GACCTTGGCGGAGTCGTACATGCGCGCGATGTGGTCAGTGAGCCGCAGACCCATCGGACCGCTCGGCGTCTTGTAGACCCGAATTCCCTCGAAAACGGACGAACCATAGTGCAAAGCATGGCTCAGGACGTGAACGGTGGCTTTCTTCCAGGGTACGAGCTCACCTTTGTGCGAGATTGTTCGACTTTCCTTCAGAGGCATCGCGCCACTCTACATGATTAAGGGACAGGGCAAAAAGCCGTGGGCAGGCCGCGTTTGCCGCCGGTCGCCGGCGCGGCCGGCGCCAACCGCTTGAGTGCGGAACGCTCGATGCCGCGCCGCGCTATTGCTGCAACCAGCTCATCCGCCCCCTGAGTTCGCGTCCGACCGTCTCGATCGGATTGTCCAGGTCTTCCTTGAGCAGCCGCTTGTAACCGTTGAGGCCGGACTCGTTTTCCTCGATCCACTCGCGTGCGAATGTGCCGTCCTGGACCTCCTTGAGCACGGTGCGCATGCTGGCCTTCACGTGATCGTCGATGATCCGTGGTCCGCGGGTCAGGTCTCCGAACTTGGCCGTCTCGCTGACAAACTCGTGCATCTTCTTCAGACCGCCCTCGTGCAGCAGGTCGACGATGAGCTTCATCTCATGCATGCACTCGAAATAGGCGACCTCCGGCTGATAGCCGGCTTCGACGAGCGTCTCGAAGCCCCGCACGATGAGTTCGGTCGCACCTCCGCAAAGCACCGCCTGCTCGCCGAACAGATCAGTTTCCGTTTCTTCGGCGAACGTCGTGGTCAACACGCCGCCGCGGGTGCCACCGATGTGGTGCGCATAGCCCAGCGCCCGGTCCTGCGCGTTGCCGGTCGCATCCTGCGATACGGCCAGCAGGCAGGGTACGCCGCGCCCGGCCTCGTATTGCCTGCGGACGAGATCGCCGGGTCCCTTCGGTGCGATCAGCACGACGTCAAGATCGGCGCGCGGATCGATCCTGCCGTAATGAATGTTGAAGCCATGCGCGAACAGCAGCGTGCTGCCCTGCCGAAGGTGCGCCTCGATGTCGGCATAGAGCCGTGCCTGAGCCATGTCGGGAACGAGAAATGCGACCAGACCTGCGCCTGGCGTGGCTTCCGCCGGAGAGCACACTGCAAACCCGTCGTGCTCGGCGCGCGCCCAGGTCTTGCCGCCGGAACGCAATCCGACGACCACATCGAATCCGGAGTCGCGCAGATTCAGCGCGTGCGCGCGGCCCTGGCTTCCGTATCCAAGCACGGCGATGCGTTCACCGACAAGCGCGTGGGCATCGACGTCTGACTCCAAGTACATTTGCATCGCTATTTCCTCTCCGTCGCAAGGCTCGCAATCCGAAAACCCCGCAACCTTTCGGGTGCAGGGTCATGTCAGTCAGGTATCGGGGTCGGGCCGGATGCCCGCGCCTGCCGCGCTGTGGAATGGCTCCGGACCAGGCCAGGACGACTCATCGAAGTCCATCAGGCCGAACGGGGCGGTATTCTTTCGAAAGAAGTCTTGAGATGTCAACGTTTCGGGCTTGTATACCTTGATCAAAAAAGTATACAGTCAGGATAATGAGCGGATTGCGTGGAGGTGCTGGCACCGTCGTCTCGCGGCGCCCTGACGGCGGCGGTGCGAGCGGGCTCCGGGACGACCCCGGGTTTCGATCCGTCGCGGAGATGTCCGGGCTATGGTATGCGTGGAGAGTTTTGCGCTATTCTTTCGCGGCGGAGTATGGTTCCGTGGGATGGTTTGTACGCCCTGGAAGCCGTCGCCGGCGGGGCAGACTGACGCCGCATCGCGCGGCGCAAAGAATAACTATTGTTACGACCTTTATTTTGGGGAGCGGCCTGGGAGACAAACGCGAACTCCTCGAAGCGGGCGGAGCGGCCAGTGGCCTTCGGTAGGGAAATTTGGCTTTCCCCTTCGCTCACGATGGTTTATGGTGGCGCGCTCACAGAGGCACACCAATGATGGCGCGCAGAACGGTTTGGCGGAGTTGAACAACTTTCGATCAGGTGAGGAACGAACCGGCATGAGACTGAAACCACGTACCGGTGCGTTGCTGTTGAGCGGTCTAGGGGGCATGCTGCTTTGCGGCCTGGCGAACGGTCAGGCTGTAAATGCGATCATTGCCGCAGAAGAAGACCGGATACAGGTAGCGCAGCAGGGACAGGATGAGATCGACGATATCGTCGCCGAGACCCGGTCGCGATTCGACGAGTATCAAGGGCTCCTGAAGCAGATCGAGAATGTCCAGGTCTACAACCGCCTGCTTCAGAACCAGATCGATGACCAGAATCGGACGCTTGACGACCTGCGCAACTCCATCGAGGAGGTCACGGTCATCGAAAGGCAGATACTGCCGCTGATGACGCGCATGATCGACGGTCTTGAGCAGTTCGTCGACCTCGACGTTCCGTTCCTGCTCGACGAGCGCCATGAGCGTATCGCCGAACTCAAGGAGTTGCTCAACCGTTCCGACGTTACCGCGGCCGAGCAATTCCGAAACGTCATGGAAGCGTGGCAGATCGAGAACGACTACGGCGGTGCCCCGGAATCGTATACAGCCGTCGTCCCGGTCGGCGGCGCAGACCGTGAGGTCGACATATTGAAGATCGGTAGGGTTGCACTGCTCTACCTGACACCTGATGGACAGCAGGCGGGCGCCTGGGATCAACGTAACAGGGAGTGGGTCGAACTTGGCGACGAATACCTGGCCCCGATCGGTCAGGGCCTCAGAGTCGTCGACACAGGTCAGGTCGACCAGGCCATGTTTGTCGTTCCCGTCGCTCCACCGGAGGAATAGTCAATGAAAGCGTATCGATTCATCACTGCGATGCTTCTCGGGGCGGGGCTCTGCGCCGGCCCGGTCTTCGCACAGCAGGCGGGCAGCCTCGAGGAGCTGCTTGACGCAGTGCGGGACGGCGGTGGACGCGACGCCCAGCAACATCAGCAGCGCTTGCAGGACTTCCAGCAACGCCAGGCCGACCAGACGCGGCTGCTCCAGGAGGCTCAGACGGAGCTTGCGAACGAGCAGGCGCGCAGTGCGCAGCTCGACCAGCAGTTCGACGAGAACGAAATCCTGATCGAGAACGTTCAGGCCCAGCTCGACGAGCGACTGGGTTCTCTGCGCGAGTTGTTTGGCGTGCTGCAGCAGGTGTCGGGCGACGCCCGAAGTCAGTTCGAAAACTCGCTGACGAACATCGAGTTTCCCGAAAGGGCATCGTTTCTGACCGAGTTTGCCGCCAAGGCGGGTTCGGGAACCCGGCTGCCGTCGATCGCTGAAATCGAGCAGCTCTGGTTCGAGCTGCAGCGCGAAGCCACCGAACAGGGCAAGGTCAAGCGCCTGGCCGGGTTCCAGTTCGCCACCGCTTCTGGCGAGGAAGTTTCGGAGGATGTGGTTCGGATCGGCACGTTCAACATCATCGCCGACGGACGCTACCTGCAGCACAACCCGGAGACGAACTCCGTATCGGAACTGCAGCGGCAGCCGTCCCAGGCGAGATTCATAGACAGCACTTCGGACCTGCTCGACGCCCAGTCCGGCGGCGACCTCGTTCGTTTCGGCATCGACATCACGAGCGGCCAGTTGCTGTCGCTGCTGATCGCGACGCCCAATATTCGAGAACGCATCGAGCAGGGTGCGGAGGTCGGCTACGTGATCATCGCGCTTGGCATTTTCGGCGTGTTGCTCGCGCTTGAGCGTCTCGTGACGCTCAGCATCGTCGGCGGCAAGGTCAGGGCCCAGCTCAAGCGCGAAACGCCGAGCGAAAACAATCCCCTCGGACGCGTTCTAGCGGTTTACGAGGAAAACAGGGAGGCCGACGTCGAGACCCTGGAGCTCAAGCTTGGCGAGGCGATTCTCAAGGAAACGCCGTCGCTGCAGCGGGGAATACTGTTCATCAAGGTGATATCGGTCGTAGCGCCGCTGCTTGGACTGCTCGGCACCGTCACCGGCATGATCAACACCTTCCAGGCGATCACGCTGTTCGGTACGGGCGACCCGACGATCATGGCCGGCGGTATCTCGCAGGCGCTCATGACAACCGTGCTTGGTCTTTGCGTCGCAATCCCGACGGTGCTGCTGCACACGCTCGTGAGCGGGCGCAGCCGCAGAATCGTGCAGGTCCTGCAGGAGCAGAGCGCCGGTATCGTTGCCGACCAGGCAGAACGGACGCAGTAACGGAACATCAACGCGACGAGCCCGTCGAAGTCGAGGAGAGTCCAGAGCATGCAGTTTCTGATCGACGCGTATGAGGCGATTCGGGACTTCCTCGAACTCGGCGGCCCCGTGCTCAGGCTCATAGCGGTCGTGATCCTCGCCATGTGGATCCTGATCCTCGAACGCCTGATGTATTTCCGGACCGGTCTGAGGCAGTTGATCAGGAGCACGTACGAGGCCTGGGAGGCTCGCCCCGAGCGCAGGTCATGGCACGCTCAGCAGATCCGCAGCCAGCTCATCTCGCAGGTCAGGATCAACGCCAATCAGGGCGTGCCCATGGTCGAGACGCTGGTTGCGCTTTGCCCCTTGCTCGGCCTGCTCGGCACCGTGACGGGCATGATCGCCGTTTTCGAGGTCATGGCCGTGACCGGCGGCGGCAACGCACGCTCGATGGCTTCCGGCGTGTCGATGGCGACGATCCCGACGATGGCCGGCATGGTCGGGGCACTCTCGGGCGTGTTCCTCGTAACGGTCCTGACGCGCACCGTGAAGCGGCGCATCACGTTTCTGGAGGACCGCATGACAATGGACCATTAGTTTCCGGTCCGGTAAACCACAGGAGCCGCGAAAATGGCGCGTAAGCACATCGCTTCGATCAAGGTCGAAACCGAAGAAAACGAGATCAACCTGACACCGATGCTCGATGTCGTGTTCATCATGTTGATTTTCTTCATCGTTACGGCAACGTTCATACGCGAAACCAGTATCGAGGCAAACCGGCCCGATCAACAGGAGTCGGTGCCGGTCGTGCAGGAAGACGGCGCCATCCTGATCATCATCGACAACAACGACGACATCTGGATGAACGGCCTGGTCATCGACGACCGCGCCGTGCGGCCCAATATTCAGCGCCTGCATGCCGAGAACCCGGACCGGCCCGTGGTGATCCAGGCCGAACCCAACTCCAGTGCGGAGAAGCTTGTCACGGTCATGGACGCGTCGCGGCAGGCTGACGTCTACAACATATCGATCACGGCCGGAAGCTGAGCACGGTTTCGACAGCGATAGGCGAGCGGTTGACGACATTGGAGAGAACCCGGGATGGAAGAAGAACGCGAAGAAAGTGAAATCAACCTGACGCCGATGCTCGACGTCGTGTTCATCATGTTGATATTTTTCATCGTGACGGCCGTATTCGTGCGGGAACCGGGAGTCGATGTCGAGCGGCCCGTGGCGCAAACCGCGTTGGACCCCGGCGGGGGTAGCATATTTATCGCGATTACGGCGAACGACGAGATCTGGATCGACCGGCGTGAAATCGACGTCCCGGGCGCCAAAGCGCAAATCGAACGACTCTCGTCGGAGAATCCGGAGGCCGGCATCATCATCCAGGCCGACAGCCAGTCACGTAATGAGGTACTGATCGCCGTAATGGATGCCGCCAAGGAAGCCGGGGTCGCCGACATCACGATCGCGGCGGGCGACTGAGTGATCGGGACGGGCTCTCGTAGCCGTCACTCGTGATGTTAGAATCGGCCAGACGATTGCTGTTGACATACCTTGAACACAGAGGTATATAGTTAATCAGGACTTTTACCAAGGGGGACTCGGATCATGTTTGCCAGATACGGGACTGCGATTGCGATAGGCGCCGGCGTCACTTTCGGTCTTCTGTTCGTCATGCAATTGCTGATCGCTACCGGACGCGGCGCCATCGTCGACGGTCCGGCCTTCCGCGCGGTTGACTTCGTTCGCGTCGAACGCGACACGAGCGTCGAGACGAAACGCGACAAGCCCGAAAAGCCACCCGAGCCCGACCAGCAGCCTGATGTCCCGCAGGCGGACAATTCAGGCAACTTTGACAACTCGCTGGCCGTGTCGATGTCGTCACCGACGATGGCCACCAACATCGACGTCGGTGGGCTCGGTTTTGGCGTGGCTGACGGCGAGTACCTGCCGATCGTCAAGGTGGCCCCGATTTATCCGGCACGCGCCGCATCGCGAGGGCTCGAGGGTTACGTGATTGTCGAATACACCGTGACCAGAACGGGAACCACAAGGGATGCGCGCGTGGTCGAGTCGTCAAGCAGCCTGTTCGAACGCGCTGCCGTGGAATCGGCACTCAAGTACAAATACAAGCCCCGCGTCATTAACGGCGAACCCGTGGAGGTACCCGGGGTCAGGACCATCATCAGGTTTGAGCTCGAAAACTGATCGGTCGATCGGCTGAATCCGACTGAACACGAGGAGAATCGCGTGGTTGCGAAGTACTTTGCGGCGTTTGTCGCCATTGCTGCAACGGTAACGCTTACCGCCCTGGCGCCGGAAGCGCACGCGCAACGGGCGGGAGCGCAGAACGAGGAGAGTCAGGCAAACCAGCCCGCGCGCCGGACCCCGGCAATGCGCGAGCGCGTTTATCAGCGTCTGGCCGAAGCGCAGGAGTGTTCCGAGGCGGAGGACATGGAGTGCGCACAGGAGCTGCTCGACCAGGTCCGCGAGATGGACGACCTCAACAGCTACGAGGTCGCCCAGATGTGGAATTTTTACGCGTTCATCTACTTCAGCCAGGATAACTTCGGCGAAGCGATCAGGGCATACGAGAACGTGCTGTTGCAGGAAGAGCTGCCGATCGGTCTCGAGACGACCACGATGTACTCGCTGGCGACGCTCTACGTTCAGCAGGAGATGTACCAGGAAGGTCTCGACATGCTCGATCGCTGGTTCTTGCTGTCCGATGCCCCCTCGCCCGACCCGTACATCCTCAAGGCTCAGATTCACTATCAGCTCGAACAGTTTGCCGAAGGAGTCGAGCCGGTTCTGACGGCACTGGAGATCGCGGCGCAGCAGGGCAGGGATCCCCAGGAGGGTTGGTATCAGCTCCTCAACGTCTTCTATTTCGAGCAGGAAGATTACCCGAAGGTCATCGAGACGCTGATCACCCTTGTCGAAACCTGGCCCAAGAAGGACTACCTCGTGCAGCTTGCCGGCATTTACGGGCAAGAAGGCGAGGAGAATTCGCAGCTTGCGCTTTACGAGGCAGCCTACGAGGTCGGCTGGCTCGACCGCAGCAACGAGTTCGTGACGCTCGCACAGATGCTGTTGCAGGCGGATATCCCCTACAAAGCCGCAGTCATCCTCGAGGAAGGTCTCGACGAGGGCACGATCGAATCGACCGAACCCAATTGGCGGCTGCTGGCCCAATCCTGGCAACTCGCCCAGGAAGACGAGGCGGCCCTGCCGGCATTGGTTCAGGCCTCGAGCCTCGCTGAAGACGGCAATCTCGATCATCGTCTGGCGCAGTCCTATGCCAACCTCGCGCGCTGGGACGAGTGCGTCGACGCCGCTCGCGATGCGCTGCGGCGCGGTGACCTGAACCGCGAGGATCAGGCCAATCTGCTGCTTGGAAACTGTCTCGTGGAGCTCAAGGAATACAGCGAAGCGAGAAATGCCTTTCAGGCCGCGTCACGTGACGATCGCAGCCGGAACGGCGCCCAGCAGTGGCTCAATTACGTGCGCAACGAAGAAACTCGCGAACAAGAGATCGAGCGCGCCCTGCGCCGCGGTTGAGTCAGCGGAAATCGCGATGACCATCCAGATCGGCGATGCGATGCCCGCCGGGAACTTCAGCGTCATGGGCGCTGATGGCCCCGAGCCCCTGTCCTCCGAAGAACTCTTCAGCGGCAAGAAGGTCGTTCTGTTTTCGGTCCCCGGAGCGTTCACTCCCGCGTGCACGGCAAGGCACCTGCCAGGCTACGTGGATCATGCGGATGCCTTGCGCAAGCGCGGCGCCGAAACCATCGCCTGCCTCGCCGTCAACGACGTATTCGTCATGTCCGCCTGGGGCAGGGCAGGGGGCGCCGATGGCAAGGTCGTGATGCTCGCTGCCGGCAATGGCGAATACACGAGGGCGCTCGGTCTCGAACTCGACGCTACGGGCTTCGGAATGGGAAGGCGCGGCCAGCGGTTCTCGATGATCGTCAACGATGGCGTCGTGACTCACCTCAACATCGAGGCTGCCGCCGGCGATGTTGGTGTCAGTTCCGCCGAAACCGCACTCGATCAACTCGGCTGACGCTACAGGCCCCGCGCCGCAGCTTCAAGCCAACCGTCGTCGAAACGCACCAGGAATGCACGGCGTATTTCGATCCTGCCGTCATGAATGCGCTTCTCGAAGTAGACGAACTGGCTGGCGCGCTCGCCAATCCCCGGTTCGTGACGATCGACTGCCGCTTCGATCTCCTTGATCCGGGAGCAGGCGCCAGACATTACGCCAAAGCACATATTCCCGGCGCCCGCTACGCGAATCTCGACCGCAATCTGGCGCGCGAACCGGATGCGGAGGACGGCCGGCATCCGTTGCCGAATCCGGATGATTTTGCAGCCTGGCTCGAGACGCTCGGCGTCTCGAATTCGAGTTTCGTTGTCGTGTATGACGAGGGACCCGGAGCGATCGCGGCAAGGCTCTGGTGGATGTTGCGCTGGGTCGGCCACGAACGCGTCGCGGTACTTAACGGGGGCCTCGCTCGCTGGCGTGCGAACGGGTTGCCGTTGACGCACGAGTTGCCGCAGTTCGAGCGCGGCAGTTTCTCGCCTGTCCGTATCAACGCCGGCTGGACGGTGTCCGCTGCTGAGCTCGAAGAGCGTCTGGAAGCTGGCGATGTCGTCCTCGATGCGCGTGCTGCGCCGCGGTATCGAGGTGAACAGGAGCAGATCGATCCGGTTGCAGGTCACGTCCCGGGCGCGTCAAACCTGCCGTTCAGCGAGTGTCTTGGCGACGATGGTCGTTTGCTGGCGCCGCGTGAACTCACGACGGTGTTGGCGAACGCAATGCGAGGGACCGAAGCTCGGAACGTCATTGCGATGTGCGGATCGGGCGTTACGGCTTGCCACCTGCTGTTGGCGATCAATTCGGCCGGACTCGGCGACGGCAGACTCTATGTCGGCTCCTGGAGCGAGTGGATCCGGGATCCCGGACGCCGAATCGCAACTGGCAGCGAAGCCTGAAGCACAGCGTGTCGGGGGGATAACACTCGCCCGAGCAGGGCATCGGCGAGCGGAGTCGGCGCCTGTCCTGTCCGGGCGGCCCGTGGCAGAATACGCGCTTTTGACGGGGCATGGCCGTGTCGGCATCCACCAGTGAACTTGAGTCGAGCCAGCGTCTGAAAGACGTCCGCTATGAAATCCGGGGGGCGCTTGCCAGGCGAGCATTGGAACTTGAGCGTCAGGGTTACGAGATCATGTCCCTGAACATCGGCAACCCGGGGCTTTTCGGCTTGCGTACACCGGAAACGATGCGGCTCGCCATGATCGAGAACCTCGGCTCGAGCGAACCCTACTGCAACCAGAAAGGCATTTTTCCATCGCGGGAAGCTGTCGTGATGCAACAGCAGGACCGTGGCGTCATGGATGTCACCGCCGAGCAGGTGTTCATGGGCAACGGTGTCAGCGAACTGATCGACCTGACGCTTCGGGCGCTGCTGAACCCGGGTGACGAAGTATTGATACCGAGTCCGGATTATCCCCTATGGACCGCGGCAACGGTGCTAAACGGCGGGCGGGCCGTCTACTATCCCTGTCCGGAAGAACTTCAGTTCAATCCGGACGTCGCTTCGATCGAAGCGTCGATCAATGACAGAACGCGGGCCATCGTCGTCATCAACCCAAACAATCCGACCGGTGCGGTCTATACGCGCGAAAATCTGGTACGCATCGCCCGATTGGCCGCGAAACACGATCTCGTGCTCTTCAGCGACGAGATCTACGACCTGATGGTCTACGAAGACGCCGAGTTCGTCCCCATGGCGACGCTTTCCAAGGATACGCTGTGCGCCACGTTCGGCGGATTGTCCAAGGTTTACCGTGCCTGCGGTTATCGCGTCGGCTGGGTGAGCTTCAGCGGTGCGACGGAGCGCTCCGAGTCATATCTCACGGCGCTTGACATGCTTGCTGCCCTGCGTCTGTGCAGCAACGTATCGGGCCAATGGGCCGTGCAGACCGCGCTCGGCGGTTACCAGAGCATCCACAAGCTCTGTGCTCCGGGGGGGCGCCTTTACGAGTCGCGGCAAGTCGTCATCGATGCCGTAGAGGGAAGCAGCTACATGACATTGGTACCTCCGAAGGGATCGATGTACGCCTTCATTGGCGTTGACCGCAGAAAGATTCCGCACTTCGATGATGAAGAATTCGCGCTCGAACTGCTCGAGCAACATCGCGTACTGGTTGCTCCGGGTTCGAGCTTCAATACGCCATACCGCGATCATTTCAGGATCACCACGCTGCCCGACGAGGAGCAATTGAGCGACGTCTTCGAACGCATCGAGACGGCATTGCAAGCCTTTTCGAGCCGGTCCCGAAAACTGGAAGTTATATAGCAAAAGACCTATATCACACTGATATTTAATGATATATGGCCTGAAGTATCCGTCGACACACAGCTCCACACTGGTCGTTCGTGACGGACTCGCGGCGCAGCAATGGGAAGCTCATCTGCTTGAAGCGGCGCACGCTGCACACGGCAAGGTCTGGGGCACGCCACGCTTGCGAACCTATCGTAACTGGATCGGCGACCTTTGGTCGAACACTACGCATCGCGGTGCGCCCGAAGTCTCGATCACTCATGCGCAAAGCAACGCCTTGTGGCGGCAAACGATCGCCGATTCCCCGGAAGGATCGGACCTGATCGGTCACGATGGCCCCGCGGCACTTGCCGCTCAGGCCTGGCGTTCGCTTTTGGCGTGGGATATCGACCCTGCGGCATTGCGGGCCGAACCCGGACAGACCGACTTCGCAACCTTTCTGCGTTGGTGCTCCGGCTACCGGGATAGACTCAGAGCCTCGAAATTCCTCGATGACGCCGAGACCGAGCGTGCGCTTCTCGATGCCGAATTCGTCGATCAGGCGCCGGTCGTGCTGCTCGATCACCACGATTCGTCGCCCGTACTGCAAAAGCTTGTCAGGCGGCTTGAGGCCTCAGGATGTGACATTCGTCACGAGCAACCGCCGCATCGGCGAGCCGAGAGCCGCCGTATTGAACTCGCTCACGAGCACGAAGAGCTTGATTGCGCAGGCCGATGGGCACGACGCCATCTGCTGTCGTCACCCTTGGGCAGGGTAGCGCTCGTTGTAGCCGACCTCGACTCAAGACTGGACAGCGTACAGCGCAGCCTGAAACGCGCATTGGGGCCCAATGGCGGCGCCAGCACGGGAACCGGCATCCCCACCGCAGTCGCGCTCGGCCGACCCTTGCTGGCCACGCCCGCGATCAACGCGGCTTTGTGCGGAATCGAACTACTGTCGCCGCGCGGCACGTTCGTGACGCTGAGCCGGTGGTTGCGCAGTGCACATTTTCACGCCGGAAACCGGTCGCTTTACTGCAAAGCCGCCCGGCTCGAGGCTCGGCTACGCTCCCTGCTGATCGTGCAAGCGGGTTTTTCGGACGCATACCGCCACGGCGGACTGGCGCGAACAGTGCGTCGGGAGGTTCCGGAACTCGCCGATCGCATCGATGCGGCGCTCGTGGAAGTCGACGCAGGGGCAAGGCGGACTCCGACGGGCTGGATCGGCGCATGGCAACGCGGCCTGAGGAGGCTCGGCTGGCCGGATGCGGCAGATGAGGAGTCCGCTCAGGAGTGGGATTGGGCTCTGGCCGAGTTCGCACAGCTTACGCCCGTGCTGGGCGCGGTCCCGATCGGCACCGCGCTCGATGAGCTCGAGCGGATACTTCATCGCCCTCAGCCGGCCGCACCGCTGACGTTTTGCGGCGTACACGTGTTCGCGAGCATTGACGACATCGGTCCCGGCTACGATCGCGCATGGATCACGGGATTCAGCGACTCGCGCTGGCCCGAACCCGCGCGGGACAACCCGTTGTTGCCGCGGCGCCTGCAGCTTGAGCACGGTATGCCAGCGTCCGACCCGCTGGCAGCGCTCGACCGCTCAAGGAAAAGTGTGCAGCGGCTGCTGGCGCGGGTCGGAGAAGTCGTTCTTAGCTGGCCCAGCCGTGAGCAGGATCGTCAATGCGCGCCGAGCGCGCTGATCGAGGATGTCAGCATCGTGGCGCTCGATGAACTCGCTGTCACTCGTAACGGTGGTCATTTCAGAACGGCCGGGCGAAGAGTCGAGTGCATCGAGGACCCCGCACCGTCTCTGAAGGGATTGACGATCACCGGCGGTTCGCAAACGCTGAACCACCAGGCGAAGTGTCCGTTGCGCGCGTTCTGCGCGGGCCGCCTGGGCGCACAGCCGCTTGAGCCGTTCGCCAGGGGCCTGTCCGCGGGCGTGCAGGGGAAGCTCGCGCATCGCGCGGCGGAACTGCTGTTTGCGCATCCGGAATCTTCCGGCGCCCTGCATTCGCGACTGCAGGCATGCGTCGAACGCGCGCTCGACGAATCGTTTCGCGGTGCGCGCGGCAGTTTGCGCGCGCTGCTTGAACTGGAGCGCGACCGCCTGACGGCGCTGCTCGGCAAACTTCTCGAAGCCGAATCGCGCCGGGGCGAATACACCGTCGCGAGTCTCGAGGAACGCCGCAAGATCCGTGTCGGTTCATGGCTCATACGGGCCCGCATCGATCGCGTGGACCGACTGTCCGACGGGACCATTGCAGTACTCGACTACAAGACCGGTCGCTACGCAGGCAAACCGGACTGGTTCGGGGACCGGCTCCACGATACGCAGTTGCCCCTGTACGCGCTGGAACTCGGCGAACGCGTTTCTGCGGCAGTCATCGTCGCCTTGCGCGAGCCGAACGTGAGCTACCGCGGCGTCTGGCGCGATCCCGGCGCGTTTCCCCGCAGACCGGAGAATCTGCCCGAAGAGCGTTCCTGGCAGGCACAGATCGACGTCTGGCGCGACCAGCTCGCCGTTCTTGCGCGCGAATACGCCGATGGCGATACGCGCGTCTTCGAGTCGGGCCTCGACGCGATAAAGGGAAGCTACGCTCCGCTCAGCAGGGTCTACGAACTTCTCTCAACCTGGCAGAGCCACACATGAGCCTGGCGGCGAAAGACAACCCGGCGCGGCGCCAGGCGCTCGACGCCCGGCGGTCGTTCATCGTGCAGGCGCCCGCGGGATCCGGCAAGACCGAACTGCTCATTCAGCGTTACCTGACATTGCTCGCCACAGTCCAGCAGCCCGAGCAGATCGTCGCGATCACGTTCACGAGAAAGGCCGCCGCGGAAATGCGCGCGCGCATCGTCACGGCCCTGCGCGAGGCGGCAGCCGAAGCCCCCCCCTCTGAACCGCATCTGGCCTTGACGCACGAACTTGCCAGCGCAGTACTGCAACGCGACCGCACACGCGGCTGGTCGCTGCTTGCGACTCCCAGGCGCATGAGGATCGACACGCTCGACGCACTTAACGCCTGGCTTGCGCAACAACTGCCGATCCTGGCCGGCGGTGCGGCGGGTACCCGCATCGTCGAGGATGCAGACGCGCAGTATGCTCTGGCAGTTCAAAGGACCCTCGCCGAACTTGGATCGGACGCACCGCTCGGCGAAGCGCTCCGATCGCTGCTTCCCGTACTGGACAACTCCCAGGCGCGCTTCGAGTCCCTGCTCGTCGACCTGCTGGCGCGGCGTGACCAATGGTTGCGACATCTGGCCGGCGGCGAAGGCCTGCGCATGAGGACCGCGCTCGAGCACGCGCTGAAACAGCTCATCGTAGAGGAACTTGCGCGCACCGAACGGTGTTGTCCGTCCGGACTTGAGGCGCGCTTCGAGTCCTTCGTGCACCACGCGGCGAGCCGCTGCGACGATGAAACCATTCAGGCGGCCGCGCAGGCTATCCCGGAGGGCGCCTCGCCGGATATCGCGGGCAAGCTCGCCAAATGGCGTGGCATCGCGGTGCTTGTGCTGACACAGACGGGCATATGGCGGCGGCGCGTAGACAGGAGACAGGGTTTCCCGCCCGAGTGTCGCGAACAGAAGCAGGCTTTCATGAGCCTGCTTGGTTCACTGAGCGACGAAGAGGCGTTTCGCGATGCTCTGGCAACCGTGCCTGCACTGCCTGATCCCGCCTATTCGACTGTGCAGTGGAAGACGCTCGAGGCTCTGAGCCGCGTGCTCATGCATCTCGTTGCCGAGCTTCGCGTCATCTTCGCCGAGCGCCAGACGATCGATTTCATCGAACTCGCACTTTCCGCCCAACACGCACTAGGGCAGGTCGACGAACCGTCGGAACTGTTGCTCGCCCTCGATCACCGCATCCGCCACCTGCTCATCGACGAGTTCCAGGACACGTCGCGAACGCAGATGAAGCTCATTGGACTGCTGACGGCAGGGTGGCAGGCAGACGATGGCCGGACGCTATTTCTCGTCGGCGACCCGATGCAATCCATCTACCGGTTCCGCGACGCTGATATGTCGTTGTTCATCGAGACCCGCGAGCGCGGAATCGGCAACGTTCGCTGCGAGCCTCTGGTTCTTGCGAGCAACTTCCGCAGCACGCCCGCGATCGTCGACTGGGTCAATCGGGCGTTCGAGCGCGTGTTTCCCGCCGAGGACCGGATTGCGAGCGGTGCGGCAAGGTTTTGTCCGTCCACGGCGATTCGCGAAGCGTCCCCGGATCAGGGCGTGACTTTGCACACCCTGCGCAGCAGCGACGCTCACGCGGAACTCGACCGTGTAGTCGAAGTCCTCGCGATCGAACGCGCACACGCGCCGAGCCAATCCATTGCAATACTCGTGCGCAGTCGCACACACCTGTTCGGCTTGCTGGCGCGCCTGGCGAGGAAGGGCTGGCCGGTCCGTGCGATCGAGATCGATGCCGTCGCCGAAACTCAGGTCGGCCAGGACCTGATCGGCCTGACGCGCGCGCTGTCGCACGCCGGCGATCGGATCGCGTGGCTCGGTCTGCTCAGGGCACCATGGTGCGGACTCACCTGGAGGGACGTTGAGGCACTGTGTGGGGATGCGCACGACGTTGCGGTGTGGGATCTAATGCACGATCGGGAGCGCGTGGAATCGCTCAGCTCCGACGGGCAGCAGCGCCTGCTCTCGCTGCGCAATGTGCTCGACACGGCGTTCGGATCGCGCGGCAACGCGCCGATCTCCCAATGGATCGAAGCCACCTGGATGCAACTTGACGGACCTGCCTGCCTGGAACAAGCGGAGGAGTTCGAGACCGTCGAACAGTTCTTCAGCCTGCTCGACGCGGCTGCAGCGACCGGGGACATCGCGGACCCAGCCGCGCTCGAAACCGTGTTTTCACGACCGTTGGCCCAGGCCGACCCGCCGGGACAGCCGGGCATCGAAATCATGACGATTCACCGGGCCAAGGGCCTGGAATTCGATACCGTCGTGCTGTTCGGACTGGCCCGGGAACCTCGCGCAGAACGGGCGAAGGCGCTGTACTGGATGGAACGAACGGCCTCCGACGGCAGCAACTCATTGATCATGGCGCCCATGTCGCGCGATTCTGACCGCTTGACTTCGTTCGTCAAACAGATGGACCAGCGCAAGGAACATGCCGAGCGGGCTCGGCTGCTCTACGTTGCGACAACTCGTGCCCGCGATCGCTTGCACCTGGTGCATCGTCTATTAGCAGACAAGGAGAACCCACCGACACGCTCGCTGCTCGCCTGTATCTGGCCCGCGCTCGCCGAAGAGTTTCTCGCAGCCGAGCTTCAGGCAGCGCAAACCGTGGCGGATGCGCCCTGGGTGCGCCCGAATCTGCGGCGTCTCGGCGACGGTTTCGATGCCGTGGCAGCCCCGGATGACGCATCCGTTTCAGATGATCGCGCCGCAACGGACGACGACAGGCCGGAATACGAATGGGCCGGGCTCACTGCGGTGCAGACAGGGGTCATCGTGCACCGCTACCTGCGGCAGATCGCGGAAAAAGGCCTCGATGCGTGGAGCGCGGACGCGATTGACGGTCTGGCCGCACAATTTCGACTTGAACTCGCCCAGCTCGGCGTCGAATCTTCGGAACTGGAGACGGCAGCAGCGAATGTCGCAGCAGCGCTCAAGCGGATCGTCGAGGATCCCACCGGCCGCTGGATCCTGTCGCCGCACGGCGACGCGGCTTCGGAGCTGCGCCTGACGCGGCGAGGCGAGACGCGGCTTGAACACCTGCAGCTCGATCGGACATTCATCGATCGTGAGACCGGAATTCGCTGGATCATCGACTACAAGACCAGCATTCACGAGGGCGGAGACATCGACGCGTTTCTTGACTCCGAAGTCATGCGCTACAGGGGGCAACTCGAGATGTACGCGTCGGCCATGGCCGAGATCGACTCCGCCGAAATGCGTGTGGGCCTGTACTTCCCCTTGCTCGGTGCTGGCAACCGGGCCTGCGGGCACAGGACACCGCGCCTAGAGCGAACTGAGCCAGGGATCGAGATCGAGCGTGCGCCAGCCCTCGGGGTCCGTGGCCACCGTGAGCACATCGAGCGCAAACGCGAGTTCGCCAGGCGAATCGGGGCGTTCGCGCACGCGGGCAGCAATGCTGGGTGCGGCGCCTGCCAGCGAATAAGGGCGAACGAGTTCAAGCGCAAGATCTGCGGCAATCTCCAATGGTCCCCCGGAATCGCGGACGACCGCCAGCAGGGATCGTCCCGCAACACCGCTCAGCGTGACCTCAAGGTTGCCAAATGGAATCAGGAAGGGACTTCCTTCGGATGACAACAGCGGCGCTACGCGCAGTTGCTCAATTCGCACGGTGCCTGTCACTGCGGTCGGCCAACCGTCCTCGAGCTCGAGACTCCGCAGGTTCAGGCGCGCAAGTCCCTGGACGCCTCCCAATTTGAGTGCGCCGTCCAGAAACGCAAGGTTCGCGCTTGCCTGCAGGTCCCGAACGTCGACCGTCCCGGGTGAAACGGCCACGGTACCGCGCACGAAACCGTCAGCAAGCCGCGCTTCGAACTGCACCGAGAGACGGCCGAGCAACAGGGGCACTGCGTCGAGCTTCCAGCGCAGCTCCCGCATCGGCACTCCGGGCAGCGACGCAAGGTCCGTGCTGCCGGTCCAGATCGTGCCATCGACTCCGTCGAAACTGAGCGCATCCGGCGCGAACCAGCGATGGGCTGTGGCCGCCGGAAACGACGCAACGAGAAACACGAAGTATGCGGCGCCGGCGACCGCGAGCCATGCCTTGCGGATCGGCATGGTTCAATACCTCGTTAGAAACAGTTGTCCGCTGACGATGCCGGACTCGTTCGTCCCGTTGAAGGTGGCCGACTCGACAGCGACGCCGTAGGTCGTATCGAGCAGGACGAGCCACGCGACCAGGATGTCGAACGGCGCATCGCGAAAACTCACGTTGATGCTGTCGGCGCCGTCCGGGCGCGTCTGCGAAAAGCTGTCCGACAGGCCGACCGAATCTGCGGTGTTGGCGACAAGCACCACAAGCGACTCGGAAGACTCGCGCGCGGGCCTCGTAACGGAAGCGCCCTCGCCAAGCGCGGCCGCGCGCTGCAAATCGATCAGCAGGAGTCGCTTGTCGGCAACCGTGCCGGCAAGCTCGCTCGATCCCGTTACGAGCGGGTTCCACAGGTACGCCCAGGCTACGAGTATTGCGGCGAAAGCACCGCCGACACTCACGATCAGTCGTTCGCGAAGGCTGAGGTTCTCGAACCAGGCTCTCATGGCGCGTTGACCTCGACCCGGATACGTCCTTCGATACCGCTACCGGTGTCGGCTGTCGACTCGATGCGAACGTCGAACCGATCCGTTTGCATGATGTTCTGCGCGAAAAGGTCGAGCGCCGGCACGCTGGCCGCGACGAGGCGCAGGTCCATCACGCGATTGCGGTAGGTCAGGGCCTCGATCATGCTGGTGTCACTGCGACTTTCCGCGATCGCGACCAACGTGGTCAGAAAGGACTCGCTGTCCGCGACGGATGCCTCGCCCGCGTCGTTGAGCCGGCGGCGCACCTCCGTTGCACACAGTTGCAGTTGCGAAGACCCGAAGTTCTCTTCGCAAGCTTGTGCCAACTGCGAGGTCAGGGCGCGGTCCTCGCGTTCGAGTTTCAGAAATTCGATCCCCTGGGCCGCCACCGATACGAGACCCAGAGCCAGCAGCAAGCCTGCGGCAGCGCGCCAGGGCCGCAGCATTTCGACCCAATTCGATTTCGGGGCATAGCGTCCCTGCAGCAGATTCGCGCCCGGCTGAAACAGGAGGGTCGCGCCAAGTCGGTGGAGCAAATCGTCGGCCAGGGCCCTGACGGCCACATTGGGCAGCCGCGCCTCGAGTTCCGCAATGCCTGAACGATGTTCGCGTTCGGCGGCTTCATCGACATGGATCAGCACATGGCGAAGATCGGATCGGTCTTCGGACCGTGCTTCGAGAACCGCGCAGACTTCCGGCAGCGCGACACCGTCGAGCACGAATGGCGGCTGTGCGGGCCTGCGGCCGTAGATCTGCTCACCCTCGAGCAGGAGATTGAGCGTCGAAGGCGTATCGGGAACGCCATCGCTGTCTGCGTAGACCGCGTCGGGGGCGATGCCCGCGTTTGCAAGCACGTCGAGCCAGCCTTCCAACTGGTCACGCGCGATTGCGGATACGGCAATGCGACCTGACTCAAGACGCCTGCCCGTGGCAAAGTGCAGTCGCTCCACGTCTTCGGCGACACTCTCCTCGAGCAGGTACGGCGTCATCTGCCGCACGCGCGACTGACTGACCTTGGGTATCGCCGCCTGCAGGGTCAGAACCTGCGGACCCGGCAGCAGGACAATGACGCGTTCGTTGCCGATAGCTTGAGCCGCTTGTGCCAGCGGCCCGCTCGCGACCGGCCGGATCAGGCGGCCGTCGTCGTCAAGTACCGCCCAGCTGCACTCGGTCGAGTCGGGCCGCAGGCGAATGAACAAGTGCTCGCGCATCGGCTATTCGGTTCCAAGACTGCGAAACAGGGCCCGTGTCAGGCCGCTCGGTTCGCGTTGCAGCACCGAGCGCATCGTCAGTTGCGTTCTGCCGAGCACGACCGTAGCCGTCAACAGGAAGTGCTCGCTGTCGACGCCGACCCTCACGAGCATTTCCGGGGGCAGCAGTTCCGCAAACACCGTCTCGACGTCCGTGAACCCCGCGGTACCGCGCTCTTCAACGAGCGATGCCGCCATCGCCAGGTCGAGTTCATCCGACAGCGAGGCGAGCAGCGGCGCCGGGGCCGTGTTCAGATTCAGCCGCGTGCCGATTGGCAACGCGGTCACGTAGGGCGCGATCGACCGATAGTTTTCCGCGTCGAATCCGGTCACGGCCATGAGTTCGGACGGTGACGTTACCGAAACGTTAGCCGTGCGGTACTGGGGATCCGTTGCACCATAGTCGGCGTCCTCGCCGCCGTTCGGAAAACGCGCATCGGAGTCGGGGTCGAGCCAGTCGACGACCGCTGTTCCGAGGGCCGGATCGAGACCGAGCAGGGCGAGCAGGCGTTCGAATTGCCGCAGGGCCAGTTCGTCCGCTGCGCCGTTGCCGTTGACGAGATTGTTCAGATTGAAACGCCCGTGGAGGTCTTCCAGGCGTCCGGCGATGTAACCGCCTTCCACCGGCAGCGGCGGAATCTCGGTGGCCCAGATCTCACCGAGTGTGTCGCCCGTGGGCGAATCGACGAGGTCCTGACGCAGGATGTCGGCGGCCCAGGCTTCGGCTCCCTGAGCGTACATCAACCCCTGATCGGCAGCGAGCGCCGCGGCCGTACGCCGCTGATCGAGCTGGGCCTGCCACATCAGATTGACCGCAAGGATGGTTCCGACCGTTACGACGAGCATTGCCGTCAGCACGGCCACGCCGCTTTGCCGGTGGCGGCACGCGCCGTCGCGGCGACTGCGATCGTTCAATTGCTTGTCTCCACGAGGCGGGACAGCCGTCCGAAATCCTCGACCTCGACGGCGAAGTCGATCGCCCTCGGGCGTTCGACGAACGCCACGAAAGGATCGCTCGACAGGGGCGGCCAGTCGAGATGCCACTCCCCGGCCGAGTCGAGAAACCGCATTTCGATGGTAGTCACGCCGCTCAGCAGCGCGGTGCGGATCGGCGGTGTCGCGAACGTGCGGTCCATGACGGGCCAGTGAAATCGTACCAGCAGCTCGTCCGCATCTTCCCAGTCGTAGGCGACACGCAGCACACTGCCACGCGCGAACCCGGCCGGGTTCGTCCAGCCGCCGCGACTGAGTTCAAGCGCGAACTGGGCATTCGGGCTTGCCAGCAGGCTCGGCTGATAGCTCTCCCCGAGCTCCGCGCGAGTCGGACGCGGATGAATCTGGGCGAGATCCTGTACGACGATCCGCATTGCGAGTTGCACTTCGCGCCATCGCTCGGCGCGCTCGCGTGCGGTCGATTGTTGATCAATGACCCGGTTCAGGCCATCGAGCGCAATGACTCCGACGATCGCGACGATGGTCATCGCCACGAGCAGTTCGACTAGCGTAAAACCCGCGCCGCGCCGCATCATCCGCTCTCCTCGGGGCTGCCGAGCCAGCGAGGCGGCAGGAAACCTGGCGGGGCAGGGGGTTCAATGAGCCCGGACACCGTATGGATGATCCGCTCGGGATCTTCAGCGAGGGCTACGGACACGTCCGCACGGCGCAGGTTCTCGACCTGCGTGTCGGTAATCTCGACCCGGAAATACCACTGCCGGCCGGCATATTCGATCTCGTCTTCTTCGCTGCCGGGTTCCGGCCAGGCGCTCCGGACGCTGAGTTCCGTGAGCTTGTTGGTTGCGATCCAGCTCGCCAGCGTCTTGTCCCTGATATACACCGACGTGACGGCATACTGATTGAGCTGCGTGTGTACGGCCATCATGCCGAGCGCAACGATGATCAATGCGACCAGTGCCTCGACGAGCGTGAAGCCCAAGCAACGCGACATCTCATTGCATCCGGTCGTCATCGTCGAGTATCTCCAGCGTGCCGTCGAAACCGGCGCTGACGACTCGGCCCGCGCCCTCGGCTTCCCGGTAGAGTGTGGCGTCGAACGGCGTCATTTCACCGGTCGACAGGATCAGGATCTGCGGCTGAGGCACGTCGAGGCCTTCCGCCGAGACGCTCGCGCCGAGTTCCACTTCGCGGTCCTCGATGCTGAGCGTGAGACCGAGCTCACCGTCCAGTCCGTACGTCGCCAACAGTTGATCGGCTTCAGGCTCCACCCAGGCAAGTTGCAGGTAGTCATACAGATAGAAGCGGTAACCGGATTCGCTGAACTGCAAGCCGTAGTCCCGATTCTGCATGAGGGCTTCTTCACGCACGAGATCGAGCAGCGTCGCAAGCCGGAACGCTTCGCGTTCGACCGCACGAGCGTCGCCGGCGATTCCGATAGACAACACCGCCACACCGACGAAAACGCCGATGATCGTGACCACGACGAGCAGTTCCAGGAGCGTGAAGCCGACGCTGCGCCGGGCAGCCGCCGGAAACTGACGCTCAGTCGAGGTTCCAGTTGCCGATGTCGGCATCGACGTCTTCGCCACCAGGCTGGCCGTCGGCGCCAAAGGACCAGACATCGAATTCGCCTCGTTGTCCGGGGTTGCTGTACTGGTAAGGGTTATTCCAGGGATCGCTCGGTACGCGGTCGAGGTATCCGCCGGCCTTCCAGTTGGGCGCTGCGTTGTCGCCCGGATTGGAAACGAGTGCCTGCAGCCCCTGGTCGGTGCTGGGGTATCTGAAATTGTCGAGTCGGTACAGGTTCAGCGCTGTTTCAATGCTGCGCACATCCTGTCGGGCTCTGGTGACGGCGGCCTGGTCGATGTTTCCGATGACGTTGGGCGCCACGATCGCGGCGAGCAGGCCGATGATCACGACCACGACCATGATCTCGATCAGGGTGAATCCTCGTGCGGCGAACGCCTGATTCGAATTTTCAATGGCCATACCACTACCTTCGCCTGGTTGCTCGCACGGACCGGAGCGACAAACTTGCGATGTCCGGCGAAGATAGCACAAACACCCTGACGCCGATGTGACAACCGCCTGCATGCAGCGGTCCCGGCGGATTCGCGAGCGTTGGCGGCGACCGCTATAATCGCGCGCCACCACAGATGTCGAAATCAATGCAGCTATCCGACTTGCAACGCTGGCCCGGCATCGCCGGTCAGATCGCCCTCGTTACCGGTGCATCGCGAGGAATCGGCAGCGCAATCGCCGATGCGCTGGCCCTGCAGGGGGCCACGGTCATCGGCACCGCGACCACCGCAGGCGGCGCCGATGCCATCACTGCGAGGCTCGAAGCGTTCGACACTCCGGGCCAGGGCCTTGCTCTGGACGTTGCAGATGCAGCTTCGGTCGAGGCTTGCCTTGAGCTCGCCAACGAACGCGCAGGGGCGCCGACGATACTCGTCAACAACGCGGGCATCACTCGCGACAATCTGTTGGTCCGTATGAAGGCTGAGGATTGGGACGACGTTATGTCCACCAACCTCACGGCGTTATACCGGCTCAGCCGGGCCACACTGCGCGGCATGATAAAGGCGCGTCAGGGGCGTATCATCAACATCAGTTCGGTTGTGGGGCTCACCGGGAACCCGGGACAAGCGAACTATGCCGCGGCGAAGGCCGGGATGATCGGCTTCGCGAAATCTCTGGCGCGTGAAGTCGCGGCGCGCAATATAACGGTCAACACGATTGCCCCCGGATTCATCGAGTCGGACATGACACGTGCGCTCAACGAGCAGCAAATCGACGCACTGCATGCGCGGATCCCCTCCGCACGACTTGGGAGGCCGGATGACGTGGCAGCGGCAGTGGTCTTTCTGGCATCCGAAGCTGCCCGATACGTGACAGGTGAAACGCTCAACGTCAACGGCGGACTGCACATGCAATGAGCGTTGTTTCTAATCTCAAATATTTGTTTTTTATAAAAAAAGCTCAGATTTTCGACGGACATGCCGCAGTTTGTAGAATGACCCGGAGGATTCAAATACAATACGCGCCACACTGGAACAGTCTGGCGACGGACTGTCGTTAACCGAGGGGTATCACGCCAATGAGTAGTGTCGAAGGTCAAGTCAAGGGAATCATCGCCGAGCAGCTAGGCGTCAAGGCGGAGGAACTGAAGAACGACGCCTCGTTCGTCGACGATCTGGGCGCTGACTCGTTGGATACTGTTGAACTCGTCATGGCGCTCGAAGAGGAGTTCGAAACCGAGATTCCGGATGAAGATGCCGAGAGCATCACGACGGTTCAACAGGCCATTGACTACATTCTTGCCAGAAAGGTTGACTGAGCCTCCGCCCCGGCAGCCAAGCAACACCTCTCGACATACTTCACTCGCTCACCGAGTCCGGCCGTGGCCAAACGTCGCGTCGTTGTCACCGGTCTCGGACTCATTTCACCGGTCGGCAACTCCGTTGCCGAGGGCTGGCAAAAGGTTCGCGACGGCGTCAGCGGCATAACCGTCCTGAACAGCTTCGATGTCAGCAACTTCTCATCGCGTATCGCGGGCACCGTCAGGGATTTCGAGGTCAGCGAATACCTGTCCCCGAAGGATGCACGCAAGTGCGATCCCTTCATCCATTTCGGCATCGCGGCGACCTCTCAGGCGATCGCTGACAGCGGTATCGAGGCGAATGAAGCCGACGCCCACCGCATCGGCGTCGCGATGGGGTCGGGTATCGGCGGAATCCGGACGATAGAAGTCAATTACGACAAGTATCTGAACAGCGGGCCGCGACGCGTTTCACCATTCTTTGTGCCGGCCACGATCATCAACATGATTTCAGGGCACATTTCGATCATGCACGGTATGACGGGTCCGAACCTGGCGATCGTCACCGCCTGCACGACATCCACACACTGCATCGGCATGGCGGCACGGCTCATCCAGACCGGGGATGCCGATGTGATGTTTGCCGGTGGCGCGGAATATGCCACCACACCGCTCGGTTTGGGCGGTTTCTGCGCGGCCAGGGCGCTGTCGGGGCGCAATGACGAACCCGAGCGTGCGAGCCGGCCCTGGGATCGCGGCCGCGACGGATTCGTGCTCAGCGATGGCGCAGCTTGCGTGGCGCTCGAGGAATACGAGCGCGCCAGGTCCCGAGGTGCGAGGATCTATGCGGAGTTGACGGGCTTCGGCATGAGTGCGGACGGCTACCACATCACGGCACCGGAAGAGTCCGGAGCCGGCGCCCACCAGTGCATGTCGAACGCGCTCAATGATGCCGGGCTCGATGCGAGCGATATTGACTACATCAACGCCCACGGCACCTCGACGCCGCTCGGGGATATTGCGGAAACCGTCGCGATCAGGCGGACCTTCGGCGAGCACGCCGGGCGGCTTGCTGTCAGCTCCACGAAATCCGTGACCGGGCACATGGTCGGCGCCGCAGGCGCCGCCGAGGCCATATTCACGATCATGGCGCTCAACGACGGGGTCATCCCGCCGACAATCAATCTCGAGGACCAGGACCCTCAATGCGACCTTGACTACACGCCGAACGCGGCTCGCGAGACGAAGCTCGAAACCGCCTTGTCGAACTCCTTCGGATTCGGCGGCACCAATGGAACGTTGATTTTCAAACGCCTGAACTAGCGCACGCGGCACGCCTTCGCGAAGGGGCCATGGCAGCAGCCCGGAGCACGACAACCGACTGGCTCGTTGACGGCAAACCGGGCCGTGTCAACCCGCGTGACCGTGGACTGGCGTACGGAGACGGCCTTTTCGAGACGATGGCCGCTGTCGCAGGTCGAGTCCGCTGGCTCGAGCATCACCTTGACCGGCTTGCGGAAGGTTGCCGCAGGCTCGCGATCCCGCTTCCCGACCGCAACGAACTTCGCAGGGAGATCGAAGCCGTGTGTCCCGCAACCGGCCGCGCCGTTGTCAAGCTCCTTGTCACACGCGGCGTTTCCGCGCGTGGCTATGCACCGCCGGACGACCCTCAAGCGACGCGCATTGTCGGTACGGCCCGCTGGCCCGCCCATCCCGCTTCCTACTACACTCAGGGAATCGAATTGCGGACCCTGAAGCTTCGGCTGGGCGAGAGTCCTCTGCTCGCCGGCATCAAGCACCTGTGCCGCCTGGAGCAAGTACTGGCAAGAATCGAATTGAACGATCTGAGCGCACAGGAAGGTCTGCTGCTCGACACGAGCGGATTCATTGTCGGGGGCACCGCGAGCAACCTGTTCGCCGTGTCCGGTACGACGCTGTACACGCCCGCCCTGAAGCGCTGCGGCGTCAGCGGGGTGATGCGCCGGGTAGTTCTCGAATCATGCGGACAGCTTGGCCTGAGTGCACAGGAAGCTGATCTCGCGCCCGAAGCGCTCGGCGAAGCCGATGAACTTTTCCTGACCAATGCCGTCTTCGGCATCTGGCCGGTACGGGAACTCGACGGGCACTCGCGCAGGGCAGGGGAAGTTACGCTCAGGCTGCAACAGTTACTTGGATTCAATCGCCATGCCTGACCCGCTCAAGCGGCTTGCGATCGCTGCCGTCGCGTCGGCTGCCGGCATTGCGCTGCTTGCGGCGGCCACAATGATCGCGTGGCGCGAACTCAATACACCTTTGCCTCTGCCTGAACCGGCGGTACTGTTCGAGGTTCACGGCGGCATGCCGCTGGAGACCGTCACGCGCAGGCTTGCCGAGCGCGAGTTACTGCCGGCACCCGGGCTGCTTGACTGGTACGCGCGGCTGCGCGGCGACGCGACCCGTATACGCGCGGGCGAGTATGAACTTGTGGCCGGACTCACGCCTGTCGCGTTGCTCGACAAGTTCGTCGAAGGCGACGTCTATCTGCACAGGTTTGCGATCGTCGAAGGATGGCGTTTCAGCGAGCTTGCGGCCGCCCTCCGGGCACATCCGGCGATCGAGTCCGAAATGCTGGACGAAACGGAGATCATGAACACACTGGGGCAGCCCGGAGTCCATCCGGAAGGCCAGTTTCTGCCGGACACCTACAGTTTCCCGAAGGGCACCGCGGCGATCGAACTGCTCGGCTGGGCTCATGAGGCCCTGCATTCCCGCCTCGATGCCGCCTGGAGCGTGCGCGGCGCCGAGCTCCAACTCGCCAACGCCTACGAGGCCTTGATCCTCGCCTCCATCATCGAGAAGGAGACCGCTCTTGAGTCTGAGCGGGCATTGATTTCCGGTGTGTTTCACCGACGTCTCGAGCGCGGCATGAGGCTGCAGACCGATCCGACGGTGATCTACGGGCTCGGCCCGGACTTCGACGGCAATCTGACCCGGCTCGATCTGAATCGCGACACCCCATACAACACCTATACCCGCAACGGCTTGCCGCCCACGCCGATCGCGCTGCCCAGCGGACCGGCCATTGACGCGGCGCTTGCCCCGGCTGCCGGCGAGTCGCTGTATTTCGTGGCAACAGGAGCGCCCGACGGCAGTCATTACTTTTCGGCCACGCTCGCCGAACACGAGCGCGCCGTCGACCGCTACCTCGAAACGTTGCGCAATAGATGAAGCGCGGCGCATTCATCACGGTAGAGGGCGTGGAAGGGGTCGGAAAGTCGACGTGCCTGGCCGCGATCGAAAGGTCACTGCGCGAATCCGGTCGCCCGGTACTCGTGACACGGGAACCCGGTGGCACGACACTTGGCGAGCGGGTGCGCGAACTGATTCTCGACGAGCACGAAGGCGGCTTGTCGGGGCCGATCGAGGCCTTGCTGATTTTCGCAGCCAGGGCGCGTCACCTGCAACGGATCATCGTACCGGCACTTGCAGACGGCCGGTGGGTCGTCTGCGACAGGTTCACCGATGCGACCTACGCATACCAGGGCGGTGGGCGCGGGGTCGATCGCCACGCGCTCGAGGTCATGGCGCAGATGGTGCAGGAAGGTCTCGAACCGGACCTGACGCTGCTGCTCGATGCGCCCGTCGAGGTGGGACTGCAGCGAATCAGTGAGCGCGAGCACGATCGATTCGAGAAGGAGAATTTCAGTTTCTTCGAACGTGTGCGCCGCAGCTATCTGGAGATCGCCGCGCGCGCGCCGCAGCGGGTCAGAACGATCAACGCCGATCGACCGCTTGACGACGTCACCGGAGAGCTGCTGAAGGTACTGCAGCAATTCATCGCGGAATTTACAGGCGCTGCCAGATGACCGACTCGGCTTCGAGCCTCAAGCAACTGAGCGGCAAGCTCTGCCCGTGGCTGCAGCCAGTCCTCGAGACGCTCGAAAGCGTGCACGACGCGAAACGCCTCGGACATGCGTGGCTGCTCGCAGGGCCCGGGGGAATTGGCAAGATCAACCTCGCTCTGGTCTTCGCGGATCGGCTCCTCAGCGGCCGGAGCGGCGGTGCGCCGCCGGAAGCGCTCGAGCCATCAGCCGCGGGCAGAGCCATGGCAACGCGCCACGCGCCTCAGGACAGACACGCCGATCTGCATTGGCTCTTCTGTGAAGGGAACAGAAAAACGATCGGAATCCAGCAGGTTCGAAACGTAATCGAGACACTTGAGCGTTCGAGCTACCAGGGCGGTGCGAAGGTCGTCATCGTCGAGGTCGCCGAGGCGTTGACGATCGCCGCTTCCAACGCGTTACTGAAGACGCTCGAGGAACCGACCCGCAATACATATCTGCTGCTCGTGAGCCATCAGCCGGGACGCATCGCCAGCACAATCAGAAGCCGCTGCCAGATTCTCCCGTTGGCGCCGCCGACGATTGACGACACGCGTGCGTGGCTGGCGCCGCTCGAAACAGACCCGATCTCGCTCGACCTTCAAGGGCGCTCAGCACTCGAAATCGTGAAGTTGAATAGTGAAAATGCATCCTTTTCATTCAATATATTAGAAGATAAATTTAAATTACTTTATGAACAAAAGGCTGATCCGCTATCAGTTGCTGACGAGTGGCTCAAGTACGACCTCGAACTCGTGCTGGAGTGGCTCGCAATGCGAGTGCGACGCGCAATACGGTCGCGCACGCTGACTCAGCGTTCGAAATCGGTCGCAAACAACGCAAATGGACGCTTGCAGCACGATTTGCCAACGCTGACACTGCGCAGGCTGTTTGCGCAATTCGAAGGCATCGAACGACTGCGCAATCAAATCGGTACAGGCATCAACATGGAATTGGCCACCGCCGTGTTGCTCGCAGGATTTCAAGCGGACCGGGAACGCTCTTGAACGAAACACGGCATCTCGCGCTGAGCTTCACCGACACACACGCGCTGTATCTGGCCTACATGCCGTACCTTCGCAACGGCGGCCTGTTTTCAGCGACCGGGGCGGGTTATGACCTCGGTGACGAAGTCCTGGTTTCGCTGAGCCTCATGGACGACCTGAAACGATCTGTCGTGACGGGTCATGTGGTCTGGATTACGCCTCACGGTACGCAAGGACAAAGTCCGGCCGGTATCGGCATTCAATTCGACACAAGCGACCGCGGCGAAACGCGCAAGCGCATCGAGGCTCTCCTTGCGGGCGTTGCAGGCGGGGACCGCTCGACGCACACCATGTAGGCGCTGTGAAGGGGCCGAAACCGCTCTGTTTTCCGGATCTGCGCCGGCGCTACGAGCCAGCGGCAATGTGCCGCCAACCCGCGTGCGGCTTGAAACGCGGTCCGAGGCGCGCAGCCAGGACCTCCAGCCGCCCGACGACTGCATCAATGCCGCGTTCGCGTGCGTAGTTGATCGGTCCGCCCGTAAACGGTGCAAATCCGGTTGCGAACACGACGCCCGCATCGACGAGGTCCGCATCCTCCACGATGCCGTCGGCATGGCATTCTACTGCTTCATTGATCAAAGGCAGCATCAATCGGTCAGTCAGATCGGCATCGGGGGCGGGGTAGCGGGATTGCCTGCGCGCGCGGCCCTTGTCGTACTCGTAGAAACCGCGGCCGGTCTTCGTTCCGAGGTGCCCGGCTTCGACCTGCCTGCGGAGCAGGGCAGGCGGCTCGCGGCCGGGCACGCTGGCCAGGATGCCGGCCACGTGCAGTGCGACATCCAGTCCCACCCTGTCGGCGAGTTCGATGGGGCCCATCGGCATCCCGAAGTCCCTGGCAGCCGCATCGATCGTCTCGAGCATGTGTCCGTCTTCATGCGCCTTGAGCGCCTCGAGCATGTAAGGCGTCAGAACGCGGTTGACGAGAAATCCCGGCGCACTGCGGCAGGGCAGGGGCAGTTTTCCGATCCGGATGACGAACGACGTTATCGCTTCGAGCGTCTGCGCGTCCGTCGCCTCGCCGGAAATGACTTCCACGAGCGGCAATCGCGCAACAGGATTGAAAAAGTGCAGTCCGACGAATCGGCCCGGCCGCTCCAGGACGTGGGCCATGTCCTCCAGACGGATACTCGACGTGTTCGTCGCGATGATCGCGGTCGCATTGAGTTCGGGCTCGATCGAGCGTAGCAGGGCCTGTTTCGCATCCAGTTTTTCGACGATCGCCTCGATGACCAGGTCGGTCGATCCGAGCGCGGCGCCCTCGAGATCGACGGACATGCGCGCTTCGGCTTCGGCGGCCGCGCCCGGAGCACGCAAACGGCGCCGGAATAGCTTCCTGGCGCGCTCCAGGGCCGGTTCTACGTACTCTGCGGCCCGGTCCTGCACGCTGACCTTCAGGTCCTTCAGTGCGCACCAGGCCGCGATATCGCCGCCCATGACACCGGCGCCGATGAGATGCACCTTGCCGATGCCGCTTGACTTCGGGGCGAGGTTTCTGAGCCGTTCCCTGAGCCCGAACATGCGCACGAGGTTTCTTGACGTGCGGCTTACGACGAGTCGGCCGATCGATTCCGCTTCGGCAGCATATGCTGCGGGCCCGCCCGCCCCGTGACGTCGCCACAGATCGATGATCGCGTACGGCGCCGGGTAGTGGCTCTTGCGCGCGCGGCGGGCAACACGGCCGCGCAGGCTGCGTGCCAGCAGCGGCCGGAACAACGGCAGCCGGAGCAGGCGCAGATACCATGCAGCCCGCCTGCGCGGCGGCTTTCGTCCGATGAGATCCAAAGCCGCCGCGTGAAGTTCGGCTTCGGGAACGGCACGGTCGATCAGTCCCATGGCCAGAGCTTCCATGGGCGTAACGGAGCGGCCCGTCAATATCAGATCAAGACCTCGCAGCGCACCGACAATATCCACGGTCCTCACGGTGCCGCCGAAGCCCGGATGAATCCCGAGTTGCACCTCCGGCAGCCCCAGAGTGCGCTCGTAACCTTCCACGGCAACCCTGTAGTCGCAGGCGAGCGCGAGTTCCAGGCCGCCGCCAAGAGCGTAACCGTTGATCAGAGCCACGCTCGGACAATCGAGCGCCGCTATTCGGGCAAGCATCGCCTGACCCTGGCTGGCCATCCCTGCGGCGGCCTCAGGGTCGTCGACGGAACCGAACTCACTGACATCGGCGCCGAGGAAGAAGCCGATCTGCTTCGCGGACTCGATCACGAGACCCGTGAGTCCTGAATCCGTCGCGAGCGCCGTCAGCTCCTCGTCGAGCTGGCTCAGCACCGCGCGCGACAGCGTGTTGCCGCTCGCTCCGGCCTTGTCGAGGATCAGCCGGCAGATGCCGCGGGAATCGGTTTTCCGCCGCCAATGTCGTGCATTTGATTGCGTCACGGCAGACTGACTCAGGCGGCCTCCAGCGACTCGCGCTCCACCCGGAAATCGCACACGAGCGG
>JAQAJI010000055.1 GCA_028278665.1 Candidatus Rariloculus versatilis
GCGCTTTCAGGACACCGACAAGGCCTGGCTGAGCCTGCAAATGACCCTTTGATCGCGTCGCTCCGGCGACGGCGGATGTCGCCGTATCGTTCGGATCGGTCGGTTATACTAATTTGCCGGCCGGACCTCTCCTGATACATCGCAATGGACGCATCGGCCGTGAACGACGGAGCAATGAGCGAACCCGACACACAGACGCTGCAAACCGTACGCCGGCTCGCCGAAGCCGGCGCCGCGCAAGCGGGCGCGCTGCTACCGATTTTGCACGACATACAGGATGAACTCGGCTACGTTCCCGACGCCGCCGTGCCGATCGTTGCCGAAGTCCTGAACCTGTCGAGAGCCGAAGTTCATGGCGTGGTGTCGTTTTACCATCTCTTCCGTTCGGACCCGCCGGGCAAACAGACGCTTTACGTATGCCGGGCCGAAGCCTGTCAATCGATGGGGTCGAGGAAACTCGAACACCATGCGCGCGCGAAGCTCGGGATCGATTACCACCAGACGACCTCTGACGGGCGCTTCAGCCTCGAGCCGATCTATTGTCTGGGCAACTGCGCCTGCTCGCCGGCGGTCATGATCGACGAGGACGTCTACGGCCGGGTCACGCCAGAGCGTCTCGACGAATTGCTGGAATAGCCATGCCGAACGGTACCAGGGTCTTTGTCCCGATGGACACGACTGCGCGCTCGCTCGGCGCCGACGCTGTTGCGGCAGCGCTTGAGTGCGAAGCCGACCGCCGCGGCACGCCGATCGAACTCGTGCGCAACGGATCGCGCGGGCTGTATTGGCTCGAACCGCTGGTCGAGGTCGAAATCGACGGCCAGCGGCTCGCCTATGGCCCGGTCACCGCAAACGACGTCGGCGGCCTGTTCGATGCGGATCTGCTCGGCGGGGCGGAGCATCCGCTCGCGCTCGGGCCGACCGAATCAATTGCGTGGCTGGCCGAACAGTCCCGGCTGACCTTCGCTCGCGTCGGCATCACCGACCCGCTCTCGATCGACGACTACCGGGCGCACGACGGCTTTCGCGGCCTCGAACGGGCCGCATCGATGACGCCCGAAGCGATCGTCGCCGAAGTCACCGAATCCGGGCTCAGGGGCCGGGGCGGCGCGGCGTTTCCGACCGGGATCAAGTGGAACACGGTGCTTCAGACCGAAGCGGCTCAGAAATACATCGCCTGCAACGCCGACGAGGGCGACTCCGGGACCTTCGCCGATCGCATGATCATGGAGAGCGACCCTTACGTTCTCATCGAAGGCATGGCCATTGCCGGTTTCGCCACGGGCGCAACGATGGGCTTCGTCTACATTCGCGCCGAGTATCCGCTCGCGATCCGTGTCATGCGCGAGGCGATCGAGCGCGCGGAAGCCGCAGGGCTGCTCGGCAGGAACGTGCTCGACAGCGGCAGGGACTTCGACGTCGAGGTGCGCGAGGCGGCCGGCGCGTACATTTGCGGCGAGGAAACATCCATGCTCGAGAGCCTCGAAGGCAAGCGCGGCATGATTCGGTTCCGGCCGCCATTGCCGGCAATCAAGGGGCTGTTCGGAGCCCCGACGGTCGTCAACAACGTGATTTCCCTGGCCACCGTACCGATCATCCTGGACAAGAGTGCCGAGTACTACCGCGATTACGGCAGCGGCCGGTCGCGCGGCACGCTGACCGTGCAGCTCGCGGGCAACATCAAGCAGGGCGGGCTCGTCGAAATCGGCTTCGGCCGCCCGCTGCGCGAACTCCTGTACGACTTCGGCGGCGGCAGCGCGACCGGGCGGCCGATCCGCGCGGTACAGGCCGGAGGACCGCTCGCCGCCTATGTCCATACGTCGCAATTCGACACGCCGCTCGACTACGAGGAATTCGCCGCAATCGGCGCGATGATCGGCCACGGCGGCCTCGTCGTCTTCGACGACACGGTCGACATGGGCGAGCAGGCGCGCTTCGCGATGGAGTTCTGCGCCATCGAGTCGTGCGGCAAGTGCACGCCATGCCGGGTCGGGGCCGTGCGCGGCGTTGAAGTCATAGATAAGATCATGAACGGTGAGAACGAGGCCTCGAACCTTGAGTTGTTGCGTGACTTGTGTGACACCATGGTCAGTGGATCGCTGTGCGCACTCGGCGGCATGGCGCCATTCCCGGTGATCAGCGTGCTCGACCATTTCCCCGAGGACCTCAAGGCACGAGCCTGAGCGGCGCCTGCGTGCAGGCATGCCCGACGCTTATCACGGCAAGGCGGCGAAGCAATGTTCGGAAAACGCGTCGAGCGCTGCTACAACATCGCGCAACTGCGCAAGCTCGCGGCACGCCGCCTGCCCGCACCGATGTACCACTACATCGACGGCGGCGCCGACGACGAATGGACGCTGAACCGCAATACCGAGGCGTTCGGCAACTACGAGTTCCAGCCGCGTTGCCTCGTCGACGTGAGCCGACTCGAAACCGCGACGACCGTGTTCGGCGAGCGTATCGAGTGGCCTTTCTTCTGCTCCCCGACGGCCCTCTCGAGACTCTTCAACTACCAGGGCGAACGGGCCGTGGCCCGAGCCGCGCACGCGGCCGGCACAATCTACTCGCTGTCGAGCATCTCCTCGTCGAGCATCGAAGAGACGGCCGGTTTCACGGACGGCCCGAAAGTTTTTCAGGTCTACGTCTTCAAGGACCGGGGGCTCAGCCGCGAGTTTGTCCGGAGGGCGAAGGACGCAGGCTACAAGGCGCTGCAGTTGACCGTCGACGTACCCGGTGTCTCCGGAAACCGGGAACGCGACATCGTGACCGGCATGACCGTGCCGCCGAAGCTCTCGCTCATGAGTCTCATCGACATTGCGATGCATCCGCGCTGGGTATACCGACACCTGACGACGCCGAAGATCGACGTGGCCAACGTCGCACACCGGCCGCCTCCGGGCAGCGGCGATCTCGGCGGAATCATCGAGTATCTGAACAGGCAACTGGATACCGCCGTGACCTGGGACGATGCCGAATGGATGATCCGGGAATGGGACGGGCCGTTCGCGCTCAAGGGCGTCATGCGCGCCGATGACGCGAAACGTGCGGCCGACATCGGCGCGACCGCGCTGATGGTGTCCAATCACGGCGGGCGCCAGCTCGACTACTCGCCCGCACCGTTCGACCTCATCAAGGAAATCGTCGACGCGGTCGGCGACCGCCTCGAGGTCATCTGCGACGGCGGCGTGCGGCGCGGCGTTCACATCCTCAAGGCGCTCGCACTCGGCGCTCGGGCCTGCTCGGCCGGCCGTCCCTACCTCTACGGGCTCGCCGCAGGCGGCGAAGCGGGCGCGGCGCAGGCACTGACGATCCTAAGAACGGAGCTCCTGCGCGACATGGCGCTCGTCGGCTGCAACGACATCCACGATCTCGACGAGAGCTGGGTGCGCAAGGTGGACTGAGGGTGGCAAGCCCAAGGGAAATCGCGCGCCGCCAGAGCGTGCGGCAGTTCGAGATTCAACGCGTCGGCGTCGGAGCGGACAGTGCCGCGTCCGTCGATACGGACATCGTTGCGACGGAGGAACCGCTTGAGATTCGCCTCGCCTATTCGGGGCCCGACGGTTCAGGACGAGCCGAGCAGAGCATTTCGATCACGATGCGTACGCCCGGCAACGACGACGAGCTCGCCGTCGGCTTTCTGTTCACCGAGGGAATCATTGCCAGGTACGACGATGTCGTCTCCGTCGCGCCCTGCGGTCCCCCTGCCGAGAACGGCCTGATCAACGTGGTGCGCGTCGAACTCGCCGATGACGTCGGCGTCGATCTGGATCGCCTGGAGCGGCATTTCTATACCTCCTCGAGCTGTGGCGTTTGCGGCAAGGCGTCGATCGAGGCCGTTGCCGTGCAGGGCCGGTTCGACCTGCATGCAGACGCTACCAGGGTCGCCCGCACCGTACTCGCCACGCTGCCCGAAAAACTCATGTCGGCTCAGTCGGTATTTGCCGAGACCGGCGGTCTGCACGCTTCGGGCATCTTCGATTCGCACGGGGAATTGCTCGCCGTGCGCGAGGACGTCGGACGCCACAATGCTCTGGACAAGCTCGTCGGCAGTCGCCTGAAATCCGGCGCGTTGCCTTTGACGGGCCTGGGCATCGTCCTGAGCGGCCGCGCAAGCTTCGAACTCATGCAGAAGGCGATGGTCGCGGGCTGCCCGATCATCGCAGCGGTCGGCGCGCCGTCCTCGCTGGCCGTCGAACTCGCCGCCGAATTCGGCATGACACTGGTCGGCTTTCTGAAGTCCGACCGGTTCAATGCCTATGCCCGACCGGACCGGATCGTCTAGCCCTGGCACCATGTTTCAACGAGGGGTGAGCAGCTCGCGTGGAAGGTGCGGGAAGATGCACTGCCGGTCGCTTGAGACACGCGGTAAATACATCCATGTACGCTCCGCGCGCGCAACCCTCCGCGCGAGGGTCTCAAGCGACCGGCAGTGCATCTTCCCTTGCGTTGGCGCCAGCCGGGAGCGCACACGCGCGGCAGCCGCATTGCGAATCCCGGGTTAGCCGGTAACACCCGCCATGCCGTTTCAGTATTCCATATTTGGTGAACGGTTCATGCTGCCGTCCGGCGCGTTCGAACTCATGGACGATCTCGCCCGGGCGATGAGCGGTCAGAGCGAGCTGCTCATGCTCGGCGGCGGCAATCCGGGCAGGATCCCGGAGATGCAGCAGCTCTTCCGCAAACGTCTCGCCGAGGTCGCCGCCGACCGGGCGCTGTTCGACCGGATGCTCGCCAACTACGCCCACCCGGCCGGCGAAAACAGGTTCAGGTCGTCGCTCGCCAGCCTCCTCAGCCGGGAGTACGGGTGGCCGCTCGGCGCGGAGAACATCGCGCTTACGGCTGGTAGCCAGTCGGCCTTTTTCATGCTGTTCAATCTGTTTGCCGGCGAGCGCCCGGACGGCGGCAAAAGTCGCATCCTGCTGCCGTTGGCGCCCGAATACGTCGGCTATTCGAACGTCACGCTCGGCGAGGACCTGTTGACGGCGCGCCGGTCCACGATCACCCGTCTTGACGACGACCTGTTCAAGTACGGTCTGGACTTCGGGAATCTCGCCATCGACGAGAACATTGCTGCAGTCTGCGTGTCGCGGCCGACCAACCCGACCGGCAACGTCCTGACCGACGCCGAGATGCTCAGGCTCGAGGATGCCTGCCGCGAGGCGAACATCCCGCTGATCGTCGACAACGCCTACGGTGCACCGTTCCCGAATATCGTGTTCACCGAAGCCAGCCCGCGCTGGAACGCGGGCACGATCTTTTGTCTGAGCCTTTCGAAGCTTGGCCTGCCCGGCGTGCGCACCGGCATCGTCGTTGCCGACGAACCGATCATCCAGGCGCTGGCCAACATGGTCGCCGTACTCAATCTCGCCGTTGGCAGCGTCGGACCCGTGCTCGTGCAGCCGCTCATCGACAGCGGCGAGATCCTCGAACTCAGCCGGACGACCATCGGGCCCTACTACCGGGACAAGGCGACCCGCGCGGTGGCGCTGCTCAGGCGCGAACTCAAGGGCCTGCCCTTCAGGATCCACAAGCCGGAAGGCGCGTTTTTCCTCTGGCTATGGCTCGAGGGACTGCCGAACGGCAGCGCGTCGCTGTACCGGCGGCTCAAGCAGGCCGGCGTCGCCGTGCTGCCCGGCGATCACTTTTTCGCCGGGCTCTCAGAACACTGGGCCCACAGCTCCGAATGCCTGCGTTTGTCCGTCGCGCAGGACGACGAGACCGTCGAAAGCGGCATCCGCTTGCTGGCCCGGGAAGTCAGGGCGGCGTTTTCAGGCCGATGAAAGCGTCCCGCCATCACCGCGCCGCGACGCGACGGCCGGTGGCCGCTCCCAGGGCGCGCGCGGCCGGCGCCGTATCGTGCCGGAGATCAGGCGACGTCCTTCGCGGCACCGAAGCGACCGACGCCGTGCCGGAGGAGGACGCAGTCGACACCATGCCGCGCGCCGCCGCAGCCGACGCCGTACCGCGCACGGGAGCGCCAGCATGGCCAGGATAGCGGAACTCAGCTACCACGCCGATTCGGCGGCGCTCTGCGAAGCGCTGCTGGAGCGACCCTGGTGCGCGTTCCTCGACAGCGGCAGCCCGCACGACGGCAGACCGACGCGCGACTACCGGGCCCCTGTCGAAAGCCAACTCCCACTCGCGCCAGCGAGCGGCATCGACCGGATGCTCACGCCCGAACGCCACAGAATCGCGCGCTACGACATCCTCGCGGCCGACCCCTGGCTCACGCTGACGACCCGTGGCGAGATCACGACGATTCGGTCGCGCGATCGCGAACGCCTGTCGGACAACGATCCGCTGTCGCTCATCCGCGAGCATCTCGGCGACCGCTGCCGGGCACGACCCGACCTGCCGTTCTGCGGCGGGGCGCTCGGCTACTTCGGCTACGACCTCGGCCGCCGTTTCGAGACCTTGCCTGGCCTCGCCGAAACCGATTTCGACCTACCGGAACTCGCCGTCGGGTTCTACGACTGGGCCGTCGTCGTGGATCATCTCGAACAGCGCACCTGGCTGGTCGGCCACGGCCGGGACGAACGCACGTTCGCCCAATGGGACGACCTGATCGACAAACTCGATCAACCCAGGCGCATGCCCGGGGCGTCCTTCGAAGTGCTGTCGCCTGTCGCTTCCAACTTCGACAGGCAGTCCTACCGACGCGCTTTCGATCGCATCAAGGCGCACATCCAACGAGGCGACTGCTATCAGGTCAACCTCACGCAACGGTTCGAAGCCCGGGTGCGGGGCAACGCCTGGCAAGCCTATCTGAATCTGAGAAGGATCAATCCCGCGCCGTTTTCGGCGTGGCTCGACCATCCCGACGGTCGAATCCTCTGTTCCTCGCCGGAACGCTTCCTCGAACTTCGCGGCGATCGCGTCGAGACGAAACCGATCAAGGGTACGCGGCCGAGATCGCTGCACGGCGCCCGCGACCGCGCGTTCGCCGAGGAATTGCGTTCGAGCGGCAAGGACCGCGCGGAAAACGTCATGATCGTCGACCTGCTGCGCAACGATCTCGGCCGAAGCTGCATTGCGGGCTCGATTCGCGCGACGCGCCTCTTCGACATCGAGAGTTTCGCAAGCGTCCATCATCTCGTGAGCACGGTCACGGGCCGCCTGGAGCCGGACCGGCATGCCGTCGACCTGCTGCGCGGCTGCTTCCCGGGAGGCTCGATCACGGGCGCGCCGAAGGTGCGCGCAATGCAGATCATCGACTCGATCGAGCCCCACCGGCGCAGCGTCTACTGCGGCGCGATAGGCTACATCGGCTTCGACGGCAACATGGACACCAACATCGCGATTCGAACGCTCGTGCAACACGGCAACGCGATTTATGCATGGGCCGGCGGCGGCATCGTCGCCGACTCCGATCCCGAGGCCGAGTACCAGGAGAGCCTCGACAAGGCCGCCGCGCTGCTCGCGGTGCTCGACCGCGCGGGCTCTCGCCGGGCTGGATAGGTCGCTACGCGCAGGCGTGCACGGCCGCGAGCCGACCACACCCGCCCGCGGCGCCGGCGCAGGCTCGTCCCGGTCAGTTCAGGTGAGCCCAGGCCAGCCAGGCGGCGGTGTGCAGCGGCACGTTGTGGACGCGGAGAATATCGACGCCCTGGGCGATGAGGTTCAGCGACGCGCCCGCAGTTGCGAGATCGCGTGCCTGCTTGTCGAGCGGAGCAAAGCTCTTCATAAATGATTTTCGCGAATGACCGACGAGGCAGCGCAACCCCGAGCGCCGGAAGCGGCCCGCGCCGCGAAGTAGCTTCAGCGATTGCAGCGGGTCCTTGCCGAAGCCGACACCCGGGTCGAATATGATGCGGTCGAGGTCCACGCCCGCCCGCGTCCAGACCGCCATCCGTTCGTCAAGCCAGCGTTCGAGTGCCTCGCAGGGGTCGCAGTCGGCCGGCAGCGTTTGCTTCGGGTCCGCGGGCAACGAAACGCTGTGCATCGCGACGAAGTCCACACCGTTCGTCGCGGCAAGCTCGATCATCTCAGGCGAGGTCAACCCGCTCACGTCATTGATCACGTCGGCGCCGTTCGTCAGCGCACGGCGAGCCACATCGACATGGTAGGTGTCGATGCTGACCTGCGGCCGAAGGCGTTGACCTTCGTATTTGTCGACGAGCCGTTCGAGAACCGGCGCAAGCCGCGACCATTCGAGTTCAGCGCTCAGGGGCCGCGCGCCCGGACGAGTCGATTCCGCGCCGAGATCGAGAATCTGGGCGCCGGCGGCGACCGCCTGCTCGGCGCGTGACTCGATGGCGGTCCAGTCGACAAGCTCGCCGCCGTCCGAAAAAGAGTCCGGCGTGATGTTGAATACGCCCATCCACAGGGGAACGGGGTCGTCGAGCTCCAACGACCATTCGAGCACGGTCCTGGCGCCCAGACCGGGAATCGTCAGCGAAGGTTCAAGCGCGATCAATGGCGTCAGGACGAAATTGCGCCGCTCGAGTTGCGGATGCGGGATCCTGAGCCGTTCGGTCGAAATCCGCTCGCGGCCCCAGAGCAGGATGTCGATGTCGACTGGCCTGGGCGCCCATTTGTCGGCGTCGCCTCGACCGTGTTCGGCTTCGATCCGCTTCGCGAGACTCAACACCGATTCGGGATCGAGGTCCGTGGAGCACTTCGCGACAAGGTTCAGGAACGGACGGTTCCACTCGGGCAGTGCACCGTCCGGCAGCAGCGCCGGAGACTCGATCACGGGCGACAGGCGCACGGCCCGCACGCCGTCCCGCTCGAGCGCATCGAGGGCACTTTCGAGGTTGGCGCGACGGTCGCCGACGTTGGAACCGAGTCCGAGGAAAATACTCATTGCAGAACGCCGCAGCCTGTACGGTGCGGTAGTGTAGCCCGCATGTCCTGCGGGCCATACCACGTTCCGGACAATTCCGCCACGCGCGCACGCGACATCGGCCACGCGAATTCTTACAATGCCACTCGACAACAATAACGCCCAGCGGAGAGAGACCAGCATGAAGTCGAGAGCTGCAGTAGCGTGGGAAGCCGGCAAACCGCTGGCCATCGAAGAAGTCGACGTCCAGGGCCCGAAACCCGGTGAAGCCCTGGTTCGCATCGTCGCAACCGGCGTCTGCCACACGGATGCGTTCACGCTGTCCGGCGAGGATCCTGAAGGGGCATTCCCGGTAATCCTCGGCCACGAGGGCGGCGGCATCGTCGAGGAAGTCGGGCCGGGCGTCACGAGCGTTGCCGTCGGCGATCACGTCATTCCGCTCTACACGGCGGAATGCGGCGAATGCAGGTTCTGCACCTCGGGCAAGACGAATCTCTGCCAGGCCGTGCGCGCGACCCAGGGGCAAGGCGTGATGCCGGACGGCACCAGCCGCTTTTCCTGCGGCGGCGATAGCGTACTGCACTTCATGGGAACGTCGACGTTCTCCGAGTACACGGTGCTGCCCGAGATCTCGCTCGCCAGGGTCAGCAAGGAAGCGCCGCTGGAGTCGGTGTGTCTGCTCGGCTGCGGCATCACGACCGGAATCGGCGCCGTGCTTTATACGGCCAGGGTCGAACCTGGTTCAACCGTGGCCGTTTTCGGTCTCGGCGGGGTGGGCCTCAGCGTCATCCAGGGCGCCGTGATGGCCCAGGCCGAGCGCATACTCGCGATCGACATCAATCCGGACAAGGAAGAAATGGCGCGCCAGCTCGGCGCGACCGACTTCGTCAACCCGAAGGACCACGACAGCCCGATCCAGGAAGTCATCGTCGACCTGACCGATGGCGGCGTCGACTACTCCTTCGAAGCGGTCGGCAACGTCAACCTCATGCGCGCGGCGCTCGAGTGCTGCCACAAGGGCTGGGGCGAGTCGACGATCATCGGCGTCGCGGGCGCCGGCCAGGAAATCGCCACGCGGCCCTTCCAGCTCGTCACCGGACGCGTCTGGCGCGGCAGCGCCTTCGGCGGCGTCAAGGGCCGCAGCCAGCTTCCGGGCATGGTCGAGCAGTACATGGCCGGCGAAATCAAGGTCGACGAGATGATCACCCACACGATGGGACTCGACGAGATCAACCGCGCCTTCGACCTCATGCACGAGGGCGAAAGCATCCGGTCGGTCATTCACTACCAGGCGTGAGCGGCGACACCCCGCCGCGTACCCTGGGCGCGGCCGTTCGGGCGTTCTTCGCAGCGGATACGGGCGCCGAACCTTGCGATCGGCACGTTGCCACTGCGCCTGTAACGCGTTACAGTCATTCGCTCGTCAACGAGGAGGCTGACCCGCCATGGCAACGTCACCGGCGGAGCGAATGCGCGCATTTCGAAGGCGGCGGCGCGAATCGCATCTTCGCGAGATCCGCATGACGCTTCCGGACGCGCGATTGCGGCAAGTACGCGAGCGCATCGCGGATTCGGTTGACCGTCTCGATCCCGAGGCTGAAGCCGCGGCGCTTCGTTGGATTGAAGCGGTATCCGATTTCGATGAGCATCCGACGCGGTGACGTCGTCACTGTCGCGGCGACCGGAGACTACGGAAAGCCGCGGCCGGCGGTGGTCGTTCAAAGCGATGCGTTTCCGGACAACCACGCCTCGGTTGTCATTTGCCAGATGACGTCGATCGTCGTGGATGCGCCGGACTTTCGGGTCACTATAGAACCGTCGTCGGGAAACGGGTTGCGGGCGGCCTCCCAAATCATGTCCGACAAACCCACTACAGTGCGAAGGGAGCGGATTGGCACGCGGATCGGCCAACTTGAAACCAGCGATCTCACGCGCCTGAACGTGGCGCTCGCGTTTTGCCTGGGGCTCGCGGACTGACGCTTGAACCGGCACCGAACCGGACAACTGCACCATGGGTCGCGATGATCGCGGCCGCTTGACAGCCCATCCCCCCCGGGACGCGTCCCCCTACTGGCGCGCAAGGCTCTGCAGTTCGCCCAGCAGCGCGCGGGCATCGGCATCGGCAGCCGAGAGTTCAAGCATGCGCCGCGTGTATTGGAGAGCCTCGTCAATGCTGCCGGTGTCGCGATGCATTGTCACTAGCGCAAACAGGATGTCACGGTAACCCGGGAACCGCTCGTGCGCCTCGCCGAGCAATGCGAGCGCATTTTGCTGCTCCCCGGCAGAGTACAGGCCGACGCCGAGCGCATACGCGTAGTACGGCTCCTGAGGCGCAAGTTCGGCGGCACGTTCGATGAATTCGAGGGCTTCGGCTTCCCGGTCCGACCTGACGAGCGAGAGCCCCAGAGCGAACGGCAAGCCGGCGTCAGCGGGTATCGCCGCCATCGCATCGGTGAGCAGTTCCTGCGCCTCGTCCTCGCGTCCCGTACGGCGGTAGATGTCGGCAAGGTTAACGTAGCTCGCAGCGAATGCCGGCTCGCGTTCGATGGCGGCCAGATAGCTTTGTTCGGCGTCTGCGGGCCGACCGAGTTCGTCGTGGAGACTACCGAGGTTGTAGTGCCCCTCCGCGCGATCGGCGTTGAACGCCTGCGCGGCAACGTACTCTTCGAGCGCTGCGTCGAGGTCCTGCTGCCGCCGCGCGCCAAGCCTCGGACGCAGCGCCGCGAGACCGCGGGCGGCGGCGATGCGCAGTGCCCTGTGCGGCGCATCGAGAAAGCGCTGCGCATGGTCGATGCGCAGATCCGCGGGGAAACGTGCGGCGACGTCGAGCGCCGCGAGTTGCACGAGCGGATCGTCGTCGAGCAGCGCGAACCCGACGACGTCGAGCACAGCGTCGTCGACCTGGGCGCCGAGCAGCGAGACGGCCGTCGCCCTGACGATCGCAGGCATCGCGGAATCCGTCACGACGCGTTCGAGCAGCGCGACGCGATCCGCCTGCCACGCCCGGCCGGCCGCGATGGCTTCGCCGTAGTGAAACTCCGTGTGACGGCCCTCGGGAAACCATCCTGCGACCTGCTCGGCCGCCCAGGCGGCGGGCTCGTCCCCATGACAGTCGTTGCACGCGTTCGGCACGCCGAGACGCACCGACAGGTCCGGCCTCGGCACGCGGAAACTGTGATCGCGGCGCGGGTCTATGACCATGTAGGTCTCCGACCGCATGTGGCAATCGATGCAGCCCGGCACGTCGCTCCCGGGATGATTGTGATGCTCTGGCGTCGCGAAGGCGCTCGGCAGATGGCAGGTGCCGCAAATCGAATCGGCATCCGCTCGCAGCCGCGTGCTGTGCGGGTCGTGGCAGTCGCTGCAGGTCACGCCCGCCGCGTGCATGGCGCTCTGTACGAACGATCCGTAGACGTAGACCTCGTCGAGAATCTGCCCGTCGGCATGGTAGAGGCCTTCGTCGAGCAACGCCGGCCGGTATCCGTCGAAGAGCGCCTGCCCCGGCACGAACGCGTCGCTCAGTTGCGCGCGGCGCGAGTGGCACTGGGCACAGACTTCGAGTTCCGCTGTCGACTCGAGCGCCGGCGAGCGTGCGGCGATACCCGTCGCTTCGTTCATGATCCACGCTCGGGCCATGGCGGGCAGCGCGAGCGATTCGTCGTTCGGCGCCGCGACGTGCGCCGAGCCCGGCCCGTGGCAGGCTTCGCAGTCGACGTCCATGCTCGACCAGGTCGTGTCGAAAGCTTGCGCTTCGACGCTGAAGTTCTTCTCGAGATTGGTCGAATGGCACTCCGCGCACATCGTGTTCCAGTTCTGGAATGTCCCGGTCCAGTGCAGGGGATCCTCGTGATCGATGGCTCCGTCGGGATACAGGTGGAACCAACGTTGCCCGCCCTGCTCCGCCGGCCGGGTGTCCCAGGCGATGCTGGAGGCCTGACGGCGCCCGTCGGGAAACTCGAGCAGATACTGCTGGAGCGGCTCGACACCGAAGGCATGGGTAACGCGGTACTCCTCGAGCGTGCCGTCCGGCCCGTCCGTCCTGATCCAGTACGCGGCATCGCGCTCGAAAAATGTGCTGGTCACGGCGTTGTAGGTCAGTTCGGCGTTTGCGAAGTCGCCGAGCACGGTGTCAGGGCCAGCCGGCTGCATCGCTGCGTCGTGGTGCGAACCGGCCCAGCTTGAAACCTGTTCGGCGTGACAGCCGGCACAGGCCTGACCTCCGACGAACGTCGCTTGCGCCGTCGGTAGCGGATCAGCGGGCGGCGGCGCATCGGCGCCGCGCTCGCATGCCGCCACGAGCGACAGCAGCACGAGCGCGACGAGCGGCGCAGGCTCTGGTTTCCAGACTGCGGGAAACCGCAACTCGGTGTGCGCTCGCGCGCCGGCCGGGAACCGGCGTGCAGGCATGTCAGACGGCGCCAGGCGACTCAAGCTCCGGCCCACCCGCGGCGCAGGCTACCGGCAGCCCATCGCGAAAACCCCGCTGCGTGAGGCGAGTGCCGTCTCGCCGGTCCCGGTGCGAAGCGGGGTGCTGCCACGGCGGCTAACGAAGGAAGCTGAACGTCACCCCGGCATAGAGGTGCCGGTCAGGTCCGGGCTCGTAGAATCGGCCGCCGAACGCGTTGATACGGAGGTTCGCGGTGTACGTCTCGTCGAACAGGTTGTTGATGCCTGCGAACGGTGCGATGACGAGCGATTCGGTTTCGCGCTCGTAGCCGAACCGCAGATTCGTGAGCGTGTAGGCGTCGGTGCCCGCCGAGTTCGCGTTGTTCGCGTACTGGTCCCCGATGTGGATTGCCTCGAGCGCCCCGTACCAGCCGTTGGGATGACGGTAGTCGAGTTCGCCGAAGATGACGTCCTCGGCGGTACCCGGAATCGTGTTGCCGGCATAGTCCCGTCCGCTCTCCGTGGTGAACTCGCTGAACGTGAAGTCGGAGTACGTGTAGCTGACGGTCGCGCGCAGCCGGTCGGTCGGTTGGGCCGTCAGCGAGAACTCGACCCCGTCACGAGTCGACTTGCCCGCATTGGCGAAGTAGTCGCGGCCCGGGCTGCCGGGCACTTCGAACGGAATCAGTTCGTCATCGACTTCAATGTTGAAAACGGCAACTTCGTAACGGTGCCGGTCCGCGATCGAGCCCCTGAAGCCGAATTCCAGGTTTCTGGCCGTCTGCGGCTCGAGCGTCGGGTTGAACCCTCCGCCTCCGCTCGGATTGTTGTACTCGGTCGTCGTCGGCGTCTCGAATGCGCTCGAATACGTGCCGTAGAGGCTGACGCTGTCGCTGAGTTGAGCCGAGAAGCCGAGCATCGGACTTACGTCATCGAGCTTGCGCTTGCCGGAGTCATCGCCGTTGCCGAGGAAGCGGTCGGTGACATCGAACTCGACTTCGTCGTAGCGAATCCCGAAGCGCAGATCGATGCTTTCGCTGACGTTCAGCTCATCCTGCAGGTATATGCCGCGACTGCCGACCGACTCGTTCTGGTCGAGGGTCAGTGCGCCGCGTGTTCCGAAGTCGTTCACAAAGCGGCGTCGGTCATCGTCCTGCTCGTCGAAGTCGAATCCCACGATAAGGCGGTTGCGTCGTCCTCCCCAGCTTCCTTCGTTGCTGTACGTGAACCCGCCGCCCATGAAGAAACGGTCGAACTCGACCTGGCCACCGAAACCGAACGGCAGGCGGTTGTTGAAGTCGCGCCACGCGTAGTAGTTGCGGGCCGTGATCTCGTGCCCCTCCCCGAGCGGCATGCTGTACACGAAGCCGATGCGCGTCTGCTCGAGTGCTTCGCCGCCGTTGTAGCGTAGGTTCTGGTCGCGTGCGGTCCTGGGCGCGCTCGCTGCCTGCGCAGCATTGATGCCGCCCGGGTCGTCGGAAACCGGCTGATCGGTGTGATTGAAGACGGTCAGCAACTGACGATCCTCGCCGAGGTCGAAGTCGAGTCGCGCGCTGAGCTGCGTGTTCTCGGCCCTGCTCTGTTCCCGGTAGCCGTCGAACACCGAATCGGAGAGGCTCACGAGATAGCCCACGCGATCGGTCCGGCCGCCGGATTTGAGCTGAACCTTGCGGAAACCGTATTCACCGGCTGACAGGCGAAGGTCGGTGAACGGCCGCTCCGGGCCGAGATCGGAGGTCACCGCGATGACACCGCCCGCCGCATTGCCATACAGCGTCGAACTCGGTCCTCTGAGGATCTCGATCTGGCTGGCGGCGCCGATATCGATGCTGTCTACCGAGCCCTGCCCGTCAGGCAGCGTTTCGGGAATGCCGTCGACGAGAATCTTGATGCCGCGGATGCCGAAGTTCGCACGTGCGCCGAATCCGCGTACTGCAATCCTGAGGTCCTGGGCGAAGTTGTAGCGGTTCTGCAGAAACACGCCCGGCACGCGGTTCAGCGCCTCGTCGAGCGCGAGCTGTTGCCGGCCGAGCTGGATGACATCCTGCCCGACGACACTGACCGCCGCGGGCACGCGCGCGAGCGTCGTTTCGATGCGGGTCGCCGTCACGATGATCTCTTCGAGCGGCTGAAGACCCGCCGGTTGCGTCTGCGCCACGGCCGGTACCGCGAGAGCCACCAATGACACCACGGTACGGCATGATTTGTCTTGCATCCTTCGGCTCGCTCAGCGTTAGAACAGGCCGGCTATGATAGCGTGCGTGGACGTTGCACACGCAACGATTTCAAACTCCCTGCTTGCGCGAACGCGAGTCGTGGCTGCACCGTCGTTGCGAGCGGCCGGTCGTGATCGGCTCCGCCTTGACGTGCGGACCCGGTTCGCGGCCCTGGCGCGCGCGCGGCGAGTCATTGCCGCGGCCCGGTCAGGTCTGTTGAGTCGCGCCGTTGCGTCAGGCCGGCTCGCCGTCGCGAAAATGCGGCAACGCGAGAAAGCAACCGATGAGCGCCGGGATGGCCATCATGAGGTGATTGATTTCCGCCGACATGTTAGGTGACGCGTAGGCCGGGTCGAACGGAATGCCGATCCAGAACGGCGCATAAAAACCGATCATCAGGATCAACATGACCCACCACGTAACGCGCGTTCTGTACCCGGGCGCCGCGAAGATCATGACGAGGATCGCGATCATCGCGCCGAAGTCCCCGCCGAGTTCGCGCAGAAAATGCTGCCAGCTATGATCCTGACCCACCGGCGAGCCTTCGACAAACAGGAAAAGATCATTACTCAAGTGCCCGACGGTCGCGCTCAGGCTGTTCCAACCCAGCAGAAACCCGGCGATTATCAGTACACGTGCCGTCCAGATAGTCTTCAATACACCCACAGCGATTACCTCTCTTCTGAACCGCCGTCATTCGCTCCCGTCGATGCCGGGCCCCTGATGAACCAGGTCCTGGTTCTGTGGACGAAGGTGCTCGCATCATGGTTCTCGTTTCAGTTCTGCCTGGAGCAGGAAAGCGGGAATGATCTGCACCGC
>JAQAJI010000056.1 GCA_028278665.1 Candidatus Rariloculus versatilis
GCGCGCCCGGCGCACGGGGTCAAGGCACCGGCCATCACCGGTCCCGAGGAGTTCGAGCGCACGTTCCGGGCTCACCAGAACACGCTCGAGAGCCTCATCGTTTTCGTGCCGGCCGTATGGATTTTCGGGATGGTCGTCGATCCTCTATGGGCGGCCGTCGTCGGCGTGGTTTAGCTGATCGGGCGCGTCCTGTATGCGGTCGGCTATATCCGCGCCGCGCAGAAACGCGGTCCCGGGATGATGATCGGGTTCATCGCCACTGTCGTCCTCGTGCTTGGAGGTCTGGTCGGGCTGATAATGAGCATGGCGTAGGCGATGCACGTAGACGAATCTGGTCGCCGCGCGTCGCATCGCAGCACTTCGGGGGCGCGCCACGCGAGCGCGGCGCTCCTGCTCTATCGACTCACACGGTGAAGCGTGGCCGCGCCGTTGTCCTGCAGTAGACTCGGTCAGGCGGGCAGGGCACCCTGCATGCAATCCGGTTATGTAGAATTGCCCCTCGCGTCGGGATTTATTGCCTGTCCATACTGCTGAGCGGATCGAAAATGAAAGCTGCAATTTCAATTCCAATCGGCGTGGCGTGCCTGCTGGCGGCCGTGCCGAGCCTGTCCCATCATTCGTTCACTGCCGAGTTCGACGTGAATCGGCCGGTCGAAGTGACGGGCACGGTTACGAACGTCGAATGGACGAATCCACACGCCTGGTTCTATGTCGATGTCGAGGGCGACGACGGCGCGGTTCGCAACTGGGCCATCGAACTGCTCGGTATCAACACGCTGTACAGGCGCGGCTGGACGCGCGACAGAGTCAAGCCGGGCGATGTCGTGACGGTCACTGGGTTCGGCGCGAGGGACGGAAGCACCACGGCGAACGCATCGACGGTCATCCTCACGAGCACCGGGGAGACCCTTTGGGAGGCATTGGCGGGCGATCGCCGATGAACCCTGCGCAAAAAGCGAAGTCGGCGAAGCGGTTCCTGCGGTGCCGGTTCGCGCAGTTTGCGTCCTGGCAACTTCGGGTGTCGGAGTTGAGGCGAGCGATCGTGAACAGGCGATTTGCGATACTGGTCCTGCTGCTGACGGTCACGCCGTCGCAGGCCCAGTGGCTCGACTTGCGCACTCCGCTCATACCGCGCACGGCTGACGGCGAACCCGACTTGTCGGCGCCGGCGCCGCGTACGGCCGACGGCCGTCCCGACCTGTCCGGTCTGTGGTCGGTCAGGAACGTCACGGGCAGTCTGCTCGACGAAACCCGGGTGCACGAGTGGGCGCGAACGACGATGGCGGAGCACGAAGCAGGGTTCTTCCTGGACGATCCCCGCTTCCAGTGTCTGCCGACCGGGCCGGGCGGACTGAGTCAGAGCATGGTCATTCGCAAGATCATCCAGAGCCCGACCTTGATCGCGGTACTCTACCCGGATCTCACCTACCGGCAGATATTCATGGACGGCCGCGAACTCGAGTCCGATCCTCTGCCGACCTGGACTGGCTACTCGGTCGGCCGCTGGGAGGGCGATACGCTCGTCGTCGAGAGCAACGGCTACAACGACAGGACCTGGCTGCATGCCCGGGGCTTGCCTCACACGGAGCGCTTGCGCGTCACGGAGCGTTACCGCCGGGTCGACTTCGGACACATCCAGGTCGATGCGATCTACGAGGACCCCGATACGTTCGATGATCCCTTGCAGTTGTCGCTCGAGTTGCGCTTCAGGGCTGATGACGAGATGCTCGAATCCGTCTGCGATGAATCCTCCGAAGGCCGCAGCCACTGGAGCGGCGACATTTCGCAGGCCGAGGCGCAGGTCGTCGAGGTTGCGCTGGAGGTTCTGGCCAGGTACGTGGGGGTCTACGAAGGCATCTGGCTGGGCAACCTGATCAGAGCCGAGGTCACCCTTGAAGACGGTGCGCTATACCTGCTCAGAACGCCGCCCTACCGTATCAACGCCAACGCCGAATCGGAGAAACTGCCGCTCGTTGCGCTGTCAGATACCGCCTTCGAGTGCATTTGCGGGCTGGGATTCGTGTTTTCCGGCGACGACGGTGGCATGGCTACAGAAGTGGCCGAGGTGCACGTGTCCGGCGCGTGGCCCTTCGTGCGCGTTGAGTAGTCGCTGCCCTGGCCGATCATTGGCGCTTCCGCCGCGCGGCAACGCAGTTCGACCGAACGCGGGTCGGCAGTCGCGATCGTGCCGCTGCCGTTTCGACGCGTAGAATTGGTCGAGCCCGCTTGCACACCATGCGAGGTACGCCGCCGATGAGGGAATTCCTTCGACCGCTGTTGCTGGCTGCGGCCATCGTCGCCACAAGCCCGGCAATGCTTGCCCAGACCAATGAGGCGGCCGCGATGGCCGAGTGGCCCGTCTACGGCGGCAGCACGCTGTCGCAGTTCTATTCGCCTCTCGATCAGATCGATCCCGGCAACGTCGGCGAGCTGCGCATCGCGTGGCGCTGGTACGCGGGCAACTTCGGTCCGCGTCCGGAGATCAAGAACGAGACGACGCCGCTCATGATCGACGGCGTGCTCTATGCCACGGCCGGCACCACGCGCAACGTCGTCGCGATCGATGCGGCAAGCGGCGAGACGCTGTGGATCTGGCGGCCCGACGAGGGCGAGCGCTACGATGACTCGCCGCGCAAGATGTCCGGGCGCGGCGTCGCATTCTGGACGGACGGGCAGGGCGACGAGCGCATATTCACGGCAACACCCGGATTCTTCCTCGTCGCGCTCGACGCGGACACGGGGCTCCCGAAGCGGGAATTCGGCGAGGCCGGCATCGTCGACATGATGCAATGGCTCAGGGGGCCTGCCGACAATATTGAGATCACGTCGACCTCTCCGCCGCTCGTGCTCAACGATGTCGTGATCGTCGGGCCGGCGCACGGCGTCGGCGCACGGCCGAACTCGAAGGAGCAGACGAAGGGCGATGTGCGCGGATTCGACGCGCGTACCGGCGAACTCCTGTGGACGTTTCGCACGATACCCCTGCCCGGCGACTTCGGTTACGACACCTGGCTCGACGATTCGGCGCTGTATACCGGCAATGCCGGCGTCTGGGGTCCGATTTCCGGCGATCCCGAACTCGGTATCGTCTACCTGCCCGTTGAAATGCCCACCAGCGACATGTACGGCGGCGAGCGTCCCGGAGAGAACCTGTTCGGCAACAGCCTCGTCGCGCTCGATGTCCGCACGGGCGAGCGCATCTGGCATCAGCAGCTCATCCACCACGATATCTGGGACTACGACAACCCGACGGCGCCGATCCTGCTCGACGTCACAGTGGACGGCCGCCCGGTCAAGGCCGTGGTTCAGCTCACGAAGCAGGCGTTTGCATACGCGTTCGACCGCGAGACGGGCGAGCCGCTCTGGCCGCTCGAGGAGCGGCCCGTCACGCTGTCGGACGTGCCGGGCGAATGGACCTCGCCAACACAGCCCATTCCGACAAAGCCTGCGGCGTTCGACCGGCAGGGCTTCAGCGAAGAGGATCTCGTCGACTTCACTCCCGAGATTCGCGCAGCGGCGCTCGAGTCGCTACAGGATTTGAGGACTGGGCCGCTTTACACGCCGCCGTCGCTGCTCGAGGCCGACGACGGCACCCGCGGCACGCTGATCCTGCCGCACTTCGGCGGCGGAGCGAACTGGGAGGGTGGCGCGGCCGATCCCGAGACCGGCATCCTCTACGTCGGCTCCCAGACCAACCCGGCCGTGTTCGCCCTGAGGCCGGACCCCGATTACACGGACATCAGGTACGTTTTCGCGAGCGGCCCCGTGCCCGATCCGATGGGGCTGCCGATCGTCAAGCCGCCCTGGGGCCGGATCACGGCGATCGACATGAACACGGGCGAGCATGTCTGGATGGTCGCCAATGGCGAGACGCCCGAAGATGTCGCGAACAATCCGGCTCTCGCGGGCATCGAGATTCCGCGCACCGGCAAGTTCTCGCGCGCGATGCTGCTCGTTACGCGGACCTTGCTGTTCGCGGGCGAGGGCTACGGCGGCGCCCCGGTCCTTCGGGCTCACGACAAGGCGACCGGCGAGATCGTCGCGGAGATCGAACTGCCGGGTGTGGTGAGCGGCAAGCCGATGACGTACATGGTCGACGGACGTCAGTACATCGTATTGTCCGTCGGCAGACAGGGCCCGGCGGAACTGGTCGCGCTCGCATTGCCGGACTGAAGCCCGTGCGCTCGATGGATCGCGCCCGGATTGCCCGAAGAATGCGCGGTCGGCTCACAACGTGTCTCCGGCGACCGGGGTAGAATCGACGCGAGGCGATCCGTCTGGCGGATGCCGCTGAAGGTCAGCGAAACCGGGGACAGTGCCGGGGGATCGGCTCGCGGCCGATCGGATGTCGGGATGCGTGTACGGCGCCGCGAGCAGCGGCAAGGCGCAAGTCAAACGGGGGAAAAGGAACATGAACAAGACGCAGATTGCAGTGACGTTCGCGGCGACGCTTGCCGCTTTCGCAGCGATGGCGCAGCGCGGCGGTCCGCCGGAACTGCCCGAAGGGGTCACGGTCGCGGCCGATATCCCGTTCGCGAGCGTCGACGGCAACGAGCTTGCGCTCGATCTTTATATGCCGGTCGCTGCCGAAAACCCGCCATTGCTCGTGTGGGTGCATGGCGGCGCCTGGCGGGCGGGCAGCCGCAAGTCGGTCTCGTCACTCGCATACGTCGAAGCGGGCTACGCGCTGGCGAGCGTGAGCTACCGCCTGTCCGGCGTCGCGCCGTTTCCGGCCCAGAGCCACGACATCAAGGGCGCGATCCGGTTCCTGCGCGCGAACGCCGAAGCTTACGGTTACGACGCGTCGCGCATCGGCATCCTGGGTTCATCCGCCGGCGCGCATCTCGCCGCGCTCGTCGGTGTGACGAACGGCAACGAGAATCTCGAAGGCGACGTCGGCGGCAACCTCGATCAGTCATCGGACATCGCTGCGATCGTCTCGTATTTCCCGGCAACGAATCTGACGAGCATTCTCGATCAGTCGACACCGTTCGGACTCAATCTGCGCGTGCCGTCGCTCGAAGCGCTCTTCGGCGGCCCCGTGGAGGAGAAGGCCGAGCTTGCTCGCCTGGCAAGCCCGGTATTCCACATCGATGCCGACGATCCTCCGCTGTTCCTGCTGCACGGCGACCAGGATCCGCAGATGCCGATCAATCAATCGCACGAGCTGCATGGCGTTTACAAGACGCAGGGACTCGACGTCGAATTCGAGGTCGTGCACGGGTCGCCGCACGGTGGGCCGGCATTCTTCGACTCGGGCCGTAACGCGATGGTCCAGGCTTTCCTCGATGCCCATCTGGGCGGCGGCCACTGAAGCTCGCACGATAGTCGGCCGGCGGCAAGACAGACCTTCGCGGCGTCTTCGCCTACGGTTCGCGCCGGGTTCGCGTCAGCGTCGTCCAGACGATGAGAATGCCGAGTACGACTGTGCAGATGGCGATCAGCGCAATGGCCGCAGTATTGATGCCGCGCGTGAACGCGAAAAGCACTCCCTGACCCAGGGCCGCATCGACTGCATCGAGCGTCGGCGGAAAGCCCGCGCGCGACATGGTCAGCGCTACCATTGCCGTGCCGAAGGCTATGCCGATCGTATTGCCCGTGTTACGGCACAGATTGACGAAGCCCGACGCAACTCCGTGGTCGCCCTGGTCGACCGAATTCATTATTGCGGCCGCGTTCGGCGCGCTGAAGGCGGCCACGCCCAACGCCGAGACCATCAGCGCGACGACGACGAGCCAGGTAGGTGAATCCGCTTCGACGAGCGCGAACGTTGCAAGCGCGACCATGACGACAAAGAACCCGATATTTGCGGACCGGCGCACTCCGAAACCGTCTGCGAATCGTCCGATCAACGGTCCACCGATCGCGATCACGATGGCGGCGGGCATCATCAGAAGTCCAACGCCCGCGGGGTCGAAGCCCTTGACACCCTGAAAGAAAAACGGTGCCAGGAATCGGGTTGCCGATACACCCATGAACACAACCACGGCCGCAAGCGCACCCAGTGCAAAATCGCCGCGTCTGAACAGCTTGAAGTCGAGCATCGGCACCGGGTGACGCCTCTCGACCACGATGAAGGCCACTAGCAGGGCCGCGAACAACGCGGTTCCGAACAGCGTGAGAGGTTGCGTCCAGCCCAGACGCGGCCCGAGCGTCAGCGTGAGGAGTCCCGCGACCAAAAGGCTTGAGAACAGCACCGCGCCGGCGATGTCGAAGCCCGGTTCTGCGCTTTCCGGGTGCACTGATCGCGGTCGTAGTATGCGTTGGGATGCGACTCCGATTCCGAGCATTGCGATGGCAGTGAGCGCGTACAGCATTCGCCAGCCGATCGTGCCGACGATCAGTCCGCCGATCGCCGGCCCGAGAATCGCGCCGAGACCGACACCGCCGAGTTGAAAGCCGAGTAGGCGCGCGCGTTCGGTAACGTCAAAATTCCTGACGAGGATGGCCATCGCGGTGGCCTGAGTCATCGCGGAGCCGAGCCCGACGATGATTCTCGAGCCGATCAGGCCGTATACGGCGTCGGCGAGCGACGCGAGCACGCTGCCTGCTGCGAACAGCATGCAGCCGACCACGTATATCCGTTTGCGGCCGACCAGATCCGACAGCCGCCCCATCGGGACGAGCAGCGCCGCGATCGCGAGACTGTTGCCGATGACGACCCATTGAGCAGTCGGAAGGTCGGTACCGAATTGCAGCGCGATCGTCGGCAGTGCGACGATCGATGAACTTGCATCGAAGGCGGTCGTGAATATGCCGCCCGTGCAGACGAAAAAGACCCGGTAGCGGTGTTCCAATGAAGCGTATCGTGCGCCGTGGATGCGCTGCGATTTCCGGGTTGCGCCGCTCGGGGACTCAGTCGGGCAGGTCGGCCGTCAGCCCGGCTTGGCCGATGCCGAACGCACAGATCGCTTCGTCCTCGTCACCCGTGCCGCCACTGGCGCCGGCGGCTCCGACGATGCGGTTTTGCTCGTCGCGGATCAGGACGCCGCCGGGCTGCGGCAGAAACTTGCCCCCGGCCGTGGCCGCAAGCGTAATCATGAAATTCGGATTGCGCTTCGCGCGGGCGGCGATTGCACGGCTCGATACGCCCATCCCGACCGATGTCCAGGCCTTGCCCGTTGCCACGTCATACCGGAACATGCTTGCGTCGTCCTCGCGCTGCATCGCCTTGAGGTGTCCGCCATCGTCGAGCACCACGACCGCGACCGGCTTGATGTTCATTTCGCGCGCTTTCTCAATCGCTTTCGCGATGATCGTGTTGGCCTGCTGCAGCGTCAGTGTCGCCATCGCCTTGTCCGTTTCGGGTCGGGGACGTAGCAGCATAGCGGCGGATTTCGGCAACGCAAGCGTTGAGCATCGCGGTGGCCGTTGTCGTTTCGATGCGGCAAGCGCTATGCTCCGCCACCGGATTCACGGCGGGTTCGCGGTCGATGTCGATGCACAACGACAACAGTGATGCGACCGGAACGGCTGCGGTCGTATCGGGTCACGACTTCGGGCGTCCGGTGGCCTGATGGCGGGCATCGGAACTCGCGACGCCGCGCGTCCAGCCCCCGATGCCGTGTTCGGTGAAATCGCCGACTACGTGCTCGACTTTCCGGCGACAGGCGACGAGGCGCGTCGGATCGCCCGCTACTGCCTCATGGACACGCTCGGCTGCGGCCTGCTCGCACTTGGGTATCCGGCGTGCACGAAACTGCTTGGACCCGTCGTGCCCGGTGCGGAACTTGCGGGCGGCGCGCGGGTTCCGGGTACGCAGTACGAACTCGACCCCGTGTCGGCGGCCTTCAATATCGGCACGATCGTCCGCTGGCTTGATTTCAATGACACCTGGCTTGCGGCCGAATGGGGCCATCCGTCGGACAACCTCGGTGCGATTCTCGCCGTCGCGGACTGGCTGAGCCGGGACCGCCGGGCCGAAGGAAAGTCGCCGCTTCGCGTCGCCGACGTGCTCACGGCGATGATCAAGGCGCACGAGATCCAGGGCGTGCTCGCGCTTCGCAACAGCTTCAATCGTGTCGGGCTCGATCACGTGCTGCTCGTCAGGGTCGCGAGCACGGCGGTTGCGGCGCAAATGCTTGGCGGCTCGCGCCACGAGATCACCAATGCGCTGTCGAACGCCTGGATAGACGGCGGGGCGTTGCGCACTTACCGGCACGCCCCGAATACGGGTTCGCGCAAGAGCTGGGCGGCTGGCGATGCGACGAGCCGCGGCGTCTGGCACGGCCTGCTCGCTCGGCGCGGCGAGATGGGTTATCCGTCGGCGTTGAGCGCCGGAGAGTGGGGCTTCGAGGATGTCCTTTTCGGCGGCGAACCGATCGTGCTCGAACGCCCGCTCGGCGATTACGTGATGGAGAACGTGCTGTTCAAGATCTCGTTTCCAGCGGAGTTTCATGCCCAGACGGCTGTCGAGGCCGCGCTTAAATTGCATGCCGAGATCGGTCACCGGCTCGATGAGGTATCGAAGGTCGTCATCGATACCCAGGAAGCGGCCTGCCGGATCATCGACAAGTCAGGGCCGCTCGCCAATCCGGCCGACCGCGACCACTGCCTGCAGTACATGGTGGCCGTGGCATTGATCTTCGGCCGCCTCACGGCGGAGGATTACGAGGATTCTGCGGCGCACGATCCCCGGATCGATCCGCTGCGTGCGAAGATGGTCGTACGGGAGGAGCCTCGGTTCAGCGTGGACTACCTCGATTCCGACAAGCGTTCGATCGCGAACGCTGTGCAGGTTTTTTTCGGCGACGGCTCGAGCACGCAGCGAATCGTCGTCGAGTACCCCGTCGGGCACAGGTTCCGGCGCGAGGAAGGCGTTTCGCTGTTGGTCGAGAAATTCCGGCGCAATCTGGCGACGCGGTTCGACGCGCGGCAGAGTGGTCGAATCGATGCGGTCTTCGGGGACCAGGCGGCGCTCGAGGCGATGCCCGTCGACGAGTTTGTGGAGCTTTGGGTCAGTTCCTCGTGACGCCGTGCGAACAGAGCGGAGGCGGGAGCGAATCCGATGAAGCTCGAGCGCACGATGCGCCGAAACGCGCCGGGAGCGAATTGTGCCGAACAAGATGAACGATAGTCAGGGATTCAGGTTCCAGCGTGCCGTTGCGGAGCATGCGCCGGTGCAGGTTCCGGGGACGATCAACGCCTACTGTGCGCTACTCGCCGAACGCGCCGGTTTTCGGGCGATCTACCTGTCCGGCGCCGGTGTCGCAAACGCGTCGTTCGGTCTGCCGGACCTCGGCATGACCTCGCTCAACGACGTACTCGAAGACGTCAGGCGCATCACCGCCGCAAGCCCGCTGCCGCTGCTCGTCGATGCGGATACGGGCTGGGGCGGCGCGTTCAACATCGCGCGCACGACCCGGGAGATGATCCGCGCCGGGGCCGCGGCCATGCACATCGAGGACCAGGACGAAAGCAAGCGCTGCGGTCATCGCCCGAACAAGTCGATCGTGCCGATCGCTGAAATGTGCGATCGCATCCGGGCCGCAGTGGATGCGAGGACCGATGAACACTTCACCGTCATGGCGCGCACGGACGCGTTCGCACGAGAAGGTCTCGCGGCGTCGCTCGAGCGCGCCTCGGCCTATGTCGATGCCGGCGCGGACATGATATTTGCCGAGGCGCTGGGGACGCTCGATGACTATCGCGCGTTCACCTCGAGCGTGCGGGTACCGGTGCTCGCCAACATCACCGAATTCGGACTGACGCCGAACTTCACGCGGGACGAACTCGGCGAGGTCGGCGTCGCCCTGATCCTCTATCCGCTGTCGGCGTTTCGAGCCATGAGCCGGGCAGCGCTCGACATCTATACGGCGATCATGGACGCCGGCACGCAGACGGGACAGATTGCCTCGATGCAGACGCGCGAAGAACTCTACGACGTGCTCGGCTACCACGCGTATGAGCGCAAGCTCGACGAGCTTTTTGCGGAGGACTCGCCAGGCCAGTGAACGCGCCCGATGTGGCGCGGCCGCAAACTTGCGACCCAGGAAGTCGCGAAAGCGAAAATCCGATATCGCCGTCCTATCGTCCGATCGGTTGAGGAGAATATCGAGCCATAACTTCCGGACGCCGGCGCGACCTGGCTGTCCGGGACATCGGCAGCGGCCGCGGCATCCACAGGCAAGCAATCGTCCATGCCGACGATCTTCTGCGGGTCGGCGTGCAATCCGCGGTAGTACAATCTGCGGTCGTGACGGATCCGTTTCTGCCTGCGAAAACGAGGCTCGGTTTGCACAATGGCGAATATCGTATTGGGGCTTTGGACGACGCACGGCCCTCAACTGAGTACGACACCAGAGGAATGGATGCTGCGTGTGCCGGGCGACCGGGCGCGTAGTCACTGGTTCAGGGGCGCGCGCTACACGTTTGACGAGCTCGTTGAACTGCGGCAGGACGAAGGTCTCGCGGAGCGCTCCACGCTCGAAGCCCGGACAAGCAACCATGCGGCCTGCCAGGCGGCAATTGCCGAGGTCGCCCGGATCTGGTCGGAAGTCAACCCGGACGTCGCCGTGATTTTCGGCAACGATCAGCGCGAACTCGTATTGCCGCAGCTTCAGCCGGCCTACACTGTCTACTACGGCGAAGCATTCTGGAATGGACCCATGCCGGAGTGGCGATCCGCCAAGCTGCCGGCAGGGATCCGCGAGGCCGAATGGGCCAACCGGCCGCAAGCGCGCACGGAGTATCGGGGCTTGCCCGAACTTGCCCGGAAGCTGCTCGATCGCGGTCTTGACGAGCGCTGGGATTTCGCGGCATCGAATGAGTGGCCCGAGTACCCGGACCACCATCACATCGGCACCCCGCATGCATTCGCCTATGTCCTCAGACGCGTGATGGAAGATCGGGCGGTTCCGATTCTGCCGATCATCACGAACACGTTCTTTGCGCCCAATCAACCGCGGCCGTGGCGATGTTTCGAACTCGGCCAACTCGTCAGGCAGGTCCTCGACGATTGGGAAAGCGACCTGCGCGTCGCCGTTGTCGGCTCCGGCGGCATGAGCCATTTCATGATCAACGAGGCATTCGATCAGGGGCTCATCGATGCGATCCAGCGCCGCGACGCCGAATACCTCAGGTCCATCGACCCCAATCTGATGAGGGACGGTACGTCGGAACTGCTCAACTGGGTGTCGGCCTCGGGCTGCCTGTTCGAAACGGAACTTTCGGGCGATCTCATCGATTACGTGCCGTGTTATCGCTCCGAAGCCGGCAGCGGAACCGCACAGGGCTTCCTCGCCTGGCGGTAGCGGGTCGGGCGGCGCGAAGGTGCCGGCTGTAACGAACTGTGGAGGGCGCAAGCGCCCTGGCGAGCACATGCCTGGTAAGTGGCCGCTGCGCGCTATAGCTTGTCCAGCATGTTTTCGTAGTCGCGGCCGACAACCTCGGTGATGGGATCGCCCTGCCGCAGCGCCTCGACCATGAGCCGCTCGCGTTCGGTGATGCGTTCGGCGCGACGTACGACGTCGTCCATGCGTGCTTGCGGAACGAATGCGACACCGCTCGCATCGGCAAGGGCGATGTCGCCGGGCTTGACGACGACATCCGCGATCGTGACCGGGCAACCGTAGTCCTGCTCGAAGACACGACCTCGTGCCGTACGCGATGTCGCGCAGCGGCAGTAAACCGGGAAACCGAGTTCGCGGGCTTCGTCGATGTCCCGCGCCGGACCGTCGATGATGACGCCCTCTATACCTCGCATCCGGGCGCCGACCGTCAACACTCCCCCCCAGCCCGCACAATCGACGCCCGAGGAGTGCTCGACGACGACGATGTCGCCCGTGTTCGCAGCCTCAATTGCCGCGGTGCCGAGATGGCGCACGCTGCCGCCGGTGGGTTTCCCGCGGCCGAGCTTGACGGTGACGGCCGGCCCCGAGATTCGTTTCGGCACGGAAATCGGGGAGAGACCCGTGATGGCCGGCGGAAGTCCAAGCGAGTCCAGCGCATCGGAGACTGCACAGCTATCGAGCGCTCGAAGCCTTGCCAGCAGTCTCCGGCGCCTGTCGACATTCATTGAGAAAACACTTGATAAATATTTTATAAAATATTGTTATATAAACGGTTTTCTAGTTCCAGCTTCGGTTTGATGGCACAGTCTGTCTAGAGCTTGAACACCTTTCGAGCATTGTGCTCGAAAATCCGTGCCTTTTCCTCGTCGGACAGCCAGTCGAAGCTCTGGATATAGGGCACGATGTTGTCGAAGGTTCGGCCGGTATCGAGATTGACAGCCGAACCGACGCCGGGACACTCCGCGCCGTAAAGCACGTGGTCGACTCCCACCACCTTGATCAGCAATTCGAGCGCCTCGGGCGTGTAGAGCACTGTGTCGTAGTAGAGCTTGCGCATCCGGTCGCGAAAGCGTTCGCCCTCGCGCCGTGCCGATGCCGAGTCGAATCTGCCGAGCTGGAAGGGAATGGCGCCGCCGCCGTGCGAGACGAGAACCCTGATATCGGGAAAGTCGTCGAGTACCGTGGAATTCACGAGGCCGTAGACCGCGGTCGTCTCTTCGTTGATGAAGTGAAGCGTGTACGGTTCGCGCTCGGGTTCCCGTGATCCTGTGGCGTGTATGTGCGCAACCACATCGAGTTCGCATAGTTTCTCGTAGAGCGGATACCAGTAGCGGTCGCCCAGCGGCGGTGCCTTGGCGTCGCCATTCTCGTACGGGTCCGGGTTCAGGATGCAGCCCTTGAAACCGAGTTCGCGCACGCAGCGCTCGAGTTCCGGCAGCGCCTCCTCGATCGGGTCGCCGGCCGCCTGCGGCAGGCCGGCGATGGGAAAGAACCTGTCCGGCATGAGTTGGCAACTGCGGTGAATGATGTCGTTGGTCGCCTCGGTCCAGTAGTGGACGATCCTGGCCGGTCTTTCGGAGTGCATCATCTGAAACGGCCGCGGCGAAATGCACTGCATGTCGATTCCGCACGCCGCCATGTGATCGAGATGCCCGGTAGGCGCCATTTCCCGGGCGTTCCAGGCGGCGACGATGTCGTCGTCGCTGATTCTGAGCCTCCCGCGGCCATGCGAACCGCGATGCGATACGAGCCCGGCCTTGTAGGCCCAATAGGCTTTCGGCGCAGAGACGTGGGCGTGACAATCGATGATCAAGCGATTCCCCTGGTGTGGCTGGAACCCGGATTCGAACTGAGGTCGTGGATTTGGCGCACTGTCGTCGGTCTCGCGCTGCGCGCCTGTCGCGACTGCTGTCAGGCCATTATAGGGCCGCCCCGTGGGGCGCCGAAACACGCCGGCGTACCGTTGTTGCCGGCATCGCGGTAGTATCGTGACGGGTGAATCGTGCGATTCGACAATGGGCGATGAACAAGGGAGGGGATGGATCGTGACCATCGGCACAGCGAAGTACCTGGCGCTCTCAGCGGGCCTGACGTTCGCCCTGGCTACAAGCTCAGCGGGCGCACACCATGCTTTTTCGGCTCAGTACGACAGCGAGCAGCCCGTCACCTTGAACGGCGTCGTCGTCAAGATCGATTGGCTCAATCCGCACGCCTATTTCTATGTCGACGTCGAGGACGCGGCGACGGGCGAAATCACGTCCTGGGCATGCGAACTGACCTCACCGGTTGGCCTCATGAGGCGCGGATGGACTCGCAATTCGATGAAGATCGGCGATCAGGTCGTCGTGGACGGCATTCTCGCGCGCGACGGCAGCAAGCTGATGAACGCGCAGTCCGTCGTGCTTGTGAGCACCGGGCAGAAGCTCTTCACGCGTACACCTGCCGAAGAGCAACTCAGTAGCACGGGCGGCGATCAGCAATGACCGCGGGTATGTGTCCGCGTAGGTCGGACGTGCTCGCCCGTCGCCGAGCATTGCGGCCGGGAGGTTCGACCGTGGCGAGGGCCGGTGCCGGCGTACTGTTGACATGTCTGCTGTTGAGCGCGGGTCCGGCGCCTGGGCAGGACGACTCGCCAGCGCCAACACCGCGCCTGCCGGACGGCACGCCGAATCTGGGCCCGCTTGCTGACGGGAAGGGTTACTGGGAAGGCGGTTCCGGGTCGCTTGTCGGCGGCGCCGACTACCCGCCGCCCGACGAGATTCCTTTCCAGCCCTGGGCTCGGGCAGTCTACGAGTACCGCAAGAGCACTCTGGCGAAGGACGATCCGCACGCGCGCTGTGCGCCGCCCGGCGGGCCGCGGCAGATGGCGGTGCCGTTCGGCCTGCAGATCATCCAGGTTCCGTCGGCCCAGCGCATCTACATCCTTTCCGGAGGCTCAACGAGGCCGTGGCGCGAAATCTACATGGATGGCCGGCGCCACCCGGAAGGCGATTTCCTCAACCCGAGCTACTTCGGTCACTCGGTCGGCCGCTGGGACGGCGATACGCTCGTGATCGACACGGTGGGTTTCAACGAGCGTTTCTGGATGCACCGCGAAGGCTACCCTCATACCGAGGCGCTGCACCTCGTGGAACGGATCTCGAGGCCGGACCTCATGACGCTTCGCTACGAGATCACGATCGACGATCCGCTCGCATACCGTGAACCATGGAGCACGAGCTGGACCAAGCGATGGAGGCCGAACGAGGAATTCATCGAGTACTTCTGCCAGGACAACAATCTGGATCCGGCCCATCTGGTCGGTCAGTAGCCGACAGCGGGCCGTGCCTGTCGTCGCGCAGGCGGTGCCCGCATATCTCAGCGATGCGCTGCTGCCGGTTTTGAATTCCCGTAGTATATCAACGTGTTATCGGTGACGGTGGCGCGTCCCGAAATTGACTGGCTGTGCCGGGCGCAGCGTCGGCGAGATACTCGGGCTCGCGCGAACGTCAAGGGGAGGCGTACCACCCGATCGCTTGGGACCCTCGCGCGCAGGGATGCGCGCGAGGGCGTACTTCGGACGTATTCACCGCGTGTCACAAGCGATCGGGTGGTGCGACTCCCCGCATGCCCGCGATGAAATATCCGGGCTAACCGGCGGCGGGCTGCATCGCGGCCGGCACCTTGCCGTCGCGACGTTCGGAAGGGGACACCCAGTACCTTGGTTTGATCGGCAGCAGCGTCAACGTCGCAACGGCAGCGATACACCCGTAAAGGACCATGCCGGCGGTGAAGTTGCCGGTGGTGTCGGCGAGCCAGCCGAATATGGGCGGTCCTGCGGCAAAACCGAGGTTTACGCAGACGGCCATGATGCCCATGGTCATCCCGATGCGCTCCATGCCGAAGAAATGCTTCGTCAGGATCGGGACGTCGACGATCATTCCGCCATGGGCGACGCCGCGCACGATGATGAACGCGAGCAGCGTGCCCAATCCGGCCACGGGCAGGCCGAGGAATATCGATACGGCCAGCAGGAAATAGAAAAACGCGATACCGCGGATCGAGAAGCGGTCGAAGAACCAGCCGGACCCGACCTTGGCGAGAACGCCGATGATCGCAAGCAGACTGCCGGCCCAGGAGATCGTTTCGCGCAGGTCCATGCCCTTGTCGACGCGCAGGAAGTTCACGTAGTTCTGCATTAGCGCCTGATCGACGGCGGAAACCAGAAAGACCCCGGTCGCGATCAGCCAGAAGGCGCGCTCGCGGCTGATCTTTCTGAAGTGCTGCCACAAAGTCGTGCCGCTCGTCGCCGCCGACGGTGCACTGACCACCTCCCGCATGCGTTTGCTCGTCGCCATGAAAATCAGCCACGCCGGCACTGCAACCACGAATGGGCCGAGGCTCAACAGTGCCATGATCTCGCGCCAGTTCATGCTTTCGAGCATGGCGGGCCACACCCAGGGCATCACGACGCCGCCGAAGCTCGTGGCGGTAAGCACGATGCCCATCGCGAGGCCCTGGTTGGCCGCAAAGAGCCGCGCGACGATGACCTTCATCGCTGCGACGATCGATGACGCGGAGAAGCCGAGCATGGCCCCGGCGAGGTAGTAGACGGGGAGACTTGTCGCGAACAGGAACAACGCCATCGCGACGCCGCCGGCCGCTGCGCCCACGAGCACCGTCCAGCGCCCGCCCATCCTGTCGACAAGGATGCCCATGCCGAGCGCGGCGACCGCGCCGATCAGGAACTTGGCCGTCGACAGCAGGTTGACTTCGGCGTTCGACCAGCCGAACTCCTCCATCGCGGGACCGTACAGGAAGGGCAGCGAGTAGGTCGGCACGCCGAAGGCGAAGAACACGA
>JAQAJI010000057.1 GCA_028278665.1 Candidatus Rariloculus versatilis
CACGCGGGAAACACTGCCGTTGACGTGTCGACGAAGAGGCCCGCGATGACGACACCGAACACGGCATTGACCATGAGCAGTACGAGGAAGATGACGATCATGAAGAGCGCGCGGGTGCGCTTGCCGACAACGTCCTCCGACAGCGCGCCGCTCGACTTGCCCTTGTTACGCGCACTGGCCCAGATCGCGCCGAAGTCGTGAACTCCGGAGAAGAAGATCGTTCCGAGCGTGACCCAGAGGACCGCCGGCACCCATCCCCAGTACACTGCAATGGCCGGCCCGACGATCGGCGCGGCGCCTGCGATCGATGTGAAGTGGTGGCCCCACAGCACGTACTTGTTGGTCGGAACGAAATCGACGTCGTCGCGCAGCTCATGCGCCGGGGTCACGAAGTCCGGATCGAGACGATAGATCCTGGTTGCGATGAACCGCGAATAGACCAGCCAGCCGAACGCCATTCCGGCAAGCCCCAGCACCACGATCATTACTGACTGCATCGGTGGTTCCCCTCCTGTTGTCGAACGAGAGCGTAGCGCGTGCTGCGCCATTGCGCCAACGGAACCGGTACGCATTGCCCGATCCCGGTAATCGGGCGCATCTCATGGGTTGCGGATGCGCGATGCCGCCGTGCGGCGTAAGATTGAGCGTCCCCAATTTCTGTAGGCCAGTGGAGCATTACGATGCAGCAATACAATGAATCATCGGAAACCCGCGCTGTCGCCTCCGTGCCGTTCGCACTCATCGTTGCGGTTTCGGTCGGGCTGGCAGCCTGCGGGCCCGCGGCGGAGCAGGAACAGCCGCCGCCGGCCCCCGTATCCACCGTCGTCTACGAAGGGGCCAGACTCATCGTCGGCGACGGCTCCGCACCGATCGAAAACAGTGCGTTTACGGTTGACGACGGGCGCTTCGTCGAAGTCGGCGCCAGTGGCGCCGTAGCGGTTCCGGAGGGCGCCTCTCGCGTTGACCTTTCCGGCATGACGGTGATGCCGGCAATCGTCGATGCGCACGTGCATATGAGTACGACGCGCGACGAACTCATCGCCGACTTGCAGCGGCGCGCCTATTTCGGTGTCGGCGCGGCCATCAGCATGGGATCGGACGACAATGAAACGCCGCTTGAAATCCGTGATGAGGTGATTGCGGACGCCGCGCGCTTCCTGTCCGCCGGTCTCGGCATCACGTCACCGGAGCCTGGCCGCCGCGTGGTTCACTGGGTCACGACGGCCGACGAAGCCCGCCAGGCCGTCAGGGACGAGGCGGCGCGCAACGTCGACATGATCAAGATCTGGGTCGATGACCGCGACGGCCAATACGATCAACTGAGCCCCGAGATATATTCCGCCGTCATCGAGGAGGCCCACGCCAACGACCTGCAGGTCGCGGCGCACATCTTCGAGCTTGAGGACGGCAAGGGGCTGTTGCGCGCCGGTGTCGATGTTTTCGCGCACGGCGTTCGCGACCAGGACATCGACCAGGAGTTCCTCGACCTCGTCGCCGAGCGGCCGAATGTCGTGCTGGTTCCGAACCTGCCGGCGCGCGGCGTTCCGACGGACCTCGGCTGGCTGGCCGGCACGATGCCCGACGACCAGTTGCAGGCGCTGCAGGCGACCGAAGCCGACCCCGAAGCCCAGGAAGCGCACGGCATTCAGGCCCGCAATCTCGCAAGACTCAGTGAAGCCGGCATGATTGTTGCGTTCGGTACCGACGGTAACACGCCTTGGGCAGCGCATGTCGAGATGGAAGACATGGTCGAGGCGGGGATGTCGCCTGCGGACGTGATCGTAGCGGCGACGCGCAATTCGGCGGCCGCGCTCGACCTTTCGGACATGGGCACGATCGAGTCCGGCAAGAGCGCGGATTTCGTCGTGCTTGAGGCGAATCCGCTTGACGACATCAGGAACACGCGGCAGATCGCCGCCGTGTATCTGCGCGGCAACGAGATCGATCGCGACGGGATTCGTGCGCGGCTGATGGATTAGGGCCCGACACCCATGGAGCGGCGTAACGGCTACGCCGGAATCGGCTCGGTGGCGCCTGTTATTGAGCACAGTCAGGTTTTTTCCATGCGGTTCCATGAGGTCGATGGTGAGACGCCGGTGTGATATATTCCGATGGTTTCCAACAGGACGTGTGTCATACCCGACCGTGACGGCACGCTCCGCGTCCAGGCGCGTGTCTCCGCCGGCTCAGGTTGAGGGGAGAGATTTCATGCGCGCACCAGCAATCCTGCGTTTGACGATCCGGGCTGCGCCCGGCATTTCAGTGCTCATGGCCGCGGCCCTTTTGGTCTGGCCGTCGGGTCCGGGTCACGCGGCGGGGAGTCCTCTCGCGGATGCCGCGCGCGATGGCGAACTCGCGCCGGTCACCGATCTCATCGCCCAGGGCGCGGACGTCAATCTTGCCGCCAGCGATGGCTCCACGGCGCTGTTGTGGGCGGCGTATCACCACCATGCAGAGATGGCTCACGCCCTGCTTGCGGCGGGCGCTGATCCGGACGTACCGAACAACTTCGGCGTGACCCCGCTCGTACAGGCAAGTCGCACGGGTGACGCTACCGTCATGGAAGTGCTGCTCGATGGTGGCGCCGACATCACGCTTGCCCATCCGGAAGGTCTGACTCCGCTCATGGCTTCCGCCGGTACCGGGCGTCTCGATGCAGTACGTCTTTTGCTCGACCGCGGCGCCGACCCCAACGCTGCTGACTCGTTCCAGAACCAGACGGCGCTGATGTGGGCGGCGGCTGAAGGCCATTTTGATGTTGTCGACACGCTGCTCCTGGCGGGCGCCGACCCGAATGCGCAGGCGCGCTTTAGCGAGCTGACCAAGCGCAGCGATTACGGCGACTACCCGAGCGGCGGCTTCACGGCATTGATGTGGGCGGTGCGCAACGGCAACGAAGACATCGTCAGGCGGCTGGTCGAAGCGGGCGCCGACCTCAACTTGCGCAACGGCGACGACGCAACGGCCATGATGATCGCGATCGTCAACGACCGCTTCGATCTTGCGGCGGTTCTGCTTGAACTCGGCGCGGACCCCGACGACGGCTCGCTCTATCACGCGGTTCAGATGCGCGACGCGACGACCGACTGGTATGCCCGGGACGGTTCCCAGCTTCGTGCGAACCACGACAACGAATTGACGGCGCTCGACCTCGTGGCGGTCTTGCTCGAAGCGGGCGCCGATCCCGACAAGCCGCTCGTCCAGCAGATGCACTCGGCCGAGATGTGCTGCGACACCTACAACAACGGCACGGCGTTCTATCGCGCGGCCGTCGCCGCGGACGTCGAGGCCCTCAAGTTGCTCATCGCACAGGGCGTGGACGTGAACTGGATGCCGGAGGAGATCGAAGGTCTCGGGATGAGCGTGGCCGGAATGGGCGCCAACACACACGCCGGCAAGCCCGCGCTGATCGCCGCGATCAACGGCGGCAAGGGCGTGCGGCTCTCGGCAGGTCCAGGCTACAACCGCGAAGGCCCGCCGCCGTTTCGCGAGCTTTCCAATCGTGAGCCGGCCGCCGCGGTTCAGTTGCTGCTCGATGCCGGCGCGGACCCCGACGCGGCGATGCCCGAAGACAAGACATTCGCGCTGCACGAAGCCGTGAGGACCCGCAATCTCGACACCATCGGAGCATTGATCGGTGCGGGCGCCACGCTCGATCTGAAGGACGAGGACGGACTGACGGCGCTGCACGTTGCCGAAGCGCTGCCGACCGAAGCGCACCAGAACGTGTTTGAGCCGGGTCGCATAAATGTCGAGGGCGCCACGCCCGATGAGATCGCAAACGTGCTGCGTACTGCGATGGAGGCGGCCGGCGTGCCGATAGAGCCGGCGCCCGAACCGGCCGAGGATGACGCGGACGAACCGGACGACGCCTGATGAACAACAGGCTGTACCTCGGTGCCGGTACCGTTGCAGTCGCGGCGGTGGCCGCGTTTGTCTGGCTCGGGCGGTCGCCCGACGCAGAACTCGCCGAGCATTGGGCGATGCTCGACAGCTACTGTGTCGAGTGCCATAACGACTACGAGGTCACCGGCGGAGTGTCGTTCGAGGGCTTGAGCCCGTCTGATGTCGTTGCCGAAAAGGCACTGTTCGAGGCCGCGATTTCGAAACTTCGCGTGGCCATGATGCCGCCGCGCAGCGAGCCGCAGCCTGAAGCCACGGCGCGGGCCGAGTTCGTTCGGGCGCTGGTGTCGAGGCTGGACGCCGCGGCCGATGCGGAATCCTACGCCGGCACGCATCTCGTGCACCGCCTCAATCGTGCGGAGTATGCCAACGCGATTCGCGACCTGCTCGGGCTCGAAGTCGACGTGATGGAACTGCTGCCGAGCGACGGCGGCGACTTCGGCTTCGATAACATCGCTGCCGCGCTGACGACCTCGCCATTGCTGCTCGAGCGCTACCTCACCGCGGCGCTCAGGGTAAGCGCGCTGGCGGTCGGGGATGCCGAGGCGGTGCCGTTGGCCTACCCGTATACGATCGCCATGGAGGTCACGCAGGATCACCACCTGGAGGGACTGCCGCTTGGTACGCGCGGCGGTGTGCTTGTCCGTCACAATTTCGCGGCCGATGGCGATTACGTGTTGTCAGGCCGGCTGATTTTCGGCCTCATCGAAGGCTACTTCGGTGTCGAGGGTCACGACACTCCGCACGAGTTCGTGATCATGCTCGACGGCGAGCAGGTTTATTCCGCGCTGATCGGTGGCCCCGAGATCCACGATCTGCAGATCGAGGACCAGGTGCTCGCGAAACTCGAGATCGATGCGTTGATGACATCGCCGCCGATACCGATAAGCGCCGGACCGCACGATCTCGCATTCACGTGGGTCGAACGGCCGGAGAAGGAACAAAGTGCCTGGCAACCGCCGCTGCGCGCGTCGCAGGACGTGCACAATATCGCGGGATATCCGAGACTCGAAACTGCCACGATTACAGGCCCGTTCAGTGTGACCGGAGTCAGCGACACGCCGAGTCGGGAACGGATTTACGTCTGCGAACCGGAGTCAGCCGCCGAGGAAGCGCCGTGTGCGGCCGAGATTTTCTCGACGCTCGCCAGGCGCGCCTTCCGCCGACCCGTCGACGCGCCTGATCTCGAGGCGCCGCTTGCGTTCTACGACGATGCGCGTGAGCGTGGCGGCGATTTCGACAGCGGTATACGCGCGGGCCTTGCACGGATCCTCGTAAGCCCATCGTTCCTGTTCCGTGCGGAGCACGACTCGGAGGATCTGCCGGTCGGCGCGAGCCACGCGATCAGCGATATCGAACTCGCGTCGCGCCTGTCGTTCTTCCTGTGGTCGAGCATCCCTGACGACGAACTGCTCGATCTTGCGATCGACGGAAGTTTGCGCGAGCCGAGCGTGCTCGAAGCGCAGGTCAGGCGCATGGTTGCCGACAAGCGAGCCGATGCGCTCGTCGCCAACTTCACCGGGCAATGGTTGCAGCTTCGCAATCTCGAGCAGCGCGTCGTTCCCGACCTGCTGCTGTTTCCGGACTTCGACGACAACCTGCGCAAGGCGTTTCGCCGCGAGACCGAGATGCTGTTCGGTCACGTTCTAAGGGAGAACCGCAGTGTGCTCGAGATGCTCGAGGCGGATTACACGTTCGTCAATGAACGCCTGGCTCGGCATTACGGTATTCCCGGCGTGTACGGAGTGCGTTTTCGCCAGGTGGAGTTGCCGGACCCGAACCGTTGGGGCCTGCTCGGTCACGGCAGTTTGCTGTCGCTGACTTCCGCGGCGTCACGCACGTCGCCGATCATTCGCGGCAAGTACGTACTTTCGAACCTGATGAACAGTCCGCCGCCGCCGCCGCTGCCTGCCGTACCCGATCTGTCAGAAAGTGTACCCGTGGGCAGACCTTCGACGGTCCGCGAACAGCTCGAATTGCACCGGGCGAGTCCCGAGTGCGCGTCGTGCCATGACAACATCGATCCCGTAGGTTTTGCGCTTGAGAACTTCGACGCCGTGGGCCAATGGCGCGAGACGAACAGGGAAGGGCTGCGGATCGATTCGGCCGGCGTCCTGGCTGACGGTACGGCGGTCGATGGGCCGGCTGCGCTGCGCAACGCCATCCTGTCGCAACCGGAGGTGTTCGCGGGCACGGTGGCCGAAAAACTCTTGATTTATGCCATTGGCCGGGGGCTCGAACCGGCCGACATGCCGCAGGTCCGCAGGATTTTGCGCAACGCCGCAGAATCGGACTATAGTATGATGTCTATAGTACTAGGCATCGTTGACAGTCTACCGTTCCAGATGCGGACCAAGTTGTCCGAACCCGACGCGGTGCAAGGCATCGCGCAAACGAGGGAGTAGCTTAGATGTTCATTACCCGAAAGCATTTGCCCCGCCGTACGTTCCTCCGAGGCATGGGTACCGCCATGGCCTTGCCGATGCTCGATGCAATGGTGCCCGCTTTCGCCCAGTCCAGTGCGCGCACGCCGTTCCGGTTCGGCGCGATTTACATGCCCCACGGGGCTTACCCGTCGCAGTGGCATCCGGACCAGGCAGGAAGCGACTTCGAACTGAAACCGAATATGGTGCCGCTTGAGCCCTATCGCGATCATCTGGTGACGATCAGCCGGATGAAGGCCCCCGAGGGCTCGGTGCATCTGGGCGCAAGCGCGCAATGGTTGAACGGTGTGGGACCGGTCGGCGAGGCCGGCGACTACAGCCGGATCGAGTCGAAGAAGACGGTCGATCAGTACATCGCTGACGTCGTCGCCGGAGACACGCCGCTCAGGTCGATCGAGGTCGGTACCGAGGACATGGGCACGTCAGCAGGCGCCTGCGACGGCTTCCCGTGCGTGTTCTTCAACACGATTTCCTGGCGCGACGACACCAGCCCGCTGCCGGTCGCGATCAACCCGCAGGTGACTTTCGAGCGCATGTTTGGCGATCCCGGGACGCCCGAGCAGCGTATGGCGCGCCTGCGTCAGAAGCAGACCATGGTCGACTCGGTGGTCAACGAGACGAAGCGCCTGCAGCGCACGCTCGGTGCGGCCGACAACGTGCTTCTCGACGAGTACCTGACGAATGTCCGGCGCGTCGAACAGCAACTGGAGCGCATGGACGCCCGCGCCGATACGCTTGCCGAAGCGCCCGACGCACCGATCGGTGTGCCGGATCAGTTCGATGAGCACCTGACCTTGACCTACGACCTGATGCACCTGGCATTCCAGGGCGACATCTCGCGCGTCTTCAGCTACATGATCGGTCATGAGGCCAGCGGCCGCAGTTATGCTCACATCGGCATCCCCGAGCCGCACCACCCGATCTCGCACCACGGCGACAAGCCCGAAGGCATCGAGAAGTACTCGAAGATCGTGACCTATCAGATCGCGAAGCTCGCGGAGTTCATCGACAAGCTGCAATCGACGCCGGATGGCGACGGCACGCTGCTCGATTCATCGGTCATTTACTGGGGCAGCGGCATGAGCAACGCCAATGTGCACGACCGGCACAACGCTCCGGCGATCCTGCTCGGCAGCGGCAACGGTCGTCTCGAGGGCAATCGGCACATCGTCGCGAGGGACAAGGAACCGACCGGTAACCTGCTGCTCGCGCTGGCCGACATGGTGGGCGCAGAGGTCCAGTCGTTCGGCGAGAGCACGGGCCGCCTGGAGATCTGACGCCGCAAGTCTGCGTTTCAGAAGCCAACCCAACAACGGGGGCCGCCATCAGGCGCGCCCCCGTTTTTCGTGGGTCGTCCTTCGCGCACCGCGCTTCACCATGAAGCATTGTCTCTAGCACACGCCTACACGCCCCAGCTACATCTGATCGGGCCTGCCCGATCATCGCGGCCATTGGTGAGACTTGCGGTCTAGACGGCTGTCCTGGAGCTGACGGCGTGGAAGGCGCCCCCGTTGGGAAGCTGATCGCCCAGCCAGCTCTGAAATGCGGCCGGGTTCCCTGCGAAGCGGTGGTGCGCAACCGTCGTCAGGTCGCGATCGCACTCAAGCACGAAGGTCGGAAACCCGGCAGCGCCGACGCGCTGCATGAGTGCGCGTGTCTCGGCGATATGCGCATCGACAGCGACGTTCATGCTCGCTTCCTCGAACGCTTCCGGATCGAGTCCGCACTCGGCCGCAATGCTGGCCAGGACCGGTTGTCGGACGACGTGGAGCCCGTGTTCGTAATGCGCATGCTGAATGCCGGCAAGCATCGCCAGCGCCTTCGATGTGTCGAGGGCTTCAGCCGCGAGCACAGCGCAGATCGTTGGCCGTGATTCGAGCACGAGTTCCGGGTCAAACAACAGCCCGGACAGGTAGGCATCTCCATACGGTTGACCGCTCATTGCGGCAATTCTCGTATCGGCTTGCCGGATGTAGTTACGCATGTCGTCGGGGAGTTTCGTCGGCTGCGGCCAAAGCCCGCCACCGTGCAGCCGAAGCTCAAGGTTGCCGACACTCGCCGCGGATCTGACCAGAGGCTCGGCACCGTAGCACCAGCCACAAAGCGGGTCGTGGATGTAGTGCAAGATCGCGGTCATGCTGCGGCAGGCCCCAGCGGGGCGGAGACGGACAGGAATTCGGGGGGAGTCTAGCATCATTGAACGACCGACTTGTTTTATGATGGCCCTCACGGTCGAGGAGGGTTTGCGAAATGAGACGACTGACAATATTTGTTCTGCTCGCGGTTGTTTCGGGCGTCGCGTTTGCCCAGGATCTCGTCATCGAGAACGCGCGGATCGTTGACGGCAACGGTGGCGTTATCGATAACGGCAGCGTCGTCGTCAGCGACGGACGTATCGTATCGGTGTCTGCCGGGAGCGCCGCTGCCGAGGGCGAGCGCATCGATGCCGAAGGCCGCACGGTCATGCCGGCGTTTACCGATGCCCACCGTCACGTGATCCAGGGGGACCCGGATCAATGGCTGTCCGAGCAAGCCGAGGAAAACATGCGTGCCTGGCTCGAGGCCGGCTTCACGACGATCCTGTCGGCCGGCGACCCGGCCGAGCACATTCTCGAACTCAGACGACGTCTGGCCGAAGGCGAGATCCAGGGACCGCGGCTGATCGCGGCCGGACGTGCGCCATTGGCGGCCAGCCCCGGCGGTTTTGTCCCCGGCGTCGACCCGGCGCGCATCGATCAATCGCGCGGGCCCAACCGGGTCGCCGAGACGGCCGATGCGATTCCGCACGAGCAAACCCGCGCCACGATCCAGGCCTTGGCCGACGCGGGCTTTGACGCCGTGAAGACCGTCATCGTCGTGACGTCCGACGGGCCGGAAACTGAAACTCTCGCGGTTGTCGCGGAAGAGGCGAGACGGCACGGCATGGACTCGATCACGCATGCGGTGACCGTGGTTGACACCATGGCCGCTGTTGAAGCGCGCACGGACATTCTCGTGCACACGCCGCACATCGGTCACCTGACCGAAGAGCAGGTCAGCACGATTGTGGATTCCGGAATACCGATGACATCGACGCTTGGCATATTCGTGCCGACCTTCGACGTTGACAACACGATGATTCGCGAACGCACCGGACACGACAACGTAGCGCGATTCCGCGACCTCGATCCGTTTCCGTACGACACGCTTTCGAGCGCGGGGCAGGGGCCGGTCAATGCACGGCTGCTCTGGGAAGGAGGCATGGTCTATGGTTACGGTACCGACGTGCGCTTCCTGCCGGACGATTCGTTGGCGCATGAACTGCGGCCGCTAAGGCTCGTGTTCTCTCACGCGGACATCGTACAGATCCTGACGAAAAACGCGGCCGTGACTGCCGGACTCGGCGACGAGACCGGTACGCTCGAACCAGGCAAGCGCGCAGACATCGTGGTCGTAGACGGCGATCCGCTTACGGATATCAACGCAGTGCACGATGTCGTACTCGTCGTAAAGGACGGGGAAGTCGTCGTCGACAATCGGAACTGAAGGCGAGAACCGGCCGAATGAGATTCGGCCGTCAGTCGTCCGCGGCGCCACCTTGCCGGTCGCCGTGCGCGGCGGCGCAAGGTTAAGGCCGTTAGCGCCTGTTTTCCCGGGCAGCGTCGCGTTCACGGCGTTCGCGCCGTTCCGCCTGCTCCCGTCGGGCCCGTTCGAGTGCCCTGTCGACGCGTTCCTGTTGCTTCTCCTCGTCGGCTTCGCTCGGCTGCATTCTGGCGCAATCGAGCTTGCCCCAGTCGAGATCGAAGCTGCGCTCCATAGAGTACATCGTGTTGGCGCTGTAATAGATGAAGTCCATGGCGGTGCGCAGATTGTTTTCGAGCTGCCGAATGTCCATTGACGTCATCTGGTTGCTCGGACGGAGCGCCGCGGTCAGCGTGCAGTCGAAACCGCGGTCGGTCGACCGCACGTTGATGTCGCGGCCCCGGCCGCGCTCGGCATCGTCCTGGTCCCCCCAGACCCAGGTAAAGTCATTGCGCGGCAGGTTCACGAAGCCGCCGAACTGCGCTTCAGCCGCACCGGGCATGACCAACGACGCCAGAAAGGCCGCTGCAAGTACCGTCGGATAACCGAGGTGTCTCATGACGTACCGATCCCCCGCAGATGCTGGACGGATGAGAACGGAACCATTGCAACGCAACGCGGCGTGACCGTCAACCTCAAGCTCCGTCAGCGTTGCCGCTCGAGCTTGTAACGGCGAGCGACTGGAGCATCAAATACGCAGTTCGCACGAGGGAGACCGCCGTCGGCCGCCGACCCACTTTCTGGATTGTTGGGCGTCCTGACCGCATCATGTCGCGTAACGCTTGGAACGCCGGTTGACTGTCCGGCTGCCTCGTTCGGCCATGCTCCAGTCGCGTTTCAAAGGGCCACGCAGGAAATGAGGAGAACATCATGCGCAGCATCAGTTTGTTCCTGACCGGTATCGTTGTCGGCTCACTCGTCCAGATTGCAATCGCTCAGAACGGGAGTAGCGGCATACTCGGCCTGAACCACGTCGGTATTGCCGTTCCTGACCTCGACGCGGCAATCGAGTACTACACCGGGACCATGGGATTCCCGGAAGCATTTCGCGTTGTGAACGACGCTGGCGAAACCGGGCTCGTCTACGTTCAGATCAGCCGCAACACGTTCATCGAGCTGCAGCGGGCCAACGACAACCGGCCCCCGGGACTCACGCATCTCGGCATCGAGGTCGAGAACATGGATGCCGCGACGCAGATGTACGGCGAGCGCGGTGCAAGTGTCTCCGAGCCGCGCTCGGGCAGCACGAACGCGATCCTTGCGAATGTCACGGACCTGAACGGAGTCCGCATCGAGCTTAGCGAGTACCCGGCAGGATCGTTGCAACGCGAGGCGATAGACAACTGGCAATAGGGCCATCCTGGCTGATAGGTGGGACTCGCAGAAGGAACCTGCGCAATTGTGGTCCAGCGGATGCGCCGGTGCGACAGGATCCTCGACGGGGAATCGGCGGACTTGCTGTTTTGCGCCAGACCAGCCGCTCACGAATAGCAGCTGGAAGGCCGGCTCACTCCAAGACCGCTGCGAGCTGTTCGACGAGCCAATCGAGTTCGGGCTTGCCGATGATCAGCGGTGGAGTGAGCCGCATGACCTGCGCGTGCGTGTCCTTGGTCAGCACTCCACGTTCGGCGAGCAGCGAGCAGTAGTCGCGCGCCGTTCCCGCGGCTTTTTCGAACTCGACGCCCAGCAGCAAACCGCGTCCGCGAATCTCGCGGATCGCAGGTGAGCGAATGGTTTCCAGCGCGTTGCGCAGATAAGCGCCAAGTTCGGCAGCGCGTTCTGCCAGCGCTTCGTCTTCGATAACCGCCAGCGCGGTTTCGCCGACCGCGGCCGCGAGCGGGTTGCCGCCGAACGTGCTGCCGTGCTCGCCGGGTCTGAACAGGCCCAGCAGTTCGGCGGACGAAACGACGGCGGATACCGGGTAGACGCCGCCGCCGAGCGCCTTGCCGAGGATCAGGATGTCGGGCTTGGCCTCGGCTTCGTGTTCGTACGCGAAGACTTTGCCCGTACGGCCGAGCCCGGTCTGAATTTCATCGAAAACGAGCAGGACGTCGTTCGCGCTGCAGATTCGCCGGACTTCGGCAAGATAGCCTGCAGGTGGCATGAGTATGCCGGCCTCGGCCTGGATCGGCTCAACGAGAAAGGCGGCGGTATTCGGGGTGATCGCCGCGGCAAGCGCTGCCGCATCGCCGAAATCGACGAGAGTGAATCCGGGTGTATGAGGCCCGAAGCCGTCGCGGTACTGCGGTTCGGACGAGAACCCGACCAGCGTGGTCGTGCGGCCGTGAAAATTGTTCTTGCATGCGACGATCCCGGCGGCGTTGTCGGGTATGCCCTTGCTCCGATAGCCCCAGAGCCGCGCGAGTTTGATTGCCGTCTCGACGGCTTCGGCGCCCGTATTCATCGGCAACGCCATGTCCATCTCGCAGAGCCCGCAAAGACGCCTCAGAAATGCTCCCATCCGGTCGTTGTGAAAGGCTCGGGATGTCAGCGTCAGGCGCTCGGCCTGCTCGATGAGCGCGGCCACGATCCTCGGATGGCGGTGTCCCTGATTCAGCGACGAGTAGGCGCTGACGCAGTCGAGGTAACGCCGCCCGTCCACATCCCAGGCCCACACGCCCTCGGCCCGGGCGATGACGACCGGCAGCGGGGCGTAATTTCGGGCCGTGACCGCCTCGGTATCTCGAATGATTTCGGCCGTGCGGGTCATGAATTCAGGTCGATGAGGCATGGGGAGCTGCGATCGCGGGAGGTCGTTCGCCGGAAGCTTTGGTGCCACTGCGCGGACGTTAGCATGTCCGCGCATTGTAGCTGCTCGTCGGCGCGGGGGGCCGGTGTGCATTGGACCAGGTCTGTCCGGGCGGCACTTGCGGGACCCATGCGGGTAAAGGCCGCGCGACCTTGACAGGTCCGCCGGGCACGCGTAGAAACTTTCCCAAGAACAACGAGCCTGCGCCACAGGAAGTCGCGAAAGCGAAAACTCGATATCGCCGTCGGATCGTGTGATCGGTTGAGGTGAATATCGAGCCATACTTGACGAAACCGATCGCGTGACGGAGCGGAAGAGAAGGGACTTGCAGACGTAGTTTCCGGCGTTGCAAGCTCCCGGGCGCTTCCAACCCGGGAATCGCCGCTTCAATGGATGGCTTCGCAAGGCCATCAGGGGGGAAGGAACGATGCGTATCACCTTGGCCATTGCCACACTGGGCGTGCTTGCAAGCCCGATATCGATTCAGGCGCAGGCGCCGACGAGTGCCGAACCCTTCAAGGTCGGAACCTTCGAGGTTCACGGGGCGCCGACTGTCGGCCTCGTGCTGCGTGACAGCCTCATCGTCGAACTCAACGCGGCGAATACGGCACTTCAGACTGATTCGTCCTACCCGGCGATCCCGATGCCGGCCGACATGCTCGAGCTCATCGGCCGTTACGAGTACGGGCTCAAGCCGCGAATGTACGAGATCGTCAACGACCTGGTCGCGAACGGCAGTCTGGATGCGGACGGCCGTCCGGACTTCGTGCACGAACTCGGCGACGTGCGCACGCTGCCGCCGATCATGTACCGTGTCAAGATCCTGAACGCGGCGGTCAATTTCTATACTCACGTGAACGAAACCGGTACGCCGGAGGAGCGCGCCGAAGCACGCCGCCAGCGCCGTGAGCAACGCGGCGTGCCGTACCTGTTCCTGAAGCCGAGCCGTGGCGCCGTCATCGGCGACCGGGATCCGGTCGTGATCCCGTATGGCCGCAACCGCACGGACTGGGAGGTCGAACTCGGTACGGTCATCGGCCGCGCGGCCAGGTATGTATCTGCCGCCGACGCCCAGGACTACATCTTCGGCTACATGGTCTCGCTCGACATTTCCGATCGCGGCGGGCGCCCACCGGGCGGTGCGCCGTTCCAGTCGGACTGGTTCGTGGGCAAGGGGCATGACTCGTTTGCACCGCAGGGTCCGTGGATCGTGCCAAAGGAGTTCTATGGCGACCCGATGGAAAGACTTCACCAGACGCTGAGCGTCGACGGCGAACAGATGCAGGAAGCCCGGGCCGGCGACATGATTCACTCGCTCTATGAGCTCATCGAATACGCCTCGTCGATCATCACGCTTTATCCCGGCGACGTGATCAACAACGGCACTTCCGGGGGCGTCGGGATGGGAACCGCCGTACGCGGCGAGCAGCGCTTCCTGCAGCCCGGCGAGGAGATTGTCGCGACCATCGAGGGCATCGGGACCCTGACGTTGCCCGTGGTGGCCGGCGAGGAGCCGGGCCCGGGCACCGGCGCCCGCTTGCCGCCGCTCAACATGTTGTCGGAGTGATCACCTCGAGTGAGCTGCTCACGTCGCGGGCAAGGCACCTTTCGAACCGGGATCCCGAATTGCAGGGCCTGATTTCTCGCCCCGCGCCGGCTCTTGCCGGAAAGGAACACCCATGAAGCATATCTGCCTGACCTGCGCAACGACCTGCGCGTTGATCGCCGGCACCCCATTGAGTGCCCAGGAGCCTCGCGAGTTCGTCCCGGTGACCGACGAAATGTTGCAGTCGCCGGAGCCCGGCGACTGGCTGTCCTGGCGGCGGACGACTGCCGGGTGGGGCTATAGCCCGCTCGATCAGATCGACGCGGCCAACGTGGCAGGTCTCGATCTGGTCTGGCAACAGCCGGTCGGCACAGGCATCCACGAGGGCACGCCGCTCGTCTATGACGGCGTGATGTACATGCCGAACGCCAACGATTACATCCAGGCGTTCGATGCCGGGACTGGCGAACTGCTATGGGAGTACCAGCGCGAGTACCCGGAGGGTGCGCGCGGCGGAACGAACCGCAACATTGCAATCTGGGGCGAGACGATCATCAACGCCAGCGGCGACAATCAGATCTACGCGCTCGATGCGCACACCGGCGAACTGGTCTGGGAAACGCCGGTCGTGGAGGCGACGCTGCCGGCGCGGGCGAGTTCAGGTCCGATCATCGGCAATGGCCGGGTCATCACGGGCCGGCAATGTCAGCCCGCGGCCACTCACGAGTCGTGCATCGTCACCGCGCACGATGCGCGTACCGGCGAGGAACTCTGGCGTGCGCGCACGATCCCGCGTCCCGGAGAACCCGGCGGCGAGACCTGGGGTGACGTGCCGCTCGAAGAGCGCTGGCACGTCGGGACCTGGATGGTGCCGAGTTTCGACCCGGTACTCGACATGGTCTATGTCGGCACTTCGGTGACCATCCCCGCGCCGAAGTTCATTCTCGGCGGCAACGACAACAAGCATCTCTATCACAATTCGACCCTCGCGCTCGACGGCGACAGCGGCGAGATCGTCTGGTACTACCAGCACGTCGTCGATCACTGGGACCTGGATCATCCGTTCGAGCGGGTGCTCGTCGACACTGCAGTGTCCCCCGATCCCGACGAGGTCGCATGGATCAACCCGGCGATCGAACCCGGCGAGCGCCGTCAGGTCGTCACCGGCATCCCCGGCAAGACCGGCATCGTCTACACGCTCGACCGGACGACCGGCGAGTTTCTGTGGGCGCGAACGACGCTGATGCAGCACGTCGTGAGCGACATCGACGGTGCGACCGGCGAGGTTACGGTCAATCCGGACACGCTTTTCACGGCTGCAGGTCAGCAAATCATGATCTGCCCGGCCGCGGCTGGCGGCAGGAACTGGCCGGCCGGCGCCTACAGCCCGTTGACCAACGCCATGTATGTCCCGATGCAGAACACCTGCATGAATGCATCGGTCGTTTCCGGCGAACGCGATCCTTCGCAGGTCTACGGTCTGGATATGCCGCCGCAACTCGCGCCCGGCACGGACAAGCTCGGCTCGATCTGGGCGGTCTCGGCGGAAACCGGCGAGGCCTTGTGGCGCTACGACCAGCGTCCTGCGGCCCTGTCTGTGGTCGCCACGGGCGGCGGCCTCATTTTCGGCGGAGATTCGCACGGCGGATTCCGGGCGTTCGACGACGAGACGGGCCAGGTCCTCTGGGAGACGAATCTCGAAGCGGCGGTCAGCGGCTACCCGATCAGCTTTGCCGTTGCCGGTCGCCAGTACGTCGCGGTGAGCACCGGACCGTCCCTGGTTGCCGCAACCGCCGGCCGGCTGTTGCCGGACCTCGAGCCCGGGACCGGCGGATCGAACGTGTTCGTGTTCGCACTGCCGGCACTTGCCGCGGGCGACCCGGTCGACCGTCGGCTCCGGTTGCCGAAATTCAGGATTGTCAGCACGAAAGTGCTCGGACCGGGGCCGATCTTTCTCACCCTCGTAGTAAAATTCATGCGCGTGCTCATCGATTACGCAAGGGGCGAGAACCGATGAAGTCGATTGTTTCACATGCCAGGCCGACAACGATCCGAGCAGTCGGCGAGGAGCAGTAACGATGCGAAGTACAGTTATGTCGGCATTCGTTTGCGCGCTTGCGATCGCGGGATCGCTCCCGATGACAGCGTCGGCGCAGCAGCCGGGCGGCCTCCCGGACGCAGAACTTCCCGAAATTCGTTTGGTACCGGCCGAAACGACCATAGCGGCACTCACCGACCCGAACTGGGAGGTACCGAGAACGTCCTGGGGCGATCCGAGCTTCGAGGGCGTATGGAGCACGGACGACATGCGAGGTGTCGGAACGAACCGCAACTCGCGTCACGGGACGCGCGAATCCCTGACGCCGGACGAGTTCGCAGAGCGGGCGGGTCGTGACGAGGCCGGCCGGGACCGGGCCATCTACACCGAAACGTT